>NZ_JAMYOZ010000051.1:0-26493 GCF_040320095.1 Mesorhizobium sp. M0800
GGCGCCACATCGGCCACCTCGTTGAAACGATCGAGGCAACCGAATGCAACAACTACTTCGCAAACGCCGGCTACGCTTCCATCAAAACGTGAAAGGCTCTAGCGTCTGATCCGGCCGCATAGGCCTCACCTGTCATTGCACCGCACCGCCCCTTGCGGAGCCCATCCACCACGTGTTCGAAATCGACCGGTTCTTGTAGGGCAAGACTTTGCGACGGTATTCCAACGAATAGTCGGGATTGACGCGAAGCACCTCCTGCCATGCCGCGCGGGCTTCGGCGAAACGGCCCAGATGGCCGTAGCTGCGGGCCGGAAGCGCGCGAGACGTCGGTGACAGCGTTGCGAGTCAGCCCGTTGTATCAAGAGGTCAACGGCCTCTCATCTTCATGATAGCAGGAAGACGGAGGGTAAGAGGGAACTTTCGCAGACGACGGCCACGCAGCCGCCCGAATGGGCAGCGCTCTGCCACCGGACCCACACGGATCGCTCGCTGCCGCTTGCCCGTCGACGACTATCGGTGCATCCTTGTGAATAGTCTGGCCGTGAAGTGCGGGCGAGATCACGCCGTCACGGCCACTAGTGAGGTCTTGTTCGATGGACTGCTCGGGCTGCGGTTTCGAGATTGAGGGCGGTTACGCCTTCTGTCCGAGGTGTGGCAGGCGCCAGCCCGTGCCATGCGCCAGTTGCGGCTACACCTGCGCACCTGATTTCGAGTTCTGTCCGAAATGTGGGGCAAGCGTCGGTGCGCCCGCAAAAGCCGTCGAACGGCCTGCTCCGGCACCAAGCCGGACCATTGTGCCGCCTTCTCGAACTCCGTCGCTGCTTCCGAACATCGAAAGCGAAGAAGGGCTGCATCCCGTCTCTGACGCCGATCGCCGGACGGTAACGGTCCTGTTCGCCGACCTTTGCGGCTTTACGACACTCAGCGAGCAGCTCGACCCCGAGGTCATGCAAGCGCTGCAGAACAAACTGTTCAAGGAATTGACGGCGGCCGTGCGAAACTTTGGTGGTTTCGTCGACAAATTCATCGGCGATGCACTGCTCGCTTTGTTCGGTGCGCCGGTCGCGCATGAGGACGATCCGGAACGTGCGCTTCGCGCCGCTCTCGACATGATCGCCCGGACGGCGCGGCTCGGCGAAAGCACCCCCCACTCCGGCTCGCCTCTGTTACTCCACATCGGCATAAACACTGGTCCGGTCGTTACTGGCGGATTGGGCATCGGCACCGCCAGATCCTATTCCGTGACCGGCGACACAGTGAATACGGCGCAACGCCTGCAATCGCTGGCCGCACCGGGTGAGGTGCTGGTAGGCGAGCTCACTCACAGGCTGACCCGGCATGCCTTCTCTTACGAGTCGCTGGGTGATGTCGTGTTTCGCGGCAAGGCTGGCAGCGTGCTCGTTCATCGACTGGACGCACCGCTAGCGGTGCCGCGTGCAGCGCGCGGGCTCGAGGCGCTCGGCCTCAGTGCGCCGCTAATAGGTCGTGGTGCGGAGCTCAATAGAATGATGGCGAGCCTTGACCAGGCGTGCGGCGGCTCGGCCCAACTTGTCCGCCTCGTCGGAGAAGCCGGCATCGGGAAATCGCGGCTGGTGAAGGAGTTCGTCGCCCGCGTCGGCGACGAGGAGCGTTTTCGCAACGTCGCCGTGCGGCAGGCCACGTGCTCACCGCTGGGTGAACAATCTTTTGGCGCCTTGGGCGCAGTGGTGCGCAGCGCTGCCGGGATGATGCAAAACGACAATGGGGACGAAATGCGGGGGAAGCTCGCAGGCTTGCTTGCCGATCTCGGCCTGCAGGGCGAGGAGGCGAAGCGGCTGATGCCTTTGCTCTACCATGTGCTTGGCCTTGGCGACCCCGATGCCACCTTGCAGCATGTCGAGCCCGAGCAGCTGCGGCGGCAAATTCTCTACGCAGTCCGCACAATCATCGAACGGCGGCTTGCGTTGTCGCCGCTATTGATTGTCGTCGAAGACCTGCACTGGGCCGACGCCGTGTCGCTCGAGGCACTACGTTTCGTGATGGACAGGTTGGAACGCACGCGGTTGATGTTGCTGGTCACGCATCGTCCGGCGCCGGACAACGACCAGCTCGACTCAAGTCGGGTCAGTCACACAGCGCTCAGGCTTCCGCCACTCAACAATGATGACGGACGCAGCCTGCTGGCAGCGCTTTTCGGCGAGAGCTGGGTAAGCTCCGCGGGAGGGCTTCTCGACCAGATCCTCGAGCGCGCGGGCGGCAACCCCCTTTTTGTAGAGGAAATCGTTCGCGGCCTTATCGATCGCGGTGTACTGATGCGAGAGGGCCAGCGATGGCGGACTGTGGCAGGCGAAGTCGCAACCGGCATCCCCGCCACTATCCAGGCAATGTTGCTTGCCCGCGTCGACCGGCTGCCCCAAGAGGCGCGCCGGTTGGCCCAGGAGGCCGCGGTAATCGGCCCGCGCTTCGATGCCACACTTCTGAAAACCGTGACAGCCGACCCCGGCCGGCTCGAAGCCGGCTGCGAACTGCTTTGCGATGCGGAAATCATCGAGGAAGTTGCTGGATCAGGCTCGGTCTCGTCTCAAAGCTACCGCTTTACGCAAACATTGCTGCAGGACGTGATCTACCAGAATCTGCTCGTGCAACGCCGGACCGAAATCCACGGGCGGATCGGTGCTGCCTTGGAGCAACTGTGCGGCGACGAGCCGGAACGGCTCGAGGATTTGACCGTGCTCGGTCATCATTTTGCACAGAGCGCCGAGCGGGAGAAGGGCGCGCATTACCTGCAGGCGGCAGGCGATCGCGCTCGCATGATATATGCCAACGACGACGCCCTTCGTTTCTACGAGCGAGCACTGACTGCGTTGGGCGCGATCGGGCAAACACCGCTCAAACTGGCAATTGCAGAGCGCATTGCCGATTTGAGCGGCCCGGCAGGCCGCCGCGAGATCGCGCACCACCACTACGAGACGGTGTTGCAGGCATACCGCGAGTCGGCCAATCGCGTCGCCTCGGCGCGAGTTTTGCGTAAGATCGGTCGGCTACTCTGGGATGTCGGCAAGCGGGACAAGGCAGAACCCCGCTATGCTGAGGCGGCAGCGCTCCTCGATGGAGCGGATGCCCCGATCGAGCAGGCGCATCTGTGGCAAGAACGTGGCCGACAGGCGTTCCGTAGCGGAGATCACGCTCTCGCGGCAAAATGGGCAGACGCGGCGCTGGATTGCGTAGGCACACTGACAACGGAGCATGTCTCCGAGGTAAGGTGTGATTCCACTCTTGTGACCGCCGAGGCACTCAATACCAAGGCTGTCGCGCTGGCTCGCCTTGGGCGAAACCGTGATGCCGTGCGTCAGGTTGAGCGTAGCATTGAATTGGCCGAAGCCGCCGGTCTGCTGGGCGCGGCCTGCCGCGGCTACACCAATCTCGGCGTGCTTTACACGACCATCGATCCCGCAAAGGCGATGGAGGTCTGTCGGCGCGGTCTTGAAGTGGCGCGCCGTATTGGTGATTTGGGTTTCCAGGCGCGCCTCCTCGCCAATCTGGCGGTCGCTTGTTGTACTTTCACGGATCGCTGTCCAACGGAGGGCGTGCCTGCTGCGGAGAAGGCCATCGAGATCGACCGGGCGCTCGACCAGCGCGAGCACCTGCCGGTGCCGTTGATCGTGCTTGGGCAGATCCACCAGTGCAACGGCCGTCCGGACCTGGCGGTTGGGTTGTTCCACGAAGCACTGGACGTAGCTCGCGAAACGGGCGAACCCCAACTGCTGTTTCCGTGTTATGATGGTCTCGCAACGCTTAATCTCGACCTCGACAATCTGGCCGAGGCCGAACGCTACTTTTCCCTGGCGCAGGGTATATGCGCCCAGCACGGGCTCGACCCGGAAGCGCTTGTGGTGCTGCCTTTTCTCGACTAGCCGGGGTTGGAGGTTGGAAATGTCCGCGCGTAGTGACTTGGTGCCGCTTCAACCGGGCGACCGTGCGCCAAACGTGGTACTCGACGCCATTACCCAGGAAGGCAAGATCGCGCTTGACGATTTTCGCGGCCAAAAACCGGTGCTGGTCGGCCTGTTTCGAGGTCTGCATTGCGCGTTTTGCCGGCGCCATATCGCCGCCCAGGCGCGGCTTGATCCGGAGCTGCGCGAAAAGGGCGTGGAGAGCCTGGCGGTGGTCAACACGCCGATCGAACGGGCGCGTCTCTATTTCCGCTATCATCCGATGCCGAATCTGCTTGCGGCCTCCGATCCTGAACGCGCTTCACATCGTGCTTTTGGACTGCCCAATCTCGAATTCACCCAAAACGAGACGAACTGGCCGTACAAGGTCTCGATGGCCGCGGCAAAGGATATGCGGGTCGACATACCAGGCGAGTTGCCCGGTCCTATGGATCCTCTTGCGGCCAGCGAAATCCTCAACAAGAGGGACCATTACGAGCTGACCGAAGCCGACGAGCAGATGCTAGCAACGGGACACGGACAATTGATCGGTCAGTTCCTGCTGGACCGGCAGGGGATCGTCCGCTGGAGCTTCACGGAGGTTCCAGAGGGTGGGCGATACATGTTTGGGGCGCCAAGCCCGCAGGAGCTGATGTCAGCCGTATCCCAAGTCGCCCAATAGACTTGCGAACGAGGTAAGCGGGCGGGACACCGAATAAAAAGCGGAACCAATTTGTTACAAATCTAGATACTGACAAGTTCACCGTTCATGCGAGCACGGCCTCGACTTTGCCAACAAAGTCATCGAGCGAGTGATCTCCGCGAATCTCGATGCGCGGAAGGTCGATGGGATCGCAATCGAGGTCCGCCGGCCCGTGTCTGCCGCCGAAGCCGATTCGATAGCCGCACTCCTTGGCCAGCCTGCCAAGCCGTCGGTCGGTGACAGAGAAGGGTGCCGCGAACGCCGTGGTTGGCCGACCGGTCCATCGTTCGATGAACATACGAGAGCGCAGGAGCTCGGCGGCCAAGTCAGAGCTCGACAGACCATCGATCGCGCGATGCGTCGCCAGATGGCTTCCGAAGAACGCACCTTCGCCGGCGAGGCGTCGCACCGTCCCGGCGTCCATAAGCTGCGTCGGCGGGCCGCTGTAGGCGTCCCATTGTGCACTTTCACCCACCAGGTCCGTCACCAGGAACACTTCCGCGGTCAGGTCGTTCGTGCGCAAGGCCGGCCAGGCATGGTCGGCAAAGTTCTGGAAGCCGTCATCGAACGTGATGAGCACTGGGCGGCCAACGAAAGGCTGACGGTTGACGATGAACCATTCCAGCTGCTCGGACCTAATCGCGTGAAAGCCATTGGCGCGCAGCCATGCCATTTGGCTGGCGAATGCGGCGGGCGCGAGCCGAAAACGGGCGAGCGCGGCCGGACCATCATCGGCGACGCTGTGATACATGAGGACGGGGATACGCTGCCGCCGCTCGCTACGTGCCACATCGCGGCGCAAGGCCCGCGCCCCACCCCAGACGATATTTCGCGCGACCCCGATTTCAACGGGTGCGCGGATTGGCACATGATCTACCATCGCTTCCGTCGCCACGTCGCCTGGTGACAGGCGGCGGAAGCGGTCTATGCGGTAGAGCTCGGTCTGGATCGATTGATCGAGGACGAGGCCGTCGGTCGCTGCCAGCGTCTCTGAGATCGCTTGTGCACCGAATGTGTTCCAGTCGAAGCCCGTCCTTCCAACATTGTCTCGTAGCACGAATGCGTGTGCGCTGATGAAACTGCCGCCAGGCGCCAACGCCTCAATGAGTTTTTTGGCGATGCGCCGCACATCGGCGAGATCATCCAGGTAGTAGAGCACTTCCGAACACACGATCAGATCCATTTCGCCCGGCAGCGTGTCCGCAGAGAAATCCAGTACGCCGAACTCAACATTCGGCTGATCGCTGCATCGCGCGCGCGCCCGTCCGACGGCTACGGCGGAGATGTCAGTTGCGGTCAAATGGCCCACGCGCGGCGCCAGCTGCCGCGTGAAGTGGCCCTCCGCGCAGGCCAGCTCAAGCGCCCGTCCGATGGGACCGGCAGGCAGAATTTCGAGCTGCCGCTCATATTTTTCCTGCTCATAGGGCGAACCGTAGTTCCAGGGATCCTCGGTCGCGAAATGGCGATTCCAGAAAGATGTGCGATCATTGTCACGCCCATCCGCGGCCCGTGCACGGCGCGGCGCTGTAAAAGGCTCTTTAGTTTCGGCGCTCGACCGAACCAGCGCCTGCGCTTCCGCGGCCAATCCCGCGAGTTTGCCGAAATGGCTGTCCCGATCAGACCGGCGTCCCGCCATGGACAACAATGCCTCGGCTGCAAACATGTTTGACTTGTCGGCACCGGCGCCCTTTTGCGGTGCATCTACAGGCGATCGCCTCGCAAGTCGCGCGGCACTGTGCATAGGCCGCTCAGGGGGCACGAAATTCAGAATCAATTCAATCCAATGACGCCTTGTCACTCTCCCGAGTACGCCGAACTGCACGAGAGCCTCGATCTGGCCATCCATCATCAGATGGGCATAGATTTGATCGATTCCTTCCGGCACTTCGATCGAGGCCGGATTTCGCGCGTCGACACGAATTCCAAGTGTCCGCGCCAGCCTGCGCGGCGCGGCAAGATCGTCGACATCGAGCAGCATTTGCTCAAAGTGATACTGCACGCGGCGAGCCGCGTCGGGATTATTCCAGACCTTGCCGAGTTCGATGATCAACTCGGTGAGGGAGTCGCCGAACCTGTCCCACCTGGCAGCCAATTGCGCTGGCACCGACAGGCTTCCTACCATAAGGCCATCGACGGCCACCTTGGCGATCTCACGCGCCCACTTACGTCCTGCCGGGAGCGTGCGCAGGGACTGCGGGTTGATCGAGCGCGAGCCGCAGCCGCAATCCGATGCGGCGTTCCACAACGCGAACCACGCGAGTGCTTCTGAAGCGGTGCGGCCGTTCGCCTCGATCGCTCCATTGGCGTGAGCCGATGCCGGGTGTTTGACCCTGGGATCGGCGGAAAAGCCGCGGGCGATCACGATTTCCGCATCTGCCAGCATCTGCGTCGAATTGCGGCTGAGCGCGTTGGGGCTGACCCGATAAAAAGCGAGCGGCTCGTCGACCATCACCCAATGTTTGCCTAGACGTGCGAGGCGCTGCCACAGATCCCAGTCCTCGCAGGTACGCAGCGACACATCGAAGCCGCCCAACTCGGCAATTGTCTTCCGGTCGACGAGCAGCGCGTGAGTGCGGATCGCGCACCGGCGCGCGAATGTTTCGAAGGGCTGGATCGCAACCTCCGTCGCGATGCTCGACTGGGTGAGTTCGCCATCGGGCATCACGCGCCGGGAACCGCAATAGGCGGCGACCGCATCGGGCGCGGCTTCAAGTGCGGCCAGCATTTTCGCAAGGAAGCTGGCATCCACCCAATCGTCCGCATCCAGAAACATGAGCCAGTGGCCGCGCGCTGTCGACATCCCGATATTGCGCGCGCCGGCGGCGCTATACGCGCAAGAGCTCAACGTCCGAAACCGGGCATCGTGCTCCACATAACCGGCGATGATCGCGGGGGTGCGGTCCGTGGAGGCGTCGTCGACGATGATCGCCTCCCAATCCACTATTTCCTGATCGAGAAGGCAATCGAGTGCGCGCGCCAGCGTTACCTCCGCGTTGTGCGCAGGAACCACGATTGAAACCAAGGGATTATGCGCCACGCCGTGTAACCCGCGCGTTGGTTCGAAGGTAGAACAAGAGTCCCGAAACATAGCCGGCGATTTCCTGCCAAAGGAAACGGTCCTCAGGGACGCTGCGTCCAAACAGTCTCCTGCGAACTCTTCCGCGCCGCCGCGACGCCGCCATTTGGCTGCAGAGCGAGCTTGCTCCTGTCGTGCTACCGAAGTTGGAAGCCTGGCACAGCATTCGCATCCGTGCCGCCGAGCTTGGGCGCCAGCTGTCGCAGATGCACGTCAAAGCCAAGCATGCCGCATACTCATGTCGATCCCCGGAGTCGGCGCCATGACCACAGGCGGCGGTCCCGGGCACCGTATGAGTGCAATAGCTATGGCAACCTGACGTCTTTTGCAATTGGGGGCGCAACAAATGCCGCCCACTGAAGCTTTGGTGTGAATGACTGCAGTTATTGGGACTGTCGCTCCCCTCCTATCGACCGAAACGCCTCGATTCCGAGGTGCATTCTCGAACAGCCATTCTCCGTGCGAAAGAAGACCTTCCTTCTACCGTTGGGCCCGCATCGGAAGCTGATCGTCGCAGTATACAGTCGGGTGCGAGACGGTACGTGCACCGCCAGACCAGCTACTTTAGACACTTCTAATGAATCTGCGCTACTTAATTGCGCTCCAGTAGCTATAGCCTGACATTGTATTACTCATTTCGATAGTAGATTGCGTCCAATGATCGATTAGATTAGCCGGTTATGGCTGCTATCACAAAGAGATGCGAGAGCGACATCAATCCGAACTCGTGCATTTGCTGCTAGTCCAAGAGATGTAAAAGGGAGGCACGAATTGGCTTAAGCCAAGAAGATTCCGGCTTGCGAGCCGGGTATTTTGCTGGCATGCTTGCTGGTTTCTGAGTGGTGCACTGTGGCAATTGTTCAAAGAAGGGGGCATAAAGATGGCCAAGGAATCTTCGAATACCGCTTCTTCAGCAAATAAAGCGGACGCAAATCTGATAAGTAATGCAGACGGAAGCGGGCTGACCTTCATGGCGGGCCAGGCTCGCGAGAGCGGGGCCCCCGGCGACGCTGTAGGTGTCGACAAGATACGTGATCTGCTGTTCGGCAACCAGATGCAGGACTATGACCGCCGCTTTTCCAAGCTTGAAGAACGGGTCTTGCAGCGCTTCAAGGATGTCGAATCCGAGGCCAAGCGCAATCTTGAAATGTACGAGTCAAATGCAAAGAAGCAGGTCGACTCGCTTGCGGCGCAATTGCGGAACGAAAAAGACGCGCGAGCCGACGCCGACAAGGAGATTGATCGGAATCTTCGCGAGCAAAATCAGGCGCTCGAAAAGCAGGTGCGCGCGTTGTCGGATCAGTTGAGCGAGCTTGAGCGGGAAGTTGCGGACCGGATAAATCGAAACGATCATTTGCTGCGTGAGGAAATCAAGCAAAAGAATGAAAGCATTCAGATGCTGATGGAGAAAATGTTTTCCGATCTTGGCAATGTCAAGACCGACAGAAATCTTTTGGCTGGCCTGTTTGTCGAGGTTGCAAAATGTCTAAATCAGGATCCCGTCGGCAGCAAGAACAACTCGGAGCGTACCTGGAAAGTGAGTTGATCGGAACTTGACGTCGACTGTCGACCCAATCAGCCTCCCTCAAAGAGCAGCTTCGAACGATACAGAGATTGATCGCGAGGCTCTGGCTCGCCTTTTGATCGAAATTGCCCGGAACGTTGATCCGGACTATCGTGCGCGTCTCGAAGGCGTTCCAGCCGCCGATCCTCGCATGGAAACGCTGCGCCAGTTGCTGGTCGGCGGCGAAATTTCGGAGCTTTCACGAGTTACGCACCTGCTCGACGAACCCGAGCAGCTTGCGGCTGCAGTTGGGGGTGTTCTCCCCAGTGCAGCCGCACGTGCGCCTCATGCGCAACTCGGAGAGGCCCTTGCGCCAGCTGTCGAGAGGGCCGTGCAACGGTCCATCCAGAAGAGCCCGCGCACACTGACGGATATATTGTACCCGGTGTTTCTGCCGGCTATTCGCAAGTCGATCGGCGAAAAGATCGACCAAACCTTTCAGTCGCTGAATGAAACTTTAAGACATATATTTACCTGGCATGGGCTTAAGTGGAGACTTGAAGCTTGGAGAACAGGAGCAAGCTTCTCAGAAGTTGTTCTTAAGCATTCTCTTGTCTATCGTGTAGAACACGTCTTTCTAATCAATCGCAATTCCGGGCTTTTGATAGCGCATGTAACTGCTGATAATGCAACTAGCGAAGATCCTCAACTCATTTCTTCTATGCTTAGTGCAATTCAAGATTTTGTAAAAGACTCATTTAACGAGAAAGAACAGAGCGGCCTGGACACCATTCGTTTCGGGGAGCTTCGTCTCTGGTCGGAAGTTGGACCGTTTGCGACCTTGGTTGCGGTGATCAGGGGAAATCCGCCGGAGGAATTACATGAAATAATTCGCGATGTATTGCTTCGCATCCATGATGAATGCTCACAGGCTCTAGAGCAGTTTGACGGCGACAGTTCGCAGTTGGCCGGCGTAGAGACGCAGTTGCAGACCTGCGTTGAACTGAAGCAGGAGGAATCAAACCAGGGATTTCCGTGGCTGGTAGTCGCTGCAGTCCTGCTGGTTCTGATTCCGGCAGGCGGTTGGTTCTTTCTTTCCTGGCAATCCGGGCAGCGCTGGCAGGCCTATGTGTCGCGACTGGGGACCCAGCCGGGCATCATCGTTGCCGAACAAAAGGTGCGCGATGGCCAATTCTATATTGCCGGCCTGAGAGACCCGCTTGCCGCCGACCCGCAGGCTCTGTTGGCCGGAACGCAGGTCGATCCTGCTCGCGTTCATTCGCAGTGGCAATTCTATCAGAGTCTTGATCCGGAGTTCGTGTTGAAGCGGCTAACGGCGTCGCTGGTTCCGCCGGATTCAGTACGACTTTCGATCGTCAATGATCGCATCGTTGCCGAGGGGGAGGCTCCCGACACCTGGATAGATCGGGCGCGCGCAGCGGCCCAACAACTTTCGGCAGGCGGACCGGAATTCGATATCTCCAAGGTTCGTGACGTGAGCCCCGAAGCACGCGCGGCGGAGCGCTGGCAGGCCTATGTGTCGCGACTGGAGGCCCAAGCGGGAATCATCGTCGCCCAACAAACGGTGAGGGGCGGACATTTCTATATTTCCGGCCTGAGAGACCCGCTTGCCGCCGACCCGCAGGCTCTGCTGTCCGGAACGCAGGTAGATCCCGCCCGCGTTCATTCGCAGTGGCAATTCTATCAGAGCCTTGATCCGAAGTTCGTCCTGAAGCGGCTGATGGTGTCGCTGGTTCCGCCGGATTCAGTACGACTTTCGATCGTCAATGATCGCATCGTTGCCGAGGGTGAGGCTCCCGACACCTGGATAGATCGCGCACGCGCAGCGGCCCGACAGCTTTCGGCAGGCGGACCGGAATTCGACATCTCCAAGGTTCGTGATGTGAGCCCCGAAGCACGCGCGGCGGAGCACTGGCAGACTTATGTGTCGCGACTGGAGGCCCAAGCGGGAATCATCATCGGCCAACAAACGGCGAGGGGCGGACATTTCTATATTTCCGGCCTGAGAGACCCGCAGGCCGCCGACCCGAAGGCTCTGCTGTCCGGAACAGGGGTCGATCCTGCTCGCGTTCATTCACAGTGGCAATTCTATCAAAGCCTTGATCCGAAGTTCGTGGTGAAGCGGCTGATGGCGTCGCTGACTCCGCCGGATTCAGTACGGCTTTCGATCATCAAGGATCGCATCGTTGCCCAGGGTGAAGCTCCTGCCGCCTGGATAGATCGGGCGCGGGTCGCCGCCCAACAGCTGTCCGCGGACGGACTCTCTCTAGAAATCTCCGAGCTGCGTGAGTTGACCCCTCCGCAACTCACTCATTTGAGGGAGGCTATTCAAGCGGTCGACATTTTGTTCGATTCTGGCAAGGCTGTACCGGGACCAGAGCAACTGCCGGTTCTCGACAAATTGGCGAATCAGTTGAAGGAATTGGCCAAGGACGCCCGCAAGGCAGGCGTAACAGCACAGTTCATGTTGACCGGCCATTCGGACGAGACGGGCCGTGAAACGGCCAAGTTGTCGATCAGCGCCGCGCGCGCGGAAACAGTTCGTGCGCTTCTCAAGAAGCGCGGCGTCGATCCGGAGTTGCTCTTGGTTCGCGGCGCGGGCACCTTTGAGCCAGCGGAGATTGAAAATAGCCGAACCGGGAACTCCGCCAACCGCAGAGTTTCGGTTACGGTAAACTTCCACTAGGCGGAGCCCAGGATATTGCAAAAGAAGATCTGCATGTTGGGCGGGTTCGCTGTCGGAAAGACGAGTCTGGTTCGCAGGTTTGTGCAAAGCATCTTTTCAGAAACCTACTTGACCACGGTGGGAGTGAAAATCGACAAGAAGAGTGTCGCATTCCCGGACAAAACCGTGGATCTGATTTTGTGGGATTTGGCCGGCGAAGACGATATCGGCTCATTCCGCGTCAGCTATGTGCGAGGTGCGAGTGGGCTCGTGCTTGTCGTCGATGGAACACGCGCTGCTACTCTTGCCGTGGCGCTCACGTTGCGCGAGCGGGCCGAGGCTGAATTCGGCGCTATGCCGTTTGTATTGCTGTTCAACAAATCCGATCTGGCCGATCGGTGGGCAATATCGGATAGTGAAATTGACGAACTGAGGCAACTTGGATGGCAAATCTATCTAACAAGTGCGCTTTCGGGTGAACATGTTGATGATGCGTTTCGTCAACTTGCTTCGATGGTCAGCAAATAAACCATGCACGTCTTGCCAAGAGAAGTTAGAAGCTGGATTTACGATTTCTTCTACAGCGAGCGCTCGGTCGCATATCTGAAAATCGACGCCCAGCTTTGCATAGCTGCGAAGGGCGGTAACGTTAAACATTACGGACTCTCGTCAGTTCGCATAGGTAAGCCTGTTGCCGAGCAGCTTGAATTCATGGAAGGTTTGTTGCCCTGCCCGGAGCTTCCATATGATATGGCCATGGTCGAACTGCCCAGCGGGCGTGTCGCGGACCTCCATCTTTTTGCTGACAATGCCTGCGTGTGGCTGCTCTTTCTTGACGCCACTGCCGAACGCGACAATAGGCAGCGGCTTCAACAGAAGGCTTATGAAATGACGCTCCTGCAAGAGAGGGAGCGTCAACTCAACGAGAAATTACAATCGACAAACGAGGCGTTGAGGGCGAGCCAAGAGGGATTGTCGCGTGAATACCAGCGCGCCGAAGCCCTACTCCTCAACATTCTTCCGGCATCGATCGCGGAGCGGCTAAAAGCGCACGAACAAATTGCAGACAACCACGCGGAGGTGAGTGTGCTTTTTGCCGACATCGTCGGTTTTACGGAAAGAGCGCGGAGCGTCGGAGCCGTGACGACGCTCGCTATTTTAAATTACTTCTTCAAGGCGGCGGATCTGCTCTCGGAGCGATACGGCTGCGAAAAGATCAAGACAATCGGCGATTGTGTGATGGTGGTCGCTGGCCTGCCCGCCGCGCGATCCGATCATGCGGAAGCCCTTGCGCACTATGCACTTGAACTGCGGAAGGCGGTTAAGCGCGAACGCTTCGCAGGAGAACCGATAAGACTCAGAATTGGAATTCACTCAGGACCGATCGTGGCGGGCGTCATAGGCAAAAGGCGGTTTGCCTATGACCTATGGGGCGACACCGTTAATCTCGCCGCACGTATCCAAACGTCCGCGGAGCCCGATGAAATCCGTATTTCGGATGCAACTCATCAACTGCTGCTTGGACCAAATTTTGCTTGCGACCCACTCGAGGAAACGGAATTGCGTGGTACAGGTCGTGTGCGAATGTGGCGGCTCCCGGCCTGATTTGCCGCATGGCAGTGCCGACCCGGAAGCGCATTGCATCTCAAGCAACATCATGGTTTCGAATGTCCGCAGCGGTGCGCGAAGCAGTTGACCACCGAGCGACCGCCAAAGGTCTGTCCTGGTCAACTCAGGAAATCAATTCCTGAGATTTAACGTCGATGCCCAGTTCATAGAACGGCCGAGGTCGGAATGCCCTGCCCCCGCGGCTAAATAAACACCGCCAAGTACCCGGCGCAACGGTCTGGCTCGGAACGATGACGTCTTGCACCGCAACATCGGTTTCTTCAAGGTAGGGCAGCAACGGACATAGATGTCGTTGCTCGCCGATCCGACCGGAAGGTTAACAGCACGATGCCACTCATGACTCGACGATTGGGAGCCAGGAACCTGGCGCGCCCGGCACGGCGTCTCGGAGACCTGACTGCGATGTTTGCCCTGATTGCCAGGCCGCTCGTCTTTGGGATCGCCCTTTTGTTGGCTGGTCAGGCGCAGGCGCAGGCGCCGGCGACCGTCCCGCCTGAAAGGGTCAAACAGCTGTTCGAGCTTCTCGACGATCCGTCAGTGAAGGCCTGGGTGGCCGAACAGCGAAATCAGGACGCCGGGTCAACGGGAGCGCCCGCCGAGAGAGGGGCTTCGCCGACCGACGCATCGTCCGGCGCCGTGGCCGCACCAAGCCAGATGAATACGATGGCATCCTCGACGCTCGATGGGATCAGGCATCATATCGAAAGAATCGTGCGAACTTTGCCCTTGCTGCCAGGCCAGTTCGCGCGCGTTCGGGCAGAGACGATGGAGGATATGTCCAGCAAGGGGTCTGCCGGCGTATTTGTGCTGATTGCAATGTTCATCGCTGCCGGCCTGGCACTCACTTGGGCAACGTTCAAGCTCACCCGTCCATTTCGTCTTTGGATTATCGCGCAACCGAAGGATACGCCCGTTGGGCGAGCCAAGAAGATTGGTGGCCGCCTGCTTTATTCCAGCATGCTGATAGTCTCTTTCGCACTGGGCAGCGCCGGCGCGTTCATGTTGTTCGACTGGCCGATGCTTATCCGCGAGATTGTACTGACATTTCTGATGGCGGCAGTCGTTACATGGGGTGTGCGCATGTACGTCATGGCCATGCTCGTCCCTTCCTTCATGAACGTCGAGAACGCCGTCGAGGTTCGTGCTTTGCCGATCACCAACGAAGCGGCTGACCATTGGTCCTATTGGCTACCCCGGATCGTCGGCGTCTTCGCCTTCTTCGGCGCCGCGTTTATCCTCTTGCCAGGTCTCGGCATCGATCAGGACGGAATGATGGTCCTGTCACTGGGCGCCGATTTCGTGCTGCTGTTGCTCCTGCTGCTCGCCATCTGGCGTCGGCCAAGAACGCAGCGAGACGGTGCGCGCCACATCGGTCACACGGAAGCGACATGGCTATTGACTGCTTATTTCGTCGTCCTGTTCCTGCAGCGTATCGCCGGCCTTTATACATACTTCTGGTTCACCTTCGCCGCATTCTTCCTGCCTTTGGCAATCGTGGTGACGCAGCGCGGGGTTAATTTCGTTCTGCGGCCAGGTTCGGAAGATGTCGGCCGGCCCACGATCCCGGCGGTGACGATCGCTGTCATCGATCGCGGAATCCGAATGATTTTCATCCTGGCGGCGGCTTACCTTCTCGCACGTGTCTGGGGTCTGGACATGCAATCCATGCGGGACAGCGATACGACGACGACGTTCATATTGCGCGGCTTGATCAATGTCGTGGTCATTGCCCTCGCCGCCGACTTCGGCTGGTCGATCATCAAAGCTTTGATCGAACGAAAGCTGGGCATCGAAACACCGCACCCTGTGATCAGCGACGAGGACGTCCCGATCCTCGATCCGCAGCACGCACGGCTGCACACGCTCTTGCCGATCCTCCAGAATATTCTGCTCGCATCGATCATCGTGATGGCGGTGCTTATGATGCTCGCCTCGCTGGGTATCCAGATCGGCCCATTGATCGCCGGCGCTGGCGTCGTGGGCGTCGCCGTGGGCTTTGGGGCACAAACCATTGTCAAGGACGTCATTTCAGGCGTGTTTTTTCTGCTCGATGATGCGTTCCGTGTTGGCGAATACATTTCATCGGGCAATTACAAGGGTACTGTGGAAAGCTTTTCGCTGCGCTCGGTGAAGCTGCGCCACCATCGTGGTCCGCTGTTCACGATACCTTTCGGTGAACTCGGGGCAGTCCAGAACCAGAGCCGTGACTGGGTTATCGACAAATTCAACATCACCGTTGGTTATGACACCGATATCGACTTCGCTCGCAAGCTGATCAAGCGGATCGGCCTCGAACTGGCGGAAGATCCCGAGTTCAAACACTGGGTGCTCGACCCGATCAAGATGCAGGGCGTACAGGAGTTCGGCGAATACGGCATCGTATTGAGGGTCAAGGCCACAACCAAGCCGGGAGGCGCCTTCGGTATGAAACGCAAATTCTATGTACGCCTCCGCCAGGTCTTCAAGGAGCAGGGCATCGAACTCCCATTTCCGACCGTCCAGGTCCAGGGGCTACAGAACCAACATGGGGCAGAGAATGCACCGTTGGAGATCACGCCCGAGTTGAAAATGGCCGTCGCGCAGTCGCACACTATTCGGCGCAGAAAGAAAGCTAGCACAACGGAATAGAAAAGCTGCTGGTCACAGCGCGGCTTTTCGCGCATCGCCCATGGCAGGGACACTCTTTTCGCCACGTAAGCAAAAGGCGCCCCGAAAGGCGCCTCTTAATCGCTTGATTCCCCTCAAGGAAACTGGAGCGGGTGAAGCGATTCGAACGCTCGACCCCAACCTTGGCAAGGTTGTGCTCTACCCCTGAGCTACACCCGCTCACGCGGCTTTTGGGCCGCAAGCCGCGCCTATATGGCTGAAGAGCGCGGCGATTGCAACAGGGAATTCGCAGGCTTTTTGCTTCGCCGGCAATGCGGAGAAGCGCTCCTCGGGACGTCGCAAGGCAATCACCCCGCGTTGCGCGACGGGCTTGTCTTGGCCGCATCATTGGCCGTAAACGGCGTTAGCCGAACAAGCCGTTGAAAGCGGGCCATCAGAAGAAAGACCGATGCCGAAGACCGAAGCCGAACTTTTCACCTTTCTTGCCGGACTCGGGATCGAGGTATCGACGCGGCGGCATCCGCCGCTGTTCACGGTCGCCGATTCGCAGGCGCTGCGCGGCGAGATTGCCGGCGGCCACACCAAGAACCTGTTCCTCAAGGACAAGAAGGACAATTTCTTCCTAGTCAGCGTCGACGAGGAGGCGGTGGTCGATCTCAAGCATATCCACCATCTGATCGGCGCTGCCGGGCGCGTGTCCTTCGGCCGGCCGGAGATGCTGATGGAGCTTCTCGGCGTCGTCCCAGGCGCGGTCACGGTGTTCGGGCTGATCAACGACACCGAGCGAAGGATCAAGGTCGTGTTGGACGAGGAGCTGATGAGCCACGCGGTGGTCAATGCCCACCCGCTGACCAACGAAGCGACGACTTCCATCGCTGCCGCGGACCTGGTCAAATTCGTCGAGGCAACCGGACATGATGCTGTTATCTTGAAAGTCTCGGCATGATCGCCACATGGGTGACTGAAACCGGGTTCTAAAGAAGGATGTTGCGCCCGTCCCTTGGCCGGCGGCGCGACCGAAAGGCGACGAGATGAGTGATAGCAACCCCTTTGGCGGCCCATTTGGCAGCAATGGCGGCCGGTATGCCACCACCGTGCAATATGGCGGCACCGATGCCGCGCGTGAGAAGGTCGCGCTTGCTGAGGCGCCGGCCGACGTCATCAAGGACACAACGACCGCTGGATTTGCCGCCGACGTGATCCAGGAATCGCGTCACCAGCCGGTGCTGGTCGATTTCTGGGCGCCGTGGTGCGGCCCTTGCAAGCAATTGACGCCGCTGCTGGAGAAGGCGGTGAAAGCCGCCGGTGGCAAGGTCAAGCTGGTCAAGATGAATATCGACGACCATCCATCGATCGCCGGCCAGCTTGGCATCCAGTCGATACCGGCGGTCATTGCCTTCAAGGACGGCCAGCCGGTCGACGGCTTCATGGGCGCCATTCCCGAGAGCCAGATCACGCAATTCATCCAGAAGGTCGGCGGCAAGACCGGCGGTGCGCCGCAAGTTGCCGAGGCGCTGGCCGCGGCCGCCGAAGCGCGCGACGCCGGGGACGTGCAGACGGCGGCCGACATTTACGATGCCATCCTGGAACAGGCGCCGGAGACGATCGAGGCGATCGCTGGCTTGGGCGATCTGCTGTTCGAGGCCGGCGATGCCGAAGGTGCCGAGGCGGTGCTGGCGCGGGCGCCGGAAGCAAAGAAGGATGCGCCCCAGCTCGCCGCGCTGCGGGCCAAGATGGCGCTCGCCGCGCAAGCAGCAGTGCTCGGCAATCCGGCGGAACTGGAACGGCGGCTGGCCGAAAATCCCGGGGATCACCAGGCACGGTTCGAGCTTGCCATGATCCAGAACGCCAAGGGTGATCGCATGGCGGCGGCCGACAATCTGCTGGCGATCATCAAGGCCGACCGCTCGTGGAACGACGACGGCGCCAGAACCCAGTTGCTGCAGCTCTTCGAGGCATGGGGCATGACCGACGAAGCAACGCTGTCGGCACGGCGCAAACTGTCGTCGCTGCTGTTTTCCTGAGCCGGCGCAGACTGTTTTGTCGCGCGGGCTTGCGGTGGGCCGCGGCTGCGCCAGATTAGGTTTTCGGACGGCGTTCGATTTCAGGTTTCCGGTGTTGCGCCTTGTGCCGGCCGGGAGGAGACGGATTTGGTGCGCTTCCTGACAAAGCGATCGGAGGATTGAGGTGCAGGCGGGAAACGCGCATTACCGGCTCGCTGCGGACTTACCGTCGACCATGCCGATCTTTCCGCTTGAGGGCGCATTGCTGCTGCCGGGAGGCCGCATGCCGCTCAACATCTTCGAGCCGCGCTATCTGCAGATGGTCGACGAGGCGATCGCCGGGCCGCGGCTGATCGGCATGATCCAGCCCAGCCTTGACGGTGCGCTGCGTCCCGACGGCGAGCCGGCGCTCTGCAATGTCGGCTGCGCCGGGCGCATCATTGCGCTGTCCGAGAGCGGCGACGGCCGTTACCTGATTTCGCTGCAGGGCGTGTGCCGGTTCCGTATTGTCCAGGAGCTCACGGTCAAAACACCGTTCCGGCAGTGCCGGTTGGCACCCTTTCTCGCCGATCTCGACGAGGAGCAGGCAGACGCCGAGATCGACCGGCCGGCGCTGCTCAAAGCGTTTCGCGCCTATCTGCAGGCTAACGATCTGGAGGCCGACTGGGAAAGCGTCAGCCGCGCCGAAAACGCCATGCTGGTCAACGCACTGTCGATGATGGCGCCCTACGGGCCGGCCGAGAAACAGGCGCTGCTCGAAGCGGCCGATCTGAAGACACGCGCCGAGACCCTGATCGCCATCACCGAAATGGCGCTGGCGCGCGACAATGAGGATTTCGGTTCGAGTTTGCAGTAGGCTCTTGCCTTCTCCCCTTGTGGGAGAAGGTGGATCGGCGCGCAGCGCCGAGACGGTTGAGGGGTGTTGGAAGGATCGCCGTCGGTGCCAAGCTGGAACACCCCTCATCCGACCAAGCTTCGCTCGGCCACCTTCTCCCACAAGGGGAGAAGGGGAAGTCCGCGCTCGAAACCTTAACCGATTGCCTTGTGAAAAGGATGGATCGAATGGCGGATGGACGTGACGGGAACAGGACTGTCGACCCCAAGCTGCTGGAACTCTTGGCCTGCCCGCTGACCAAGGGGCCGCTTGCCTGGGATCCGGAGCGCGGCGAGCTTATCTCGCGGGTGGCAAAGCTTGCCTATCCGGTGCGGGACGGCATTCCGATCATGCTGCCATCGGAAGCGCGTGTCATCACCATAGATGATGCCATGCCACCGCCGCCGCGCCTGGGTGGAACGCCCTGAGTGCTGCGGTTCAGAGCCGCTCCGTCGCGATCTTTCGCGCCTCTATTGAAAATTGCGCCCTTTGGGCATGACCTTCTCTGCCCTTCCCAATAGTTCCGTTTGCGCGATGCTGCCAGGCTGAGCCTCGTCTGCACTGCTCGACAGTCTGTCCGCAGGCCTTGCCTGCTCAAGCAGCACCGACAGCCACGGCGTCAGATCCTCGACTTTCTCGGCGACGATATGGATGACGTCCGATTCCGATTGCAGCTTGCCGGTGACGCGGATGAGACGCGCGCCCATGACGATGGGGCGGAAGCGGTCAAAAGTCCTTTCCCAGAAAATGATGTTGGCGACCGCATTCTCGTCTTCCAGCGTCAGGAAAATCGCCTTGCCATTGCCCGGCCGCTGCCGCACCAGCACGAGGCCGGCGACCGAAACGCGCCGGCCGTCCCGCACCTGGCCGAGCCGCACATTGGGCGTGACGCCGGAACGATCCAGCCTTTGACGCAGGAAGGCGACCGGGTGCGCCTTCAGCGACAGGCCAAGCGAGCGGTAGTCGTGGACGACGTGCTCACCGAGCGGCATTGTCGGGAGCCTGGTTGCAGGCTCCAGATCGCGCAAGCGGATCGCCGGCTGGTCGAACAGCGGCAGCTTTTCGGCGGCACTCTTGCCGTCGAGCGCGCGGACCGCCCATAGAGCGTCGCGACGGTTCAATCCAAGCGACCGGAAAGCGTCGGCCTGCGCCAGTTTTTCGATCTCGTCGACGTTGAGGCCCGAGCGCAGCCAGACGTCGCGTACGGATGCATAGCCGGCGCCGCGCCGAGACACAAACGCTTCCATGCGCTCCTTCGACAGGCCCTTGACCTGGCGAAAGCCGAGCCGGACGGCATGGCTGGTCCGGATGACGCCGCGCATCTGGGCATGGCGGTCAAGGATACGATCCGGATCGAAAGGCGATTTCTCCAAGGCGCAATCCCAGCCGGAAAAATTGACGTCGACCTCGCGGATCTCGACGCCGTGGTCATGCGCGTCGCGGACAAGCTGGGCCGGCTGGTAAAACCCCATCGGCTGGGAATTCAGGATCGCGGCGCAGAACACGTCGGGATAGAAGGTCTTGAACCAGCAGGAGGCATAGACCAGCAGGGCGAAGGAGGCGGCGTGGCTCTCGGGAAAGCCGTATTCGCCAAAACCCTCGATCTGCTTGAAGCAGCGCTCGGCGAAGTCTTTTTCGTAGCCCTTGGCGACCATGCCGTCGACCATTCTCTTGCGGTAATTGCCGATCGTGCCGGTGCGCTTGAATGTCGCCATGGCGCGGCGCAGTTCATCGGCCTCGCCCGGCCTGAAGCCGCCAGCAACGATGGCGATCTTCATCGCCTGCTCCTGGAACAGCGGCACGCCCAGCGTCCTGCCGAGTATTTTTTCCAGTTCCGGCTTGGGATATTCGGGTTTTTCCTTGCCTTGCCGGCGGCGCAGATAAGGGTGGACCATGTCGCCTTGGATCGGGCCGGGCCGCACGATCGCCACCTCGATGACGAGGTCGTAAAAGCTTTTCGGCCGCAGCCGCGGCAGCATCGACATCTGCGCGCGCGATTCGATCTGGAAGACGCCGATCGTGTCGGCACGGCAGATCATGTCGTAGACGTGCCTGTCCTCGGCAGGCAGCGTGGCCAGCACATAGGGCCGGCCATACGCGTCTCGCGCCTGCGGGTAATGATCCTGGAGCAGCGTGAAGGCGCGCTGCAGGCAGGTCAGCATGCCGAGCGCCAGCACGTCCACTTTAAGGATTTTCACCGCGTCGAGATCGTCCTTGTCCCACTCGACCATCTTGCGCTCGTCCATCGCCGTCTTGACGATGGGCACGATCTCGTCGAGCCGGTCCCGGGTGATGACGAAACCGCCGACATGCTGCGACAAATGACGAGGAAAGCCCATGATCTCGTTGGCGCATTCGATCACATGCCTTGTCGATGGATCGGTCTGATCGAGGCCGCCGGCCTTTGTCTCCTTTTCGCCGAGCTCCGAGGTCGACCAGCCCCAGATCGAACTGGACAGCGCGCCCCGGACGTCGTCCGACAGGCCCATCGCCTTGGCCACTTCGCGCATCGCCGAGCGGCCCCGGTAGCTGACGATGGCGGCGGCCAGCGCGGTGCGCTTGGTGCTGTATTTGGAATAGATGTACTGGATGACCTCCTCGCGCTTTTCATGCTCGAAATCGACGTCGATGTCGGGCGGCTCGTTTCTTTCCTCGGAAATGAAGCGTTCGAAAAGCGTTTCGATCTTGTCCGGGCCGACTTCGGTGATGCCAATGCAGAAGCAGATGATCGAGTTGGCGGCAGAGCCGCGCCCCTGGCAGAGAATGTTCTGGCTGCGGGCGAATTTGACGATGTCGTGGACAGTCAGGAAATAGCGCGCGTAGTTCAGACGCTCGATCAGAGCGAGCTCCTCCTCGATGCGCTGCGTCACAAAAGCGGGCACGCCCGAGGGGTAGCGGATGGCGGCTCCCTCCTTGGCCAGCCTTTCCAGTTCGGCCTGCGGCCCAAGACCCGATTCCGTCGGCTCGTCGGGATAGTTGTATTGCAGGTCACTGAGCGAGAAGGTCAGCTCGCCGGCAAAACGCAGCGTTTCCGCCAGCGCTTGCGGATGCCTGCGGAAAAGCCGTGCCATCTCCAGCGGCGGCTTTAAGTGACGCTCGGCATTGGCCGCCAGCTCCAGCCCCACCTCGGCGACGGGCACATTGAGGCGGATCGCCGTCAGCACGTCCTGCAGCGGGCGCCGTTCCGACGTATGGTAGAGAACATCGTTGGTCGCCATCAACGGGATGCCGGCCAGCTCCGCCATCGCCGCCGCCTGCTCGATACGGAAGCGGTCGTTGCCGCGGTAATCCGGCGAAACCGCAAGCCGCAGGTTTTCACCGAAACGATCCTTGAGCCGGCTAAGGAGTGCGAGGCTGGTTTCCGCGTCCGCCGACACATCCGGCAGTATGGCGAGCGACAGGAGATCGCCCCATTCGAGAAGATCGCTCTGTTTGAGGAGCGTCGCCCCTTTTTCGTTCTCGTCACGCAGATTGGCCTGCGTCAGCATGCGGCAGAGATGACCCCAACCCTTGCGATCCTGCGGGTAGGCGAGGATGTCCGGCGTGCCGTCGCAAAAAACCAGGCGGCAGCCGGGATGATAGGAAACACCCTCCACCTTGGCCTGCTGCCAAGCGCGCACCACGCCCGCCACCGTGTTGCGGTCGGCGAGACCGATCGCCGAAAACCCCAGGAATTTTGCCGCGACCACCAGCTCCTCCGGTTTCGAGGCACCGCGCAGAAACGAGAAGTTCGACTGGATGCCGAATTCGGCATAGGGGTTGGCCGTCAGCGCATTCATGCGAAGATCCCATGCATGAACCAGCGCGGCGAGGGCTGCGAGGCGCCGTAAAGGCCCTGGCGATAGAGCCAGTAACGGCGGCCGTCGGCATCCTCGATGCGGAAATAATCCCGGGTCGGGGCATCTTCTCGTCCCGCCGCCCCTCGCCACCATTCCGGCGCGATGCGCTCCGGCCCTTCGGCGCGCGCGACCCGATAGAGCGCGCGCCGCCAGCGGAAGTTCAAAGGCGGGCCTTCCGGCATTTCGGTGGCCGGCACCTCGATCGGCTCGGGCGAACGGAAAAGCCGGATCGGCCGTTCCGGCTGGAAGACGGTCGTGGGAGCGTCCTTCGCCTTGTCCGGCTGCTTCGGCGGCGAGCTTCTCTGCGGCGCCTCCGTGAAGGGAAGGGTGGCGACGGCGCGCTCCGGCAAATGGCTCTCGACGGCGACCGGCTTCAAGACCGCGCCTTCGCCGAGCCGGGCGCGAATGCGGTCGGCAAAAAGCGCGATATCGGCACCGTCGTCGCTCGTCTTGCCGGCAAGGTCGGCCTGCTGCATGTCGAAGACGGCGGCGGTCAGCACCGAAAGGCGCACGAGATCGAAGCCATAGCCGGCGTCGATATCCTGTTCGAGCGCGGCAAGCCTTTCGTGGAACAATTTCTGGATCAGCCGCGGCTCGCGCAGAGGCCGCGAGGTGCCGACGGCGATGCGGCTGACGCCGCCATCGACGCGGAAAAGCAGCAGCGCCAGCCGCCTTGCGCCCTCGCCGCGACGCTCGAGGTCGCTCTTCAAGGTGGTCGCCAGCATGCCGGTCAGCCGCTCGATGTCCTCGGTCAGCATGATCGGCTCGGCAAGGTGACGCTCGACCGAAAGCGGTGCCACCGGCAGGCGCGGCGACACGGCCTCCTCGAGGCGGCCAAGCGCCTGGTCGAGGCGCAAGAGCAGCGATGCGCCGAAGCGGCGGGCCAGCGGCGCGCGCGGTGCCGCCATGACGGCGCCCGCCGTGCGCAGGCCGACGCTTTCGAGGCTGGCGCGTACCTCCGGGTCGATGCGCAGCGCCGCCAGCGGCAAGGGCGCGAGAAGCGCTTCCTCCTCACCATCGGGCACGATGCGGTCGCCAGCAAACCGCGCCGCCGCCCAGGCAGCACCAGGCGTGGCGGCAAGCCCGGCGCGGACATCGAAGCCCTGATGGAAAAAACGCGACAGGATATCGTCCAGCATCGAGCGTTCGCCGCCGAAAAGATGGGTGCAGCCGGTGACGTCGAGATAGAGGCCGTCGGTCCCGTCAAGCGCCACCAGCGGGGTATAACGGTCGCACCAGTCGGCGAGGCCTTCGAGCAGGCGCCGGTCGGCCTCCGGATCGGCCTCCACGATGTCGATCGAGGGATGCATGGCGCGTGCGTCGGCTATGCCCATGCCGCGCTTCAGATTAAGCGCCTCGGCCCGCTCGTCGAGGGCGGCGATGCGCTGGGTGTTCCCTTGGCGATGGCTGATCACCAGCGGCAGGTGATCCGACGGCCGGGAACGCCAGGACCGCCCCAGACGCTGCCGCAGGATCCTCTCGGCGGCGAGATGCGGAAACCACAGGGATAGGATTCTTTGGCCGTTCTGGGGCCCATTCCTGAGACCTTCCTTGCTCGCCCCGTCTTTCTTCGAATATGCGTTCATCGGGGTTCCACTCCAGTGTGAATTTTCCGGGCAAGGCCGTGCGGCTCTTGCCGATGGCGACGGTGAAGGCGGGCCGGCCGATCGAGCCGGCGAGCGGCCCGGCAAGCGTCTTACGCGTTGCCGCCGGGGCCGCCGACAGGATGAGGCGGACGGGCGCTGCCGTCGGTTCGGGCTCGCCGGCCTGGCGCAGCAGGAACAGCGGCCGGCCCGCACTCTGCGCGCGGGCGTGCAGCCGCCGCGTCGCGGTGAGGTCAAGCCGCTGCGGGCTGCCGCGGATTTCGAGGATGACGGCGGCCAGCGCCGTCATCCGGGCAGCCTCCTCGGCGATCCACAGCGCATCGAGCAGCCTTGGCGCCTCGGAAAACAGCAATTGCTCCGGCTCGATGCCGAAGAAGGCGTGAAGCCCCCTGGCATAGGGAAAGCCGGCCTCGCGGAAAACCTCGGATGTGCCGATCCACAGCACCGGCAATCGCGGCCCCTGGCTGAGGATCAGGCTGACGAGCGACAAGGCAAAACCGGCAACGGCCCCGGCATCGCGGGTCGCGGCGCCATGAAACTCGCTCACCGCCGCCTTCGGCAGGCCGCCGCTCAGCGCAGCATCGAGGCGCTCGGCGCCGGTGCGCAAAAACGCATCGGGCGGCGCCACGGCGAGGCCGCGCCGGACAATGGTCAGATTCCGAGCGGGTGTCGGATGCCGAGAGGGTGTCACACTCTGACGAGGGACATCCGCGTCAGCCGACGAGCCGGCCGGCGCCTTCAGGCGCTCGGGCAAGGTCCCCTCGATCTTCGCGATCTGGCGGCGCAGGGCAAAAACAGTCTCCCGCGCCACGGCGCTTGTCGCCATGACGGTCAGCTTCCACTCACAATTGTTCCTGTTATGTTCTTATAGATTCCAGAGGGAGGATGAAGAGTCAAGCGGAGTCATGGGGAATTTATTCCTGCCCGATTTTAGCGGGCCGTTCACGAAACAGGAACTTCCCGTGAGTTATCGACCCGGCCGCTTCCGGGCCATCCCTAAAACCAGCCAGACGATCATGATGCCTATGATGGCGCCGACAAGCATCCGAAGCAGGCTGACCAACTCGGAATTCCTGCCGAGATAACTGGTCAAGACCACCAGCACCAAAAGAAGCAGTGCGCCAAACCCTCCACAAATTGCAGCGCTTCTGACGAATTGGTTGCTGAATGGCATTTGAACACTCGACTCTGACAGAACGATGGAGATTCGGCTTCGGGTATGGCGACGTCCATCATCCCGCAAAGGCCATCCCTAGACCAGAGCGGATGACAGATTGCGCCCTTGAATCTGCGGCGTCATTTGCCGAGTCCGACCCGAAAGCCTATATGCCGGGATCAAAGGGATAACGCATGGCTCGCATCTACCAAACCCGCATCTGGCACGACCAGCTTTCGCCGTCGATGGAGGAAATGGAGTTCCTGGCGCTGGAGGCCTATGCCCATCTGCCGGAGGAGTTTCGCAAGCTGACCGGCGAGATCGTCATCCAGATCGCCGAATTCCCGACCGACGAGATCATGGACGACCTGTCGCTGGAAACGCCCTTCGACCTGCTCGGCCTGTTCGAGGGACGCGGCATCGCCGAGCGCTGGAATCCGCAGACCGGCGAGGGGCCGAACCGCGTCACGCTCTACCGCCGCGCCATCCTCGACTATTGGGCCGAGAACGAGGAAACGCTGGGCGACATCGTCACCCACGTGCTGATCCACGAGATCGGCCACCATTTCGGCCTGTCGGACGACGACATGGAGAAGATCGAAGAAGCGGCGGAGTAGGGGGTGCCGATCGGCTGAGGTTACGCAACAGTCCGACGTCTCATTCCTTCGCGCCCCCCTCTGTCCTGCCGGACATCTCCCCCACTTGGGGGGAGATTGGCAGCTTCGCCGACCGCGCCCTCTTTCTAACATTGAGATTTGGCGAAAGCCCGGGATGATGGCCGATCTCCCCCCGCGTGGGGCTAGGGCATATACACATCTCGCAGAGCCCATCCATCGGCACAGGCACGGAAGTAGGCCAGGCCGTTGTAGAAGGTGATTGGTCCCGGTGGTCTGGAGGAAGC
>NZ_JAMYOZ010000052.1:0-24926 GCF_040320095.1 Mesorhizobium sp. M0800
CGTCATGTGTCCGCCGCTCCGCTAAACACGGGGGCTGCGCGGCGGACACGCCGACGTCACCGCAATGCCACGCCATTTTGCAGAACTTGACGCACACAACTTCCGCTGGCGGCGGTGCTTGACGGTACGAGCCGAGCGGATGCCGCCAGGATCGGCGGGATGGATCGCGCCAGACCGTGCGCGACTGGGTGCATCGCTTCAACGAAGCCGGGCCGGAGGGACACAAGGACGCTTGCTATGGTGGTCTCGCGCGGCGGCTTTTGCCAAACAACTGTCAGAGCTGGCCCGAGATTGTAGAAACCGGTCGCCGACCCTGCCGTTGATGGTGCGCAGGCGGCGCGTCGATCTCCAGAAGGTCATCAAGGAGCGCTTCGGGGTTGATTATTGCGAGCGCCATGTGTCGACCCCCTTTTGAAGATGCCGCATTGCCTCGCCTGAATTGTTCCTGGATGTTGACCCGGTGCCTCATCTGATTTGCTCCCGCATTTGTGTGGCAGGCGCAAATCAGATGAGGCAGATCACCATGGCGACGCGGGACGAGCTGGTGAGCGCGGTAATGTTGTTCGTCCAGGTCGCGGCGGCCGCGCAGGCGGCGATCGCCGCCTGCGCGATTGGCTTCGCTGCCCGCTCTGGATCTGCCGATAAAAAGCCCCGAATCCTACTATTTGGCCTGGCCGCGCGAGCGAGAGAACCATTTCCCGTTCGCTTTTGGAAACGGGCTGGTCGCGGAAACGACCGCCGATTGATAAGAACCGCCAAAATGCCACTGGAAACGCCTGCTCAGGCCGCAACCGTGGCACCACGGCCCTTCGTCGCTTCCCCTTGCCCGTAATAGACCGCGAAGCGGTTCTGCAGAAATGCGTCGAGCTTAATATCTTCCTGCCGGATGAAGCCCTGGGCCGGGATCTTGCCGCCGGCAAGCAGGTCGAGAACCGCGCAGATGCTCGATGCGGTAGTGATCTGAATCGCGCTTGTGATGCGCCCGCCGACCTCGGCGCTGTAGATTTTGTTCGCGTAGGTTTCCTGGACTAACCGGCCGTCTCTGCGTCCAGAGACGGTCACAAAGACGATCACGACGTCCTGCACCGTGGTCGGCAGGGCCTGTTCGAGTATGTCCTTCAGCACATCGCGGCGGTGCCGTAGTCCCAAGTCGTGCAAAAGCGCCTTCATGATCGCGGCATGACCCGGATAGCGTATGGTCCGGTAGTTGAGTGTGTTGACTTTGCCCTTCAGCGTTTCGCAGAACGTCCCGAGGCCGCCCGAGGTGTTGAAGGCCTCGTAGGTGACGCCGTCGAGCGAGAATTCTTCGCGCTCCTCCAATGCAGGCACTTCGACGAGTTCGCCATTGACGATGGCCTCGCAGGGTTGGATGTACTCGTTGATGACCCCGTCCGTGCTCCAGGTGAGATTATAGTTCAAAGCGTTGCTGGGAAACTGCGGGAGGGCGCCGACGCGCAGCCGCACGCTCTCAAGGCTGTCGAACTTGCGCGCCAGGTCGCTCGCTACGATGGAGATGAAACCTGGTGCCAGGCCGCATTGTGGAATGAATGCGATTCTGGCGGTCTTCGCGATCCGTTTCACCTGCCGCGTGGATTCAACGTCTTCCGTGAGGTCGAGATAATGCACACCGGTCCTGGCCGCAGCGGTGGCGATGGCGACGGTGAGCTGGAAGGGCGCCGCGCTTAAGACCGCGAACTTGCCGTACAGCTGCGCAGCCAAGGCTGCTTCGTCGGTGATATCCAGCTTGGCCGTCGAATGCGCGGGACAGCTTTCAATCTCTGCCAGCTGTTGAGCGCTGCGGTCGACGACAGTGACATGATAGTCCCCGGTATCCGCGAGCAACCGTGCAATCGTGGGGCCGATTTTGCCTGCTCCGATCACGACGACGTCTTTCATTATTCCCTCCTGCAACAGCACCACAGTCTGACATCGTCATACTAATCAACTCGCGCAGCTAATTTTGTAAAAGTTCCATCAAATTTGAGCAGATCGCAGGGGCAACTTGACGAAATGCAGGTTTCGGACAAAGATCGCCCACTTCTGGTGTTGCTCACGGCGAGCGCGTCGATACGCTCACAACCGAGCCGCCGCCGTCGACCCATTAGAGAACGGCCTCGGCTACAAGGAATTGTTTAGCAGCTGGCGATTTTGCGCCTGCCAAGCTTTCCAGAAAGGGGTCCTGTGCCGGCCATTTATGAGCACACAGCCGCGCCGAATGGCGCGGCGGATGCGGTCACGCAAATAATCGCGATGAAGTCGGCCTGAACCCGCGGCTCGCCGATGAGCGCCTCGGCTATTTCCCGGTGCGAAGCCCCTCCAATCGAACCATCGAGTGGCTGGAGCGCGAACCGGAGGTGTAGGCCACGCGCTTCCGGCGGAAACAGCCTTTTCGGCAGCTGTCCGTGTGCCGAAAGACTATTGAGGCATTCAGCTGCAGTGCTTCGACTGGGCGGCAGGCTAGATCGCGTCGATATGGAATCGGACGGGCAGCAAAACGCTAGCGCCAGACACGACAACCTGGAGATGCTGGTCGGCGCGCCGCAACAGAAGATGTTGGCTGCGTCGCCCGTTAACAGGACCGATGTGCGGCATGGCAGCGCCGTCAGGTCGAACGGCGGTGCCGCTCGGCGCGGCGGGAACGAGTTCCGCCCTGTGCAGTCTGGCCTCCAAGCTTCAGGGCTCAATCCCATCCTGCATGGCTGGCGAAGAACTACTCTGCGCTTTATGCCGGGTCGGATGTTCACCGGTCTCGACCGGTACCTCGGCACGACGATAGCGGGGGCTACAGAGAAGGCGCCCAAAGCGGGGTCACGTGACGTCTGGGCCTTGCCAGCCCAGTGGTTGGCGGCCCGGAGAGGGCTTTGGCGCGAATGGAATGGTCGAGCTGCACATGCGCGCCTAGCCCCCGTTTGCCGCTTCCGTCTCGCATGGATGGCGATGCCTTACGTCGCAATGTCTTATGGAGAGCGGGAAGAAACCGGCCAGAAGCGGCGGATTCAAACGCGCTCCAGTGCAACCGCAATGCCCTGGCCGACGCCGATGCACATGGTGGCGAGGCCGTAGCGAGCGCCACGTTCGCGCAGTTCCAGCGCCGCCGTGCCGGTGATGCGCGCGCCGGACATGCCGAGCGGATGACCGAGCGCGATGGCGCCGCCATTCGGGTTGACGTGCTCGGCGTCCTCGGCAATGCCGAGCTGGCGCAGCACGGCGATGCCTTGCGAGGCAAAGGCTTCGTTAAGCTCAATGACGTCGAACTCTGTCGGCTTCAGGCCGAGCCGGGCGCACAGCTTCTGCGTGGCCGGCACAGGGCCGATGCCCATGATGCGCGGCGCCACGCCGGTGGCCACACCGCCGAGGATGCGGACGATCCGCGTCAGCCCGTATCTTTTCGCGGCTGCTTCCGAGGCGACGATCAGCGCCGCGGCGCCGTCATTGACGCCCGAGGCATTGCCGGCCGTAACCGTGCCGCCTTGACGGAACGGCGTCGGCAACTTGGCCAACGCTTCGATCGACGTGCCCCCGCGGGGATGCTCATCTCTGTCGACAACGACCGGATCGCCCTTGCGCTGCGCGATCGTCACCGGCGTGATTTCCTTTGCCAGACGGCCATTGGCTTGCGCGGCGACCGCCTTGTCCTGACTGCGCACGGCAAACGCATCCTGGTCCGCACGGGAGACGGCGAACTCTTCCGCCACGTTCTCGCCGGTCTCCGGCATCGAATCGACGCCGTATTGCTTCTTCATCAGCGGATTGATGAAGCGCCAGCCGATCGTGGTGTCGTAAATCTCGGCATTGCGCGAAAAGGCGGTCTCTGCCTTCGGCATGACAAACGGAGCACGGCTCATCGATTCGACGCCGCCGGCAATCATCAGCTCCGCCTCGCCTGCCTTGATCGCGCGAGCAGCAATCATCACCGCATCCATGCCCGAGCCGCAGAGACGGTTGACGGTCGAGCCGGAAACCTCCTTGGGCAGGCCGGCGAGCAGCAGCGCCATGCGCGCCACGTTACGATTGTCCTCGCCGGCCTGATTGGCACAGCCATAGAGGACGTCATCGATGGCAGCCCAGTCGATGCCGGGATTGCGCTCGACAAGCGCCCTCAGCGGTGTCGCGCCCAGATCGTCGGCACGGACCGCCGACAGCGAACCGCCGAAGCGCCCGATCGGCGTGCGGATGTAGTCGCAGATATAGGCCTCGGCCATTATGCAACCTTCTCTTTCCCGATCCCTTTATGCGCGGCCTTGGTCCGGGCCTGCAGGTCACGCAATGTCTTCAGTTCGAGTTCGGTCGGCGCCGGCGTTTCCTCCACCGCGCCAGCGAAGCTCACGGTCCAGCCGCAGGTTGCCTGCACCTCTTTACGGGAAACGCCGGGATGTAGCGACACCACTGTGAACTCCTTGCTGGCCGGGTCCGGCTTCCAGATGGCGAGGTCGGTGATCAGCAGCGTCGGCCCGGCCGTATCGATGCCGAGACGTTGCCGGTGGTCGCCGCCGTCACCATGGCCGAAGGAGGTGAAGAAATCGATCTTCTCGACCATGCCGCGCTTACTTTGCGCCATGGTGATGTAGATCTGCTTCGACGAGGTTGCGATCTCCGGCGCGCCGCCGCCGCCCGGAAGCCTTGTCTTGGGCTGAAAATAGTCGCCAATGACCGTTGTGTTGATGTTGCCGAACTTATCGAGCTGGGCAGCGCCGAGAAACCCGATCGAGACGCGGCCGCCCTGCAGCCAGTAACGGAACATCTCCGGCACCGAGACGGTGGTGAGGGCGCTGTCGCACAGCTCACCGTCGCCGATCGACAGCGGTAAAACATCGGGCGCGGCGCCGATCGTGCCGCTCTCATAGATCAGCGTGATGTCGGGCGCATGCGTCAGCCGTGCAACGTTGCAGGCGGCCGACGGCGCACCGATGCCGACGAAACAGACATCGTCGTTCTTCAACACGCGGCTGGCGGCGATCGTCATCATCTCGTTGGGCGTAATTCCCAAGCCTGGATGGTCGCTCATGCCGCAGTCCTCAAATTTTCGACTCGGGCCGCGAAATCGTCGGCGCTCTTTTCGAGCACGTTCCTTCGCATCCAGTCCTGGAAGCGCCCGCGGTCGGCGGCGATCTCGTCCCATTCGAGATAGGCGGCATTGTCTCTGATATAATAGCCATGCGTGTAGGAAGGATGCGAGCCGCCGGGCACGACGGCGATGGCGGCAATCGTCCAACTCGGCAGCACGGTCAGGTTGGGATGCAAATCGTCGAAATCGTCGACGACTTCCTCGACGCTCACTACAGCCCGCTTTGCCGCCAGGACCGCCTCTTTTTGGATGCCGATAATGCCCTCGGCCAGTACATTGCCCTTCTTGTCGGCCTTCTGCGCATGGATGAAGGTAACGTCGGGACGGATGGCCGGGACCGTGGCAAGCACCTCGCCGGTGAACGGACAGATGACCGATTTGATGTTCGGATTGACAGCCGCCAGCCCGGCGCCGCGATAACCGCGGAAGACGGCGCAAGGCAGGCCGGCAGCACCCGCCTCATAGGCACTGGCCATGCCGGCATGGCTGTGTTCCTCGATATCGATCTTCCGCGGAAAGCCGTTCTCGATGGCGTCGCGGGCGCGCCGCAAAAGCCCGACGCCGGGATTGCCGAGATAGGAAAAAACGATCTTCCTGGCCATGCCCATGCCGATCATCTGGTCGTAAATGATGTCCGGCGTCATGCGTATCAACGTCAGGTCGCGAAACCCCTGGCGTATCGCTTCGTGCGCGGCCGCCGTGGGAATCAGATGAGTGAACCCCTCGAAGGCAACCGCGTCGCCGTCGTGCAAATTCTCGGCCACGGCCTGGCGGAGCGGCAGGAAGCTGACCATCGCAGGAACTCCGAAAGTTCGTATTGCGAACAAATGTTTTATATGAGATACTCTCTATGCTGGATTCTCGCGTCGAGTCAATCCTGGCGATACGCTGGTGTGCGGAGGCCACATGGAAGACGAGGAACCTTCGCGTGACCATGTCGGTTCGCTCGAACGCGGGCTTGCGGTCATGGAGATACTCGCCCGGCATCCGGCCGGCATGACGCTGACCGAGATGGCCGAGGAAGCTGGGCTGACGCGTGCCGGCGCCCGCCGCTTCCTGCTGACGCTGGCGGCCGCCGGCTACGCGACGCAGTCCGGCCGGCTGTTTTCATTGTCGCCGCGCCTTTTGACCATTGCCCGTACTTGGCTCGGGGGCGCCTCGCTATGGACATTCGCAGCGCCCATTATGCGCGAAGTCGCCGCGCAACTGAACGAAGCCTGTTCGGCGGCGATCCTGTCCGGAGAGGACGTCGTCTATGTAGCCCGTGTTCCCGGCCGACGCATTCTCAGCGTGTCGCTCGACGTCGGCACCAGGCTGCCGGCTTATTGCACGTCGATGGGGCGGGTCCTGCTTGCAAGCCTCGCGCCGGATGCTCTCGAAACGTTCCTCCGCCAGGCAAAAATCGAGCGGAGAACGCCGAAGACCATCACCAAAAGGCCATTGCTTGCCGCGGCCATCCGCAAGGCAGCGGCGGACGGCTTTGCCATCGTCGATGAAGAACTGGAGCTTGGCCTGCGTTCGATCGCCGTGCCGATCGACGATCGGACCGGGCGGACGGTGGCGGCGATCAATGTCTCGACCCAGTCGGCCCGTTTCTCCGTCGAAGAGATGGAGCGAGAGATACTGCCTGAGCTGCAGAGGGCAAAACAGCGCGTCCAGGAGTTCTTCTTCGTCTGAGCGATCAGCGTCGAAGAGCCGGCGGACCAAGCAATGACTTCGGGCCGGCACTGCCCCTCACCCTTACCCAAAAAATGGGGAAGAGGGGGATCGCCAACGCCGGAACTTGTCCCTTCCGTCCTTCTCGGGGAGGAAGGTGCCGCGGGCGGATGAGGGCTGCCGCGCCGACGTCGGCCAATTGATGGTTGCCCAGACCAATGATCCTGCCTTCTGAAAGGCGGCACGGCGCATACCGCCACTCCACTATCGGTAAAGAGCTCTCCGTTTGTATTCTCGACGAAACCGGAGCGATTTGCCGCAAGGTGAACGTCGTCAACCAGACTGACAATCTCAGGACCAGTGACTTGTCCTCAAACTGGCGTCCCTTGAGGCCCGAAATCTCCGATTAATCTAGGGGATTGGTGTCACCCCGCCGGCAACCAAAGCGTTGCAACAGATCCTTCAAACAAATTTACAGAGTCTTTGCGACCGCAGATACCTGCCAGTGATACCTTCACAACAAAGTCTGAGGTAGGCAGAGCTGAAAACTAACGCCGGTTACGCTCGGATCGCCGCACAGCATGCAACGGAGGTCGATGCCAATGACAAGAAGAGCGCTCATCCTGCTTGAAGGCCATGGGAGTATTGGTCTGCAATACGTGAAAGCGGCCCGGTATCTTGATCTTCATCCAATTACCCTATCGGCTGATCCAGCTCAATATGACTATCTTGCGGGGGAAGGCATTGAGGCAATCCGTCTCGATACAGGCAATCTCGATGCGCTGATTCGCGAATGTTCCCGGTTACGTGCGACCTATGACATTGCTGGCATTACTGGCTTTTCGGGCGCGGACGAGTCGGTCTATGCGACAGTCGGCAAGCTCTGCCGGCATTTCGACCTACCGGGACCAAACCCCGCATCGATTGAACAATGCTGTGACAAATTCACTCAACGTGAGCTCCTCGCCGAGGCCGGCGTTCCAATGCCTGCTTATCGGTTGGCAGCGAATGCGACGGACGTAGAAAGCTCCGCCGCGGAGATCGGCCTGCCGGTGGTTCTTAAGCCAGCCGTAGGCAGCGGCAGCAGCGGTGTCCGATTGTGCCGCAATCTCGACGAGTTGACCGAACATACGACCTACCTGTTGGGCGGGCAGCACATATGGCGGTCTTCGCCGAGGATACTGGTCGAAGAATTCGCACAAGGCCCCTTTTTTGGCGCTCATATAATGGGAAATGAGGTCATTGGGATTGACACCGCTGACTTCGACCGCCCACCGTATTTCGTCTTCCGTCATTTGACCTGCCCGGCCCCGCTAACCGATGACGACCATAGCCGTATCGCCGATGTATCCCTGAGCTGTTTGCCAGCTCTCGGCCTTGGCTGGGGGCCAATGACTGTTGAACTCCGGTGGACGAAGCGTGGCCCAGTCGTCATTGAAGTCAATCCGCGTGTTCCGGGTGGGACCAGTCCTCGGCTGGTTCAGGCAGCCTGCGGTGTCGATCTCATCACCGAGCATATCAAGCTTGTCATCGGCAACGAATGGGACTTGCGCGGAAGGCATTCGCACATTGCGGCCGCGCAGTGCCTAAATGCTGATCGCGATGGCATCCTCGATTGGATCGATGGCGACAGTCGTGCGGCTGCTGTACCAGGTGTCGCCGAGGTTAAATTGTACATTAAACCCAAGACGCCGATCGTCAGGAAGGGCGACCACCGAGACCGCATCGGACATGTCATCGCCGCTTCACCCAGCCGCGCCCAGACCGAGGCGATACTTCAGCGTGCCATCGACTTAATTCGTTGGTCGATCACACCATTTTCGACACTTAGCGAATAGGAACAGGAGCTGAATTGGGGCGCACGGGAGGACAGGACGCTGCGGATCAGGCGGCGAGAATGGAGAATTGCTCGGCGAGGTCGGATTTGGATTGAAGGCCTCCCTTAGCTGTCGCTCGTGCATCACATGGGATTATTATCTCTATCCCTTTGAGAATAGCACCGTGGCCGGCGAAGGACTTGCGATGTTCCTGCTCGATGCCAGGGATACTGGCTCCAGCGAACCCGGATCGTCTTCAGCCGGTGCCCGGAGCGATCCTGCAACGAATTCGTGGTGTCCCAGGAGATAATCGCCGGTCGGCTAGTCTGACTGCTGTCGATGACGATGCGGTCGAGATAGCCGCACCATCGAACAGTGAGCTCGATAGGACGGCGATGTGATCGGCCAGGTCGATGGCGTCGAGATAACTCAATCGTGAATTATTGCTCTCGACGCGATTCCGGCGCTAGGTTGAGATAGTTTTGACCCCGGCGAAGGCCTCGAACTCTGCGCATCTCAAAGAGGCCGGTCTTGCCGTTGTCGTCATGTCCTCGCAGGCTCAATTAGCTCTGGAGAACCTGCTGAGCTGACGAAGGTCCGCTTCAGGACCCAGGACCAACTTGAGGGCCACCCTTGAAATGAATTGTATGGATGTAGAAGATAAAAACTGTGAGTTCCGGTCATACGAGGTGTTTAGCCTTTGCAGTCGGTAAGTCACCGCAATCTGCCGTCCCACGCCCTGTTGCGCAGCTTTGAGTGCGCTGCGCGGCACGAAAGCTTTACGCAGGCGGCGGAGGAACTTCATCTCACGCAAAGCGCCGTCAGCAGACAAGTCAAGGAACTTGAGGAGACGATCGGCATGACGATGTTCCGGCGGGTGGGACGACGCGTCAAACTGACCGAGGCTGGCAAGCGGTTCGCGGCAGATCTGGCAGTCGATCTTGAGAACCTGAAGCAATCCGTGGCGCGGGCGATTGCCGCTGGCGAGCGAAATGCCACGTTACGCATTGGCGTCCTGCCAACATTTGCCAGTCGTTGGCTGATCCCGAGATTGGGGACTTTTCTGAACGACCATCCCAGCGTCGAGATCAGGCTGGAGACCCGCACCGAACCATTTGACCTCACACGAGAGCGCTTCGATCTCGCGATCCATTTCGGAAAGGCCAACTGGCCAGACGCACGTATGAACAAGTTATTCGATGAGGAAATGCTGCCGGTTGCATCTCCCAAATTCCGCGATACGTACTCGGCAAGCGAGCCTGCTCGCCTCGCGGAGGCTCCACTTTTGCATCTCATTACTCGCGAAAGCGCATGGATTGACTGGCTCGCCATGAAAGGAATCACTCATAAGCGGCTGCCGAGCGGCCGATATTTCGGTCAGTTTTCCATGATCATCTCGGCTGCCGTTTGTTCAATCGGCGCCGCCCTTTTACCCAGATATTTGATCGAAATGGAGCTCGAGTGTGGCGTTTTGATCCCGCTAAGCGACACGCCCCTGAAGACGCACAGGAGCTATTTTGTAGTCAGCCCGGCCGGCGACGTTAACCCGCAGGTAAACGCTTTTACGCGCTGGCTGATCTCGACTACGCGGCGCGTCAGCATGACGCCGTTCACACCATCATCGTGAGGGACGACCGCCTCGACCAAAACCCCTCAGTCGCCGGCGCGAGAGGCCCGTTAACCCATCTAGACTCGCATTATCAATATTGATCTATGCTTCGCAAGCCAAAGTACAGCGGTTCGACGCTGCGGGGTGGGGTCAACATACCTGCTCGATTTATGTGAGCGGTCATCAACGGAATTCTGATAGGAGGATCTCCCGAAGACAGCGAGGCCTGCGCTCGGCCATGATGTCATATTTCGACATGGCGTCATTCGATGAGGTCCTGATGAGCCACTCCGCTAGACTAGCCAAAGCAGGATCTCGACATCGCCCGAAAGGAGCAAGTCTGTCGGCGGCTGATGAGCGCGCCCGGCGTCGGTGCAACAACTTCATAATGCCCGCTATCAGTCGGGTGAAGCGATTATCCGCTATCGATTTCATCCCGTTGCGGGGAGCGGTTGCTGTTGCCGGACGCAATCGCCATGGTGACGAGGTCGCTCTGATCATCGCCAGCCTGACGGCACGTTGGTGCAGTTGCCAGTCTGGATGACGGAAGATCGGGCGGAAGCGATGATGGTGACGGAGCGTCCCCGTCTACCACTGACGTATCTGCGTGAGCTTCGTCTGGAGCTCGATGCCTGTCTAAGCTTGCTGCGCGACGATACCCGTCGCGAAGGAGGAGACAAGCATGAAGCATCGTCAATCCTGTCACCGCCAATTGGATCTCTTCGTGCGCAAGCCCCCACCGGTGCCGATAGCAACGTCCGAACGGACGAAGCTGGTGCCACTGGTAAGCGCGCTGCTGTCGGAAGCACTGAGCGTCGCCGCAGCGACGGAGGCCGGCGATGAAGATCACGTCTGACCACCTAGCGCGCGGCGCCTTCATCTACATCCGCCAATCGACCGTCGACCAGCTTGCCAACAACCATGAGAGCCGGCGGCGTCAATATGGCCTTGCCGAGCGCGCCCGTGCACTTGGCTGGACGGATGTGACAGTCATCCATGACGACCTTGGCCGCTCTGGTTCGGGCGTCAGTCGTCCGGGCTTCGAGAAGCTGCTGTCAGCGATCTGCGAAGGCCCTGTCGGTGCTGTGTTCGCAATCGAAGTGTCGCGCTTGGCGCGCAACGGACGCGACTGGCACACGCTGATCGAATTTTGTGGCCTGGTTGGCGCGGTAATCGTCGATGAGGATGGAATCTACGAACCCCGCCATCCAAACGATCGGTTATTGCTGGGCATGAAAGGGACAATGAGCGAGCTCAAACTGTCGCTCCTGCGGGCCCGTTCGATGGAAGCCCTGAAGCAGAAGGCACGCCGGGGGGAGCTCTTCTTCACGGTCGCCGTCGGCTATGTGAAAATGGGGCCTGACAAGATCGAAATGGATCCCGACCTGCGCGTGCGCGAGGCGATTCGCTTGGTCTTCACCCGCTTTGCCGAAATGCAAAGCATCCGTCAGGTGTTCTTATCGCTTCGCAGTGACCAGATCGCGCTGCCGTACATCAACCCAAGGATCTGGTGCGCGGGCCGGTGCGCAAGGGCGAGGCTTTGCTCGCCGGTCTATTGCGCTGCGGTCAATGCGGCCGCCGGCTGCTTGTTGGCTATAATGGCGCGAAGGGTGATGTCGGCCGCTATAAGTGTGATGCGACCCGGAGCAATCCGGAAGGTGATCCCTGTATCTCGTTTGGCGCATTACGGGTCGACGAGGCGGTGGGAGCCGAGATCGTGCGGTTGCTGCAGCCGCTCGGCGTTGAAGCGGCCATCCAGGCGATCGCGCAGCGCGAGCATCAGTCTGGCGAAAAACAGCGCCAGATCGAGTTGGCGCTCGAACAGGCGCGATATGAGGCCACCAGGGCGCGCCGACAGTATGACACGGTCGACCCCGAGAAATCGTCTGGTTGCTCACGAACTCGAGCGGCGGTGGAATGGGGCCCTCACGAGCGTACGCGCACTCGAGGAAGAACTGGAGGTTCTGCTCCGACGGCGACCGGCAGCTTTGAGCGACGAGGAGCGTCAGCGCCTATTGCGCAGGTCGACCCCGACGGTCGGCTTTCGTCCTTTATCCGCATCCGCCAGCATCCAGGATCGCGACGGCGCCGGCCCGGTCCTGAACGCCTCGCGGCGACCATTGCCCTTCATCCGAAAGGTGTTCGCCGATTCTGGATATCAGGTACCGCGTGTGGCCGAGGCCACCTCGATCGCTGTCGAGATCGTCAAACGAAAACCCGATCAGGTCGGCTTCGCCGTGCAACCGAGACGTTGGGTCGTGGAACGTTCTTTGCCTGGATCAGCCGCAACAGGCGGCTATGGAAGGACGCCGAGGCCACCATCGAATTCGCAACAGCTTTCCTCTCCGCAGCAGCCGTCTGATCCTTCCCCCGACCTTGCCGAGACAGACCTCGGCGATCCTCCGGTCGAAACCGGCGCGGGCGACGCCGCCAGCGGCCGAACGTCCGAGATCATCATCTATCGTCTCGATGCGAGACCAACCGAGCGACGTCAGGCGATCGCGCATCGCATATTGCAGCGCGCTGCTCTCGCGTTTGTGCAGGACGTGATGGGCTGACGATTGCCGCACATACAGGATCGCCTTGCGCTCCAGATGGTGCGGTCGATCTTCTCATGCATCATGACGCACCTCCTCCCGTCCGGGAGAGCGGTCGCCGTCGACGTGATCGAGAATCAGGCTGACAATCAGCTTCGTCACTGATCGGCGCGTCTCGGCGGGCAGCGCCTGCCATTGCGGCGTCTGCACCGTCTCGGCGTCGTTCAGCTTCGAGAACAGATCGAACTGGTATGTCGTGGGCTGGCGCGGCATGGACATCTCCCCGATTCGCGTCGTGAGAGCCCAATGCTGCGCCCATTTCCTGCGATTGCGATGGGGCACCCGTGTCCCGGAGCAGTGTCGCCAGGGCGCCAAGCGCGGCAAGGTCGACATGCGGAGCAGTAGTGATACGCCAGCTCGCGCTCGGGCCCGATCGAACATCCACGCCGGAACCTCCAACCACCGGTGCAATGGCTGGCCAGAAAGGGTGCAGCGGAAGACCGACGCGTCACCCTTCTCGATCACTTCATGGATAAAGACTTGCCGCTCAGCCCAGGGATGCCATGGATAAACAAGCTCGCGTTGGTCGGTCCCGTGGGTGTTCCGTCGCTGAGTTGTATAGTCGGCGACGCCCGCACTCAGCCTTCGGCGGCAGGACACCCGACGAAGTCTATGCTTCGGCGGAAATGAAGGAGGCAACTGGCGGCGTAGAAACAACCGCGATCCACCTTAGCCGAGCCGCCAAACTGTCTCACCAGGCGGGACCACTTCTAACTGCACACGGCTCATTGCCGCGTCCCTACAACATACGCACCCGATTTTACCGACTGCGGCAACCAAATTCACCCCGCCCCGCGCCGCGCTCGGCTGCGCCGTTGGTCAAGCAGGCATGGCAAACGGCGTGCTATTCCGGCGCACGCCTTCGAAAACACCTGCGCCAGGAACGACATCGAGCACTGCAGGACCAAGGTCAGGCACCCATAGACCCACGGTTAGTTCGGGAGAATGAACCGGACGATCTTAGACATTAAACATTCTTTTCTAATGCTACACTTTCAGAAAACCGACGTAATATGTACTTAACCCAAAATAACTTTATGCCTTTCGGTAAAGTGATAAGCTTTAGTGATCCGGCCTGCCAACGGCCGCGAGAACCGTAGCCCTACTGCCGGCAGCTTTGTCCACCAGGGACAACATCCGATACAAAAGGCGGAGGAGAGACAATGGAACACCCGCGGATGGCCGCGGTCTCAACGGCGAGGGCTGGCGACCAGCGTGTCCGAGCAACTTTCTTTGGTCCCGTCGATGCATTTCCCCAAGGCATCTAGGGAGGTGTTTGCGGCTGAGTTCGACCGATTTCTCGCCCAGACCGATGGTGTTGCTCAATCCGAGGAGTTGTTTGACCTACTATCTGCTTTTGCCCTGAATTTTGATTGCCCGTGGATCGCCTATCGCTCTCGTTCAAGCGGTCCGACGATCATGCTGAATTATCCCAATGAATGGCAGCAGCGCTATTTCGAAATGGGCTATGACAGGATAGACCCCATTATCAAGACGAGTCGCAAGCGTGCAAGCGCCTTTCGATGGAGCGAGGTGTACAATGACGAACGTACGACTGAAGACGAACGGCGCGTTTTCGATGAGGCTGCGACGTTCGGCTTGAGGACAGGCATTAGCGTTCCACTGCACGGCTTGGATGCCAGCTTTGCGATCATGAGCTTTGCACAACCCGGGGACTGCGAATTCCAAAACAAAACAATCACCTACTTGCAACTTGCTGCGTTACATTTCCATCTGAAGGTCGCAAACTTCGCGGATCCGGTTGGCATCGAGGAAGCTCCTGATCTTTCTCTTAGAGAAAAAGAGTGCATCTTGTGGACAGCGAGAGGGAAATCGTCGTGGGAAACAGGAATCATTCTGGGAATTAGCGCAAACACTGTTAATTTCCATATAAAAAATGTATTAAGAAAACTGGATGCTTCCAGCAGAACGGCTGCAGCTATAAAAGCAATAAGCTTCGGAATTATCGATTTGTAGGAGCGAACCCAAGAAACTAGTGCCTCATTACGGCCTGCCTCGTTCGAGCCCTGTTACAGAGGCCCGTCTATGCACGACGGAGCGTCTGAGAGGCTGGCGGATGTAGCCTTAGCGAATATCTGGCATAGGACTCGGTTGTCCAAGCCAGCCCTGCCACCGCATCTCGCGAGCCACACCCGCCATGAGCAACGATACGTTGCTGCCGCTCTTATTTCCAGCCGTTGGACGCAAGAAGATCTCAGCTGCATTTGATGGTGACGCGTCACCTCCGATGTTGGCGTCATGCTTTGGCCGCGGCCGAGCGACGCCTGCAACTGGCCGACAGGCTGGCCGCTGCGATGCACGATCCGCGCGACCCACAGCGGGTGATTCACGCCATGGCCGACATTCTGCGCGCCCGCATCTTTGCGATCGCATGCGGCTACGAGATGCCAATGAGTTCGACCGACTGCGCACCGACCCGGCCTTCAAGCTCGCTTGCGGGCGGCTGCCTGGCAGCGGGTTTGATCTGTGCTCGCAGCCGACGTGCTCGCGCCTGGAGGAAACCTGCCTGACCTGCGCACCGTCATCCGGCTCGGCTGGGTGCTGGTCGATCTGTGGCTGTCGAGCTATGCCGCGCCGCCAAAAGCGTGTCGCTCGACATCGATGACACGGTTGATGTCGTTCCCGGCCATCAGCAGCTCCGGTGAGCGCCGCATTGTTTCAGCAAGGCTGAAGGGTGCGGCTTTCAACAACAGTTCGAAGAATACTGTCTTCATGTATACAAGTCATAAACTGGTGACAAATATGCGCTTGTAAGTCCGAGCGTGGCATCCGAGAAATCAGACCAAGAAAATCAACACGTTCACGCGGATCGGCCTCTGCTGCAGTCTGTGCCGGCCGGACATAGCAGCCTGGAGGTGTGCGCCATGTATACCGTAGAAAAGTACTCGCCCTCACAGCGTGAGCAGGCGTTTCTGGACAAAGTCGTCAACGGCAAATACGACCGGCAGATCATCACCGGCATAGCCAAGTTCGCCAGAGAGGATGTGCCCCAAGAAATGCGCGGCTTCTATTCGCGGGAAGAACTCGATCAGATCCTCGATCTGAAAGGCACCCCAAGAGATCTGGAAGCCAGGATGCCGATCAAGATCACGCGGCACTACTATGAGCAGGCGCAATACAGCCGGCCCATGCGGACGCTGGTGAAAGCCAGCCCGAGAGAGACCTACGATCTCGACGGGGCAGAAGATCCGGGCAAGCAGATGACTTACAGCCCGCGCGAAGGGCTGATCCATAAATACGAGCTTGGTCTACTCTACGTGGCATCCACCTGCTCCGCCCACTGCCGCTTCTGCTATCGCGAGGAACTGATCGGCCGCAAGCAGATCACTCGCGAGGACGGCACGGTAGCTCCAAAAGGCCTGGCACAGTTAAGTGAGGTTGTCGAATACATTCGTGAGCACAATAGGCTGGTGGCCGCGAACGGCGGCCGCCATCCCACGACCGGTCGTGTAAAGCTTCGCGAGATTCTGATGTCAGGTGGCGATCCAATGGCTCTTGGAAACAAGAATATCGCTGCATGGCTGGCGGCGCTCTCGGAAGCCGGAGTCGAGCATATCCGCATAGGCACCAAGGAACTGGCGTTTCATCCGCAGCGGTTCGACGGGACTTTTTTTGCGATGCTCGATGCCTTCCACGAGTCCTATCCTGAAGTTAGCGTCCGGATGGTGGTGCACTTCAATCATCCCGCCGAATTTCTCCGCAAAACACCGGATGGCCGCTATATGGACAATTCTGACGGTGCGCTCGAATGGATTCCCGAAACGCGGTCCGCGGTCAAGGAACTAGCCCGGCGCGATTGGATCACGATTCATAATCAGTCTCCGATTATCCGCCACATAAACGACAATGCCGAAGCGCTACGGATTATGCAGCGCGAGTTACTCCGAAATGGTATTGAGAATCACTACTTCTTCTGTGGCCGCGACATAATCGGCCATAAGGCGTTCAATGTCCCGATCGAGCGTGCTTGGCAGATTCTAAATGAGTCGCAGAAGGGCCTCTCCGGCATCGAGACGCATGCGCGGCTCTCGATTACCCACTACAAAGGCAAGACCGAAGTGGCTGCCGTCACCAACGAGTTCGTACCTGGCGTCCCTGGAGGCGAAAAGGGCGTCGTGATCTTTAAGCTACTGCGATCGGCCGCAGATGCACCGGACCGATGCAAGGTGACGATCGTCGGTCGGAACCCGAACGCCATCTGGTTCAGCGGCTATGACGACCGTGTGATCTTCGATGAAGCCGGTCTCTACTCGATGTACGGGATTAAGCCTGCATTTCTCCACGCGGCGGAGTAGGCGCGATTGGGGACTTCGGCATTTCCGAGCAATACGGGAAGCCACGCATTGACTGCGACACCTGCGTACGAGTGTGCCCCAGCACCGAAAGACATGACGCACTTTCTCAAGCTTCATCGAAGAGTTTTCGCGACCGTGCCCAACATAACTGGCACCCAGAAGGCGACCTTGGCAGCGAAACGCCCAAGGAACGGTCGAACATTTTCGCGGTGTCAAACTCAACCGCTGTGTCTTTGCCAACTGGACGATCCCGGCGATCGACGTTATTCTCGGCACGCCACCTCAGGTGCAAGCGACATACAGCTGGAGATGCCTTTTCGCACAGAGACTTCAGAGCCGCCGCCGCAAACCGCTGGCTTGCCCGCGAGATTACATCTGTCACGATCCCGCAGCGCTAGAGGGAACCGATCCTCGTGGAGAAGGACGAGTATTCCCGTCCGGAAACCACGAGTTGCAGCGGCCGATGGCGCAAAGCCGGCATCTGGGACCGCCTGATGGCGCGGTCACAGAGGCTTACGATTGTGAACGGCAGATGATCGATACCTCCGTTGTCGGCGGTCCACCAGCAGGGCGGACCCGCAAAAAGGCGGATCGAGATTCTTACCACTGCTTGCGGGGGGCGCGATGCTTCTGGAAGACAAGGGCTATGACGCTACCGCGCTGCACACGGCCGCCTTCGAGATCGGCCTTATCATGCCGCCCTTCGGTTACAACCTGTTTGTCTTTGCGGCGCGTCGCCATCTTCGGTGCAGATGACCAACATCTATCGCCCGATTCATCGCGCTGATGGTTCCGGCGCTGCAGATCCGCACGCGTGCCGCGGATCATCCGAACCCCGTCCAACGCGGTGTTCTGAGATTGGGCAGATCACCAAATCCCGGCAATCGCCTTTATGCGAAGGACGAGGATTTCGGATTGCCGGGCGCCGCACGGACTGAACGTTGTCCGTCCGACTTCGGTATATACGTCCGCCGTCACGGTAGTGGCTGGTACGCTCCCCGTTGAACCCGGTCGTGCAGGTCAGCGATCCGTTGATCGAGATCTGCCTCCTAGGTTCGCCACGTCTTCCCGTCCACGCCGGGGGCAGCGTCTCGTTGATCACGTAGAAGGCCGTCTTCAGCAGTTCCGGACTGATGTGGTGGAAGAGCGCGGTGAACTTCTCCTTCTTCCTTTGCCTTGCGGCATTCCGTATGCGGTCCCGCGCAATTGACACGCTTTCCCGGTCCTGCGCCCGGCGCGTGTTTTGCTGATCCGCATTCCCCTCGGTTCCCGCCCTTTGCTCCACCTGCTCCGCAGCCGGCAAACCGGCTTTGTTCGCAAGGTTCCTCGCTACTATGGCGGGATCAGACCCCTCGTGATCGTGCATGAACAGCTACGGCTCCTCGCCTTCCCGTTGCGGACCAGCAGAGGCGTGCCGCTCTGGCCGCTCACGAGGTCTCCGGGTCCCGCGCAAGGAGCGTCCATGCATGCCAAGGTCTTCGATCACGCCGGGCCGAGCGGACACTTGGATAGCGTATCCGTTCGTGTTGCCTTCCGCTGTGTGGAAAGCGTCGGCACCCGGAATCAAGCGCATTTCGTGGCTCAGTGGCTAGCGTGCATGCTGCCCTGTCAACGCTTCGCGCACAGCCTCATGGCTGCCCGCGCATGACTCGGGGCCGATGTGGATCGCTACTCCTTCATCGTGATGGGCTTTCACCATCTACTCCTTGCCGGTTTATACCGGCGCTCCCACACCCTCGCCGCTCGCCCCATAGCATCTACCCGGTGGGACGCGACCTTGAAACAGGTTCAACAACAGCCGAGTGGCCCTGGCCCAATCCGGATTCTACGTGTCGAAATCACTATCCGATCCGGCGCACGATTTGTCCGGCATCGATGAGAACAGACGAATTTCCGAGAGAGGTGCCCCGGTCCGGTTATGACCGACGCTCCGCGTAGAAGCACTGGCCGCCGTGCGTCGGATATCGTCTAGCTCTTCAGTCCGTGATCGACGCGCCGGGCCGTGATGATTTCTGCCTCGTAAGGCATTGCAGTCAGTCGTTTGTGATCGGCATGTCTGTCGAAGATCTCAAACAGTTGCGCCATTAGGTGCGAGCGGCCGATTGCGACCATGGCCTTTTGAACGATCGTGAAGGATAGAGCACGATACATAAATGTTTCGAGATCAATCTGCTCGTGAAAGACCAATGCCTCCCGCTGCACGTTTTGAAAAGCCGACAGGCTCTTCAGTTCCGCGCCAATGTCGATCTCCAAATACCCACCTTCCGGTTTCGAATGCCGATGCCGCCGATAATTCGGCAGCGCACCTTCAATGGCGGAAAGAAAATCGTCGGCAAAAGCACTGCCCCTGTCGAAAGGCTCGTATTGCACCAAAGCCAGTAGACCGTCCGCCATCAGGACCCGCTCCGCCTCCTGATAGAACACTGAGCGATTAAATCGATGGGCGGCGCTAGCGGCCGTGAGCAGTTGAACCGAGTGGTCACCGGCTGCCAGATTTTCGGCAATTCCGTCCACATAAGTGATCGGCATGCTGGCCGGCGTCTGTGAGACCGCATGCCAGCGCATGTCTTCGTTGGGCTCAAGGGCCATGATCCGGCAGGCAGGGCCGAGGGCGGTGGCGAGGCTGCGCGTAAAGAGGCCGGTTCCGGCCCCCACCTCGATGACCGTTCCCTGAGTCGAGTTCCCAAGCAAGGACCGCAACTGCTCGGCAATGGCTGACGGGTACTCCGGACGGAACTGGTAGTAGTAACCAAGGCCATCGAAATCGTCCCACGGTCTTGGGGCTTGGGAAGATGCGGTATGATTTGATATTTTATTTTCATTGAGCATCGTGGTTCCTCCAAATTCCGACATCCTTTGGCTGCGGCGCTGTTCAATGCCCATGCCTTGAACTCATCCGGCCAGCGCCGGCGAAGCTATCACGGCGCACCCTCAAGGCGTTCGGCGACAGCTTCGATCAAATGGAAGATTCTAGTTCCAGAGCTAGGCGCAGAGATAGAAGCTCACAGCAGCTCATCGTGTCTGCTATTGATACCTTGCCGCTCACCCCCTCGGCCAGACGGGGTCAGCTCGGCCTGACGGGGTCTGTTTGCCGCTTACCGATCACCGGCATCGTACTGAAGAACACCCAATGACGACACCTATCATATTAGGTAGTCCCAAAGGCAGAGGCTGCGGGTTAGAACTGCGGAGAACCGTGGGATTACCAATTCGATGTTGGCTAGGCGTACTAGGATGTGCAGTGCTTCGGACGGTGTCACACAGCCTCGATCATCACCAAGGCCTAACAAGCAGGAGATAAAGCATGAAGCTCAACAGTTACGATGAATGGTCGCATCTCCGCGAAGTAATCGTTGGGTCTGCGGTAAATTACACTTTACGTGAGCGCGAACTCTCGTTTGAGTACTTCTTTCTCGACATCCACAAGTCTCGCCGCGAGTGGTATTACCCACGGGTCTCGTCGGTAACTGCGGCAGACAATGAGTCTGGGCGCAAGCAGCTGGACGCCTCGAAAAACCTGGCCTTTGGCGACCTGAGCTGATTCGCTCTCGCGGTGATTTGCGCGGAGGCAGTGGATGCGAGGACAGGCTGGGTTCTGGGACATTGACGAACGCTATGCGCGGCTGAGCGAGGCGGGCGATCCGCTGGAGACGTTGACTGCGGTGGTTCTGTGGGAGGTATTTCGCAAGCCTTCGGCCAAGGCGCTGAAGCGCTCGGATGGCGCCAAGGGCAGCAGGCCGCCCTATGACGCTGTGCTGATGTTCAAGATCATGGTGTTGCAGGCGCTCTACAACCTGTCTGACGACCATGCGGAATTCCAGATCCAGGACCGGCTGTCCTTCATGCGCTTCCTCGGCCTGGGGCTGGGCGATAAGGTGCCGGACGCCAAGACGATCTGGCTGTTTCGGGAGCACCTCACGCAGGCGCGGGCGATCGAGAACCTGTTCGCCTGTTTTGACAAGCACCTCACCAAGGCGGGCTATCTGGCGATGGGCGAGCAGATCGTCGACGCCACGATCGTGGCGGCGCCGAAGCAGCGCAACTCCGATGGCGAGAAGGCCGACATCAAGGCGGGCAAGGTGCCGGAGGAATGGAAGGACAAGCCGGCCAAGCTGCGCCGCGCTGGCGACATGCTATACATGGCACCCGGGACCCCTCCACCACGTTCGCAGAGGTGTGGACACCCCGGGCATGCAAGAAGAATCTTTAAGTTATGGACATGCGATCAGTTGCGGCCATGTATTAGGCCTCTCAGGTGTGGCTTTCACACGCCACCGGCCAGCATGGCAAGGCATCTGGAGAATTGACAGGTTGATATGGCACCCAAACATTTTCTCGATCTGTCGGCCGTTTCCGCAGACGACCTGCGCGGCATCATGAGCGATGCGATCTCCCGCAAGGCCGCAACCAAGGCAGGCACGGCGGATAATCCGCTTGCGGGCAAGATGCTGGCGATGATCTTCGAGAAACCGTCCACCCGGACCCGCGTTTCCTTCAATGTCGGCATGCGCCAGCTCGGTGGCGAGACCCTGTTCCTGTCAGGTGCCGAGATGCAGCTCGGCCGAGCCGAAACAATCGGGGACACGGCTAAGGTCCTGTCGCGCTACGTCGACGCAATCATGATCCGCACGACCGATCACAAGCGGCTTCTAGAACTGGCGGAGCACGCTACTGTGCCGGTCATCAACGGCCTGACGGATGACACGCATCCTTGCCAGATCATGGCGGACCTTATGACTTTTGAGGAGCATCGTGGTCCGGTCAAAGGCAAGACGATTGCCTGGACGGGTGATGGGAACAATGTGCTGCATTCCTTTGTTGAGGGCGCGGCCCGGTTCGGCTACCGCATGAACATGGCCGTCCCGCTCGGTTCGGAACCCAACGATAAGTTCCTGAATTGGGCTCGCAACGAAGGCGCCAGCATCATGTTGTGCCATGATGCGGAAACAGCGGTGGCCGGCGCCGACTGCGTGGTGACGGATACTTGGGTATCCATGAACCAGGAGCATAGGGCGCGCGGACACAGCGTCTTCCAGCCGTTCCAGGTGAACAAACAGCTGATGATCCATGCCAAGAGCGATGCGCTCTTCATGCACTGCCTGCCGGCCCATCGCGGCGAGGAAGTGACCGATGAGGTGATTGAGGGACCGCAGTCCGTCGTCTTTGACGAGGCCGAAAACCGCCTGCACGCGCAGAAATCCGTACTCGCGTGGTGCCTCAGCGCTATATGATCCGCGGCGCGGCCGCTCGGTCACGATCTGAGGAACTAAGGAGTATCCGCAATGGCGGCGAAAGCCACAGAGCTTGGCGAATTCGCCGCAGATGACCGCGGACTACGTCAAAATCCTTTGTGCGGGCTGTATGCACCCAACCCCTAGATGCCGTAATGGGCCGGCGCTCGTGGCATAGCCAAGAAGGTGGCTGTCCCCAGAGTGATGATGTTGAAACGGGGTCCGATTGTCTCGGCCCCAAGCATCAAGCGAGGAGTTGTGTGCGTCAAGTTCTGCAAAATGGCGTGGCATTGCGGTGACGTCGGCGTGTCCGCCGCGCAGCCCCCGTGTTTAGCGGAGCGGCGGACACATGACGGTGCTCAGGCGGCCAAGGCCCTCAGGCTCTCCTTCTTGTGCTCGCGCAGATGATCCATGTTGAGGTAGCGGGTCGCCTCGAGCCAGTTCTCGTGGATCTCCACCGCCAATGCCCGAACCAGCCGCAGACAGCTCCGCGGGTTGGGGAAGATGCGAACGACCAGGGTGCGCCGCTTGATCTCCTGGTTCAGCCGCTCCAGCATGTTCGTAACCGGTATGATCATGACGGTGCCATCCGATCCCCGCTGGAGATGAGCGATTTTCGGCGTATGGTGCGACCATCCGGGACAGGGGCACCGGGAGCACGCCAAGTGCGGGCAGGCCGATGTATTCGATGAGCTGCGAGCTCGCGTTAGTAGCTGGCCGCCCCTGCGACCTGCCCGGTTGCGCCGAGAGCGCGGATCCGTAGGTGTCGCGTCGCCCGCCGGCTCCCGACTGTTTGAGGAGAGGGAGCCGATGAGACGTGTGATTGGAATGGACATCCACCGCACCTTTGCGGAGGTGGTGGTTTGGGAAGACGGCCGGCTGCGCCATCACGGACGGGTCGACATGACCCGCTCGGGACTGGAAGGGTTCGGCCGCAGTTTGCGACGGACGGATGAGGTTGTCGTCGAGGCCACGGGCAACGCCATGGCGGTGGTGCGGGTTCTGTCGCCCTATGTCGGCCGGGTGATTGTCGCCAACCCGATGCAGGTGAAGGCGATCGCCCATGCCAGGATTAAGACCGACAAGATCGATGCCGGCGTTCTGGCGCAGCTCCATGCCAGCGGCTTTCTGCCGGAGGTCTGGGTACCTGACGAGCGGACCGAGCGGCTTCGCCGCCTCGTCGCGCGGCGCAACCAGGTCGTGCGGCATCGCACGCGCGTGAAGAACGAGCTGCATGGCATCCTGCAGGCGCACCTAGTGCCGAAGTGCCCGCATGCCGATCTGTTCAACAATCGCGGTCGCGCCTGGCTCGAGCGGCAGGTGCTTCCCGACGACGAGCGGGCCGCTATCGCCCGCCACATCCGCGAGATCGATCGCCTGGCCGAGGATCTGGCTGACCTCGATCGCGACATCGCCCGGGAAGCGGTTGATGATGCGCAAGTCCGGCGGCTTCAGACGATCACCGGCGTCAATGTCATCGTCGCGAGCGGTATCATCGCCGCGGTCGGCGAGATCCGGCGGTTCCGCGAGCCGCAGAAGCTGGTGAGCTACTTCGGCCTCAATCCGCGTGTGCGCCAATCCGGTCTTGGCTTGGCGCAATATGGCCGGATCAGCAAACATGGGCGTTCCCATGCCCGCGCCATGCTGGTCGAGGCCGCCTGGGCGGCGGCGAAGGCGCCCGGACCGCTCAGGGCCTTCTTCCTACGCATCCGTAACAAGCGTGGTCATCAGGTCGCAGCTGTGGCGGTCGCCCGCAAGCTCGCCGTGCTGATCTGGCATCTGCTGACAAAGGAGCAGGACTACTTCTGGGCTCGCCCGGCGCTGGTGGCGGCAAAGCAGAGGCAGCTCGCTCTCAAGGCCGGCGCGCCGGGCGAGCGCGGTGTCGGTCGCCGCGGTTCGGCTTACGCCTACAACGTGAAGGAGTTGCGAAACAGCGAGAAAGCCGCGGCCGAGAATGCCGAACGTGCCTACGAGCTAATGGTTCGGCATTGGCGGTCACGAGGGCCGAAGCGGCGCACGGACGCCACAAACGAGGAACGACTATAACGGCTGCGTGGCGGCACTCTCATCCTCTCGCACCACTCTTTGCCACGTGGTCGTCCGTGCCGGACAAATATAGCACAAGGAAATCTGGCGGCACGACCTACGCCCTCGGTCCGCTCCAGAATGGCGCCGTGCTCGACGCCGTCAAGGCGTGGCCTGGAAACCTCGCAGCCGGCCGCGGCGCCATCGCACCGGCCAGCCTTGACTGCGTCTCGACACGCTCGCATGGGAAATCCTGTGGGCCGGGACGAAGAAACAGGCTCACCTGAGCCGAACAAAGAAACGCAACAGGAATCGAAAAAGTCGAAATCAGGCTTGTCGATGTCATCCGTCGACTTCATGTGCTTGTGGTGAGCTAGCGGGCAGCCGATAGAAGCTCAGCGTCTCCTCGATGTTATCTTCCACCCAGTTGACCAGCTTCGGGTATTTGGCCTGCCTCCATCAGGCAATCGTCGTCGACCTTGCGCGGCACGTAGTCGAGCGCGTTTCTGAGGAAGTGCACGTAGCAGCGCTGCCAGACCGCTTCGGGCAGCACTTCGCGGATTGCCGCCCTGAGCCCCGGATGGTCGTCGGAGACGACGAACTCGACGCC
>NZ_JAMYOZ010000053.1:0-19616 GCF_040320095.1 Mesorhizobium sp. M0800
GGGGTGTACGGGCTTCCGTCGCAGCGGGTGATCCGGTCATGACCCGGGTCGCCCGCCAGCCCAATCCTGCATGATTCGAGAGACACAAGGGGTGTTGGACGGAATGCCGCCGGCGCCAAGCTGGAGCACCCCTCATCCGTCGCCTTCGGCGACACCTTCTCCCACAAGGGGAGAAGGGAAGGCGCCACTTTGGTGCCGCGCTTGTATCCTGCAGGTTTTTCGGGGGATGATGTCGGGCTTGCGGCTGGTGGTGCGTCCTTGGGGCACAACCATCGTAACTCTTGGGAGGACATCATGACCTTGGAAACCGCTCAATCATCCGTTCAGTCGCCGTGGCAGACCGCGGCAATCCTTATCGCCCGCCTGATCTTTGCCGCCGTCTTCCTGATGGCCGTGATCTTCAAATTCGTCGATATCGGCGCCACCGCCGGCTATATCGCGGCGGCCGGGTTTCCGTTCCCGCTGTTCCTGGCCTGGTGCGCAGCCCTGCTCGAGGTCGTCCTCGTTCTATGCTTCCTGACCGGCGCCTTCTTCTCATGGGCAGCACTCGTCGCCGGCGCCTATGTGCTGTTCCTTGGCTTCGCCTTCCACGGGCCCTCGCACTGGGCCGGCAACCAGGCCGAGTTCGGCTTCTTCGTCGATCACTTCACCTTCCTGGCCGGGCTGCTGTTCGCCGCCGTGCACGGGCCGGGCAGGGTCCTGGCGCTGAGGCTTGGCAGGGCGTGATGCCCAATCTCGCATCCGGCGTTCTCGTAAAGGCGCTCAGAAGGGTGGCTGCGACAATGGCGGTCGGGTCTATGACCGCGACCAGGGCCAGATCGGCAGCACGATCCGCACCAGCATCGTCGTGACGATCGAGAGCGGCCGGATACCGTCATTCAGGCCATCGCAGGTCGAGTGAAATAAAAGCGAGAGCTAAAGTACGAGCGTTCGAGGTTTATGCTTTTTGTAGATGCGCCTGCATTCCCTCTGTACTTCCAACATTCGGCGGGCTAAGCAAGACGCGGGTCTTGAGGGGGAATTCATGAACATCGCCACGCGTTTTGCTGCCGCCATGATCGGCACGTCTCTGCTTGCCGGCTGCACTACCTTGACCGAAGGCGAATTCAACACGATGCATACCACGCTTGAAGGTAGCCCTGTCACCAAGCGCGTGGCGATCAACGAATGCATTGCACGCGAGAGGTCCACGCCGCTCAACGAAAGAAAGACTTACGCAGCAATCATGAATGTCAGTGTCGCAAAATACGATAGCGCCTTTTGTAACCGGCTCTTTAATGCCGTTGCTAATGGCAGGCTGACTTACGCGGACTACCGCAGGCTTTCCTCGCCGGGGGCCGACAGCAGCAAGTTGATCAAGATCCTGCAGGGCCGCTAGCAGGCGCCGCCAGCAGTCTTGCCGCCCTGGAGCGGCAAAGCCGGTATCGCCGCGTCAGCTCCGATCGCGGTGTCACATCTGGTCGTTGTAAGGTTCCTTGATCTGACCAACCATGCGCGCCAGTTTCGAGAAGGACGGCATGTCCGTCTCCGGCTGACACTGATTGGCCAACTCCAGCAGTCGAATCGGGAAGTTGACTGCATCGCGGCTCGACGCCGACATGCCCTCGGACCTTTCCTCGTTGGTCTCGCTGGCTTCGGCCTTGCGCAAGGCGATGTCTATCTCCTCGACGGAGAGCACGCCCTTGCGGACCAGGACCTGATTGATCGATGCGATGGCCATAAGCAGGCCTTCGAGTTGCAGATTGGCGACGTTCATGGCTTTTGCTCCCATTGGCTGGGGTTCAAACGCGCGAATGCCTGTTCTGATCCGCGGCTGCGGCTGCTCGTCGGCCGGTGAGATGCCTCGGCAAATGGAGGAAGCGCCAATTGCCGACGCTGCGTTCGCGCCCACAAAGTGGCTGGCGGGCAACGCGAGGCGCTGAAGAGAAATTCGGTTTTTTGTCGCCGCGCCACATTTTGTTCTTGCTTTGTGCCGGCAGCTATGCTACTAATTTGGGTATGGTGCCAATTGGCTCCAACGACCCGCCCGCCGAGGCGGGTTTTTGTTTTCAGGCTTCTTTTCGATCGAACGTTGCTTGTGTTGCCGGCTGTGAAGTCGGCGGGACAGCGCCCGGGACAGGACCCCCCTCTGTCCTGCCGGCCATCTCCCCCTCAAGTGGGGAGATTGGCGGTTTCGGCGCTGCGCTCTTCCTGCAACGTTGGAGATTGGCGAAAGCCGCCGCGAAAGCCGATCTCCCCCCAAGTGGGGGAGATGTCCGGCAGGACAGAGAGGGGCGCGAAGGAATGCAGCCTAGCGGTCTTCTTGGAAGGTCAATCGGGAGGCGGACAAGGCGAGGCGCTGAAAGGAAATCGCATTTTTTTGTCGCCGCGCCACATTTTGTTCTTGCTTTGTGCCGGCAGCTATGCTACTAATCTGGGTATGGTGCTAATTGGCTCCAACGACCCGCCCGCCGAGGCGGGTTTTTTGTTTCAGGCCGGTTTGGAGACGATCACGGCGAGAGAGGCGAGTTTTCCGTCACTCAGGCTTCGGATGTAGTTGCGGCGGCGCTGCAGGAATTCCGCGCCCATGACGACTTCATTTGCCTGCTGCTGCGCCGGCGAGGGCACGATGCCGGAATTGGCCCTCTTCAGCGCCAGCTCAACATGTTCGCCGGTTTCGTCGACGATTTCGTCGATACGAAATCCGGCATCGACAAACAGGGTTTTCAATTTTTCCCGATCGGCGAGGTGGCTGGTCGCCGCAGAAACCGCCCAGGGCATGGGATAGTAGGGCTCGCCGCCGGCGAGCACGGCTTCGGTCCAGATCAGCCTGCCTCGCGGTTTCAGCACGCGCCAGGCCTCGTCGATGACCGCGGCCTTGTTCTCGATGTTCATGCCGACATAGAAGCAGATCGCCGCATCGAAGGTGCTGTCGCCAAAAGGCAGTTTCGTTGCGTCGGCCTGATGGAAGCGAACCTTGTCTGCCAGTCCGCTGAGTGCGGTCAGTCGGCTCGACGCGGCGACAAAGGCTGGTGTCAGGTCGATGCCGTCGACCTGGCAGCCATAGGTCGAGGCCAGAAACCTTGCCGGCCCGCCAATGCCGCTGCCGATATCCAGGATCCGATCTCTCGGCGAAGGAGCAAGACGGGCCGCATGCTCCCGCGTGGCGATCAGTTCGCGGCCATGGAGCTGATCGAATGGATAGAGTTGCGCGGCCGCGAGTTTTCCGGCCGGGTCGGCGTCCGGGATCGCGGCCAATATGCGATCGACGATGCCGTCGCTGCCGTAGTGACTGGTGACATTGCCCATGACGCGTTCCCCTCAAGCGCAACCACCATCCCATCAACGCAAGTCTCACGCAATGCCCGCCTTTTCGCCCCTCCTTCCAGCCGTTCACCGACGAGGGTGCGAGGTCGTCAGTGCATTTTCTGCCGCCGTGCCACGTTTGTTCTTGCTTTGTGCCGGCAGCTGTGCTACTAATCTGGGTATGGTGCCAATTGGCTCCAACGACCCGCCCGCCGAGGCGGGTTTTTCATTTCGGGCTCCTGTTCGACCGAATGTTGCGTGTGCTGCCGAGGTATGTCTGCGCGAATGAACGCGACCGACTATTCCGGTCCGCAACCACCTATCGTCCATAGATTTCCCAACGCGCTCGTGCGCCCACTTCAGAGAACATCCCCATGTCCAACCGTTACGCCACCATCATCACCGACGATGACGGCCGCGAGGTCGTCAGCGCTATTGGCGAGTTCGCCGGCGCCGCACCCTATGCACGCCATGGCCGCTTCGAGCCGGTGGCGGCCGGCGTGCGGATCGGCATGGTGCGCGGCGGTACCGTCGATGCGGTCGGCGGCTTTGGCTTCCCGTCGGGAGCACTCGACGGCAACGCGGTGGCAATTCTCAGGGCAAGGCTGAATGCCTTGCCTGACGCCGGTGCGATGAAGCCCGGCACGACGACTGATGCGAAACCGGCAAGCCAGCCGCGGAAGCCGAAGTCGGCACGCGCCGGCAAGAAGGCCAGGCCGCGCAAGCGCATCGTGCGGCCAGGCAACAAGAAGCCGATGTCCGCCGGGACGGCGGAGTAGGGCATGGCCAAGGCTCCTTCCGCCGGCGATCCGCAGCCGCACGATCAAGCACCCGGCAAGCCCGGCCGAACCAGGCGGGCGAAGAAGACGCTGGCCGATGGCTTTCTCGAAGCGATCCGCGCCGATTTCCGCGCCCATGGCGCCAGCGTCATCGCCGAGGTGCGCGCCGAAAAGCCCGATCAGTATCTGAAGCTCGTGCTGTCGGTGCTGCCCAAGGATCTTAGTGTCAACATCAACAATCTGGATGCATTGAGCGATGACGAAATCAGGCAGCGAATCCGCGGCCTCGAAGCCGTCCTTAGGCCGTTCCTCGAGAAGCCGGGCTTCGCAAAAGGCCTCGCAGAGCCGGGCGGCAAGGACGGAATATCTCAGCCTGCTGGCGGAGCTGGACCGCAGGCGCCGCACTAACCAGCTTGCCGCCTATCGGCCCTATTCCAGGCAGGCCGAGTTCCATGCAGCCGGCGCGACCAATCGCGAGCGCCTGTTCATGGCCGGCAACCAGCTCGGCAAGACCAGGGCCGGCGGCGCCGAATGGGCGATGCACCTCACCGGCCGCTATCCCGACTGGTGGCAAGGCAAGGTTTTCGACTGTCCGGTTCGGATGTGGGCGGCCGGCGTCACCGGCGAAAGCACGCGCGACAATCCGCAGCGCATCCTGATCGGCCCGCCGCAGCAGCAGGCGGCCTGGGGCACCGGCATGATCCCGGCCGACGCCCTCGTCAGCACGATGGCGGGGCGGGCGCCGGGCGCGCTCGACAGCGTCGTGGTGCGCTGGGGCGGCGGTGGCGACGTCCAGGCCGGCGAATCGGTGCTGTCGTTCAAGAGCTACGAGAAGGGTCGCGAGAAATGGCAGGGTGAAACGCTGCACGGCGTCTGGTTCGACGAGGAGCCGCCGCTCGACATCTATTCCGAAGGGCTGACCCGCACCAACGCCACCGGCGGCATCACCATCGTCACCTTCACGCCGCTGCTCGGCATGTCGGACGTGGTGCTGTTGTTCTTGTCGGCGGAGGAGGTGGGAGGGATGGGGAGGAGGTGAGGCAAGTTCAGGAAAGAAGCATTCGCTCCTCTCATCCGTTGCGTTCCTTCGCGCCCCCCTCTGTCCTGCCGGACATCTCCCCCACGAGGGGGGAGATTGGCAATTTCACCGGCCGCGCTTTGCAGTCGACGTTGGAGGTTGGCGAAAGCTGGAGTGGCATCCGATCTCCCCCCTTGTGGGGGAGATGTCCGGCAGGACAGAGAGGGGCGCTGTCCCGCCATCGGAAAGTTCTTTGTCAAACAGCATCATCCGTCCGGCGCCTGCCACCACGATTCAATGCCGCGAGGGTGAGAACAATGACCCGTCACGTCACCTTCATGACCATCGACGATGCCGAGCACTATACGCCGGAGCAGCGCGCCGAGATCGTTGCCGCCTATCCGGCGCATGAGCGGGAAGCCAGGGCAAAAGGCATTCCAGTGCTCGGCTCCGGCCGCATCTTTCCGGTGGCCGAGGAGCAGATCGCCTGCGAGCCGTTCCCGCTGCCGCGCTACTGGCCAAGGCTCGGCGCGCTCGATTTCGGCTGGGATCATCCCTCGGCCGCGGTCGAACTGGCCTGGGATACCGAGGCCGATGTGGTCTATGTCACGAAAGCCTGCCGCGCCTCGCGCCAGACGCCGGCGATGCAGGCGCTGACGCTGAAACCGTGGGGCGAATGGCTGCCCTGGGCATGGCCGCGCGACGGCCGCCGCGAGACGCTGGAAGGTGCCGGCACCGCACTTGCCAGGCAATATTCGGCACATGGGCTGAACATGCTCGCCAGCCATGCGCAGTTCGCCGACGGTTCGGTATCGGTCGAGGCCGGGCTGATGGAGATGCTCGACCGCATGCAATCAGGCCGGTTCAAGGTGTTCTCGACGCTTTTGCCGTGGTTCGAGGAGTTCCGGCTCTATCACCGCAGGGACGGCCAGGTGGTGAAGCTGCACGACGATTTGATGGCGGCGACCCGCTACGGCGTGATGATGCTGAGGGAAGCGGTGGTCGATCCGGCTCTGTTCAAGGCCGCGCGGCGGAAGGCGGGGCAGAGCGATCCGCTGGGGGCGTTTCGGTGAGGGTTCGCATCATTCCCGCCACCCTGCGCGATCTCTCCTACATCGCCGCCAACCTCCGGCCCGAAGATCGCGCCGAGATCGACTGCCAGTTCGACGCATGGTCGCCGGCGCTGCTGGCGCTGACGGCGCTGCAGGGCTTTGCTTACGTCGCCGAGCTCGACGGCAATCCGGAGGCCGGCTTTGGCGCTGCCGAGCAGCGCAGCGGGCTGTGGATCGCCTGGAGCTGGGGCACGCGCCGCATGAGGCGCTGCGTGCCTGGCATTACGGAATTCTTTCATGCCGTGCTCGGGCCTGAAGTTGCGGCGCGCGGCGCCTGGCGTGTCGAGGCCCGCGCCTTGGCGGCCAATCAACTGGCGCTGCGCTGGCTTGCCCGGCTGGGCGCTACGCAACGCTGCCGCCTGCCGGGCTATGGCCGGAACGGCGAGGATTTTCTGCTCTACGACTGGACAAGAGCCTCTCACTTTGGAGAAAACCATGTGCCTTTTTCAAAAGCCGCCGGCGCTGAAGCCGTTGCCGCCGACACCGACCATTGCCGACAAGGACGTGCAGGCGCGCGAAGCCGCCTTGCGAGCCCAGCTTGCGGCCAATGACGGCACCGCAGGAACGGTGAAGACCGATCTGTCGCCCAGTGAGCTGACCGGCCAGCGCCGCGTGCTGCTGGGGGTGTGACATGGGCGCCATGAGAAGAGTGTTCCGCAACCGGGTGCTGGCTTGGTGGTACTGGCGCCGGCACGCAAGGTTGGGGAAGAAGAGATAGACGGGAGCTTGTCTGCAGGGATCACAAAAGCCGCGATCCTTCGCGCCCCCCTCTGTCCTGCCGGACATCTCCCCCTCAAGTGGGGAGATTGGCTGTCATCACGGTCTTCGCCAATTTTCGAGGGTGCAGAAAAGGCGCTGTCCTCCAAGCTGCCAATCTCCCCACTTGAGGGGGAGATGTCCGGCAGGACAGAGGGGGGTGTTCAAGTGCATGCCTCTACAATTGCCCTGCGGTGTTCCGCGTTTTCCGTAACAGCACAGCGCAAATCGTGTTCCTTCCGCACGGTTGACATTCCTCCCTCAGCCGCCATGCTGCATTGCAACATGGCAATCGAGGAGTTCGGCATGACAGAAGCCCGGTCATCGCGCATCGAGTGCCTGGACGGGCTTCGGGCGCTTGCCGCGATCTGGGTGCTCATCGGGCACTGCTTGTTGTTGACCGGCTGGCAGATTCCTATTCTTGGCGAACCGGACCTCGGCGTCGATTTGTTCATCATGCTGTCCGGCTTCCTGATGGTGTTCCACTACCAGCTGCGCCAGGACAAGGAGCCCTGGCAAAGGCCGGAAACCTGGCTGAAATTCTGGACCCGCCGCTATTTCAGGATAGCGCCGCTGTTCTACGTCATGCTGTTCGCTGCCCTGGCGCTTGGCCCCTATCTCTACGGGTCGAGAATGATCATCGACGAGTTCCTGCTGAGGTCGCCGCAGGCGCCCGAGCGTTATCTCGACAGCGGCCTGAAGAATATCGGCGCCCATCTGCTGTTCCTGTTCGGCCTGGTGCCGAATTTCGCCTATCGCACGCCGCTGCCGGACTGGAGCCTCGGGCTGGAGATGCAGTTCTACACACTGTTTCCGGCCATCATGCTGCTGGTGCGCAGGCTTGACTGGCTATGGGCGGCCATCCTGACCGCGGCGATCGGCAGCGCGATGGTGTTCTTGATGGGACAATTATCGGTCCACTTTCCGATGCCGTCGTTCCTGCCGTTGAAGATGCAGATTTTCCTGTGCGGGATGCTGCTGGCGGGCGTCGTCCATCAAAGGCAGAAGCGGCCCTTCGTGCATCTGGCACTGGCCATGCTGCTGGCGGCGCTGCCCTTCGGCGGCGGCTATGGACTTGGCAAGCTGTTGATGCGGGAGGCGCTCGTGTTGGGGTTCTTTGCCCTGGTTCTCTACCGCATGCTGCCGGGAATGGCGGGTATCGTGGCCAGAAACATCGCCATGACGCTCGCCAACAGGTTCTTTCATTTGATGGGTGAGCTTTCCTTCAGCATCTATTTGATCCATCTGCTGGTTCTCCAGCCGGTGGCGGCTCTGGTCATCACCCAGTTCGGCCACGAATTGTCGGCGCCGCTGCGCTTTGCGATCGTCACCGTCGTCGTCTTGCCGGTGGTGTGCCTGCTGTCCTGGATCACCTACACGCTGATCGAAGTACCCGGCCAGAAGATGGGCCGTTTCGTGGTGCAGCGCTTTGGGCGCAAAGCCGCGCTGGAGACGACGCCGGCGGAATAAGGCGCTTCCAATCTCCCCCCTTGAGGGGGAGATGTCGCCGAAGGCGACAGAGGGGGTCGCCGATCCACGCGAGACGACCCCCTCTGTCCTACCGGACATCTCCCCCTCAAGGGGGGAGATCGGCAGCTTCGGCGTCTCGCCATTTCTTTCTTTTTCCCATTGAGTTCATCAAGCGAGGCTGACCATGAGCGATTCCCGTGCTCGCGATATTCTATCGCGACAGGCAGAACTGGAGAGCGAGCGCAGCCAGTACGAGCATGTCTGGGAGGCGGTGTCCGAATTCTGCGATCCCGACGCGCCCGATATGTGGAGTGGCCGCCGCCAGGCCGGCGTCGATTCGCAGGCTGAGCGGCAGGAGCGGCGCGGTGCGCGCGTCTACGCCAACACCATAAACTCGGCCGCCAACCGGCTGGCCGCGGGGCTGGAGAGCCTGATCATTCCGCAGTCGGAGAAATGGCATGGGTTGTCGACCGCAGCCATCAACGACGAAGAAACCGACGAGGAAAAGGAATGGGCGGAAGCGCTGCGCGACTTCCTGTTCTCGCTGCGCTATTCCGCCAATTCCAATTTCGTGCCGGCAACGCAGGCCTGCCTGCGCAATGTCGTGCGCTATGGCCCGGCCTATCTCTATGCCGAGGAGGGTTTTGGCGGCACGCTGATCCGCTATGCCTCGATCCCGGTGGTCGAGGGCTATCTCTCGCGCAATCGCTGGGGCCAGGTCGACATTTTCCACCGCCGCTACGAGCGCACGGCAAGACAGGCGGCGCAACTGCTCGGCTACGACAGACTGCCGGCGCGGATCAAGATTCTGGTCGACGACCCCGCCAAATGCGAGACCAAGATCTCGCTGATCCAGTGCATCCAGCCGCGCGACGAGCGCAAGATGTACAGCTTGAGCGGCTCCTACCAGTATCTCGACACGGCCTTCGCCTCCTACCATGTCATCGAGGACGAGGAGGCGATCGTCAGGGAAAGCGGTTTTCGCTCGTTCCCGGTGTCATGCTTCAACTGGCGCCGCTACGAGGGCGATCCCTACGGCATCTCGCCGACCATAGAAGCGCTGACGACGGTGCGCGAGGAGAACGCGGTGCGGCGCTCCGGCCTGCGCGCGCTGCAGCAGATCACCGATCCGGCGACTGCCTCCAAGGCTCGCCTCGACTATGTGCCGGTGCTCAATCCCGGCGAGAACTATCCCGGCCTCATCGACGATGCCGGCCGGCCGCTGATCGCGCCGATCGCCACCGGCCAGAACCCGACCTATGCCTTCAATTACGCCGACAGCCGGGCCGAGGAGATCCGTGACATGATGTTCGTCAACCTGTTCCAGACGCTGGTGCAGAACCCGCAGATGACGGCGACCGAAGCCTTGATCCGACAGGAGGAGAAGGGCGCGCTGCTCGGGCCGTCCGGTTCGATCATCCAGGCCGGCTTTGCCAGCAATCTCGACCGCGAGCTGGGTATTCTGGAAGACAAGGGACTTTACGAGGAAGACAGCCGCTTCCTGCCTCCGGCGAGCCTCGCCGGCAAGGCGCTGCGGCCGACCTTCACCGGTCCGCTCGACGTGCTGCGCCGCTCGGCCGAAGCGCGCGACACCATCCAGGTTGTCACCACGGCCATGCAGATGGCGCAGTTCGATCCCGGCGTGATGGACAATATCGACGGCGACGAGGCGCTGAAGATCGTGCAGGGCGCCGGCCGCAGCCCGCAGCGCATTTTTCGCCGCCAGGATGAGGTGGCGGGCATCCGCGATGCCAGAGCCAAGGCTCAAGCTGAACAGGCCGGCATGGCGGCGATGGCTGCCGCCGGCAAGGTCGCCAGGGATGCCGTGCCGGCGGCAGTGCAGGCGCGCGACAGCGGCCTGCTCGACGGGCTCGGCGGACTGATGCCGCAGGCTGCGCAAGATGCTTCGGGCGGGCAGGGCGCATGAGCGGCAAACGCTTCGCCCATTCCAGCCAGGCCGGCGGCCCGGCCAAGGCGCGGGATGCCCTGGCCAAGGCCTATCTCAGGGTGTTCTCGGGCCAGGACGGCGAGATGGTGCTGGCCGACCTGACGGCCGTGACCGGCTATTACCGCCGCCCGTCCTACAGCGAGTGGCTGGCCAAGACCAAGACGCCGAACGGCTTCGAGCTGCACAGCGCGCTGAGCAATGCGCGGGCCGAAGTGGTGCAGCACATTATGGGGTTTTTGATGCTGGACGAGGCGCAACTGGCGGCACTGGAGAAGGCGGCGAGGCTGGAGGGGTAGGTAGGATAAGGTCCGAAAGGCGCGAGGCGCCCCCCTCTGTCCTGCCGGCCATCTCCCCCTCCAAGGGGGAGATCAGCAGCTTCGCCCTAGCCGCCAATCCTGCAACGTTGGTGATTGGCGGAAGCAGACAAGATACCCAATCTCCCCCCTTGAGGGGGAGATGGCCGGCAGGCCAGAGGGGGGTGCTGTCCCGCCGGCGTTGTCGTGATTGCAGCCCGCGCCGGCTCAATATTCGCCGTTGTAGTACCGGTCGTCGCAGGGGGCGGTGTAGATGCGGCCGCTGGTGCGATCCTGATAGCGGCAAAGCTGTTCGCTGCGCGGCTGCGGCGTGGTGGCGTTGCCGACGACGGCGCCCAGCAAGGCGCCGGCTCCGGCACCGATGACCGTGCTCTTGGTGTTGCCGCCGATCGCCTGGCCGGCAAGCGCGCCGGCGCCGGCGCCGAGCAGCGCACCGGTGCTGGTTCTCTGCTGTGCTTCGGTCTGCGCACAGCCTGCCAATGCGGCAGTCACCAGCATGGCGGCAATGGCTCTGGACATGGTCATCGTCTGGTACTCCCTTGAAACGTATGAGCTAATACACGGGGCGATTTTGCCAAGTGCGGTCGCATTTGCGGCGGAACATAGGCACCGTGCCTCACGAAATAAGACATGGTTGTTTTTGTCTGACGGCCTGATCCGCAAAGAAAGTAACCGAACAAGACCCAAAGAGCTTCATCTCCAGTCGACCTTCGAGAGCGCTACGCTGCCTCGATCTGCATTACCTTTTTCGCCGCAGCGGCCAGAAATCCGGATCGGCTGTAGCCGTGGCGCTCCGCATATCGGTCAATCTGATCGAGGACATCTTCCGGAATGGTGACATTGACACGCACGACCTTCGCAGCTTCAGCTTTCAAGGGAACCAGGATGGCGACACCGCTCAGATTGTCCTTGTCCGACATCACCTCCTCCAGGGACGACGGTACGGGAATGGCCTCGCCATCCTCGACCAGCCCCTCGACATGAAAGGCCAGTGCTTCCCCGGCCATGGCACGGGCATCATCCAGGTTGACGCCGGCTGTCACCAGGCCCGGAAAATCGGGAAAGGAGACGCCGAAGTCGCTGTCCGCTTGCTTGTGGATCAATCCGATATAGTTCCGCATTTCTCTACCTCAGCTTCACGCCGGATCGTTTTTCAATACTCTTGAGAGTGCCGATCGGGATGTCGCGCTTGGGATGCGGAACTGTCACCCGGCCCGGCTTGGATTTGTGCTTGAACTGGGCGTGACTTCCTTTTCGAGCCACTTCGTACCAGCCATCCGCCAACAGCCTGTGAATGACATCGGCGCTCTTCATGTTGTGTATAGATACACATAACTGATCCAAATGTCATGAGCTTTTGCCGCTGTTGCGTGCGGCGGCCCAGCCGACCCCGTTTTCAATCCCGCAAGAATGGAGATACCAAATGACCCGAGGTCTTCCCCGGACGCTTTCGCGTGCCGCCGCCAGAGAAGCCGGCCTTGCCCCACCCAGGGCAGGGCTTACCGCCAGGACGACCGGACAGGGCGGCGCCTACCGCACCGTCTTTTCGTTCAATGCCATGCCGGTGCCGGTCACCGATGCGCAGGGCTTTGCCAGCCAGAAGCTCTTCGACTTTCTCGATGGCAAGGTCCGCATCAAGGGCGGCACGGCAAGATTGCAGTTCGCCGTGCTGACGCCGCGCGCCTCGACCATCAACGACAATGCCGCGCTGACCTGGTCGCTCGGCTCGACGGCAGCATCGAGCGCTGTACTGGCAGGCACCATGGTCAATGTGGTGGGCGCGACCGGCCGTACGCTGGATGGCACGGGTGCCGCGCCGTCGAGCGCATCGATTGCCGATGTTGCCGCAGCCTTGACGCTCGACGGCACCGTGACGCCGGTCGACCTCTATCTCAACCTGGCGTTTGCGACCGGCACCGATATCGACGCCGACGGCACGCTGGCGGTGTCGGGCATCATCACGCTGCTCTGGGAGAACTGGGGCGATAATGCGTAGGCGCTAATCTCCCCCCTTGAGGGGGAGATGTTGCCGAAGGCGACAGAGGGGGTCGGTTCGACCGGGCGCGACGCCCGGCGACAGATGAGGTCGGCGCTCCACGCGCGGCTACCCCCTCTGGCCTGCCGGCCATCTCCCCCTCGAGGGGGGAGATACCAAGCTTCGCCGCCAGTGCTCTCATCACCGGCCTTTAATTCTGTAACAAAAGGAATCTTCTCATGACAGATCTGGCAGACGCCGGGTCCGTGGTGGCGGCGCCACCGGCGGGCAACCTTGCACGGCCACCGGCCAACGGGGACAACGGGTCCGCCCCGCCTACGGCCAAAAGTTGGTTTGACGGTCTTTCCGAAGGCAACCGCAAGCTTGCTGAAACCAAGGGCTGGACCAAGCCTGAAAGCCTCGATCGGGTCTTCGCCTCCTATGCGGAGCTGGAGCGGCAGCAGGGCGAGAGCCTGCGCGTTCCGGCAGCCGATGCAGCCGCGGAAGACTGGGACAGGTTCCATGCCCGGCTGCCCGAGGCGATGCGTCCGCTGACCTCGCCCGACAAGGTCGAGTACAGGCGCCCCGACCGGCTCCCCGAAAACTTCGCCTATTCGGACGAGCTCGCCAATGCGTCCAAGGCCTGGGCGGTCGAGGCAGGTGCTACCCCGAAGGTCGCACAGGCCTATCACGACCGCTTCGTCGGCTACATGGCCGAGCAGGCCAAGGCACAGCAAATCGCCCTTGCCCGCTCAGTCGAGACGACGCACGACGATCTCGTGCGGGATTGGGGACCGACCGGCAGCGATGGCTTTCGCCAGAAGCTCGAGGTCGCCAACCGGGCGATGAAAAAGCTCGGACTGGTCAATGCCTACAAGGCGAAGGGCATCCTTCTGCCGGACGGTGCCTTGACCGACCCGCAGATCGCCAAGGCGTTCCACGCCATCGGCGAGGCGATGTTCCGCGAAGACACGATCGACGGCAATGCTGCCTTGAGCGGAGGCAATCCCTTCAAGCGCAATGCCGCCGGCGAGCGCAACCTGACTGGCATCTCAGCCCTGGTCAAAAGCGACCCCGCCCGCGCCCGGCGGCTGGCACGCGAGGCCGGCGAAAATCCCGACCTGTGGATGCCCAACAATCCTCTTTAACCCGAACCTGAAGGAAGACAAAAATGGCAGACGCCTATACCCGTATCGCGGACGCGATCGTTCCCTCCGTCTATGCGCAATACTCGTTCGAGGAGCACGTCCAGTCGCTGGAGATTTACCAGGCCGGGATCCTGTTTTCCGACCCGTCGATCGCCTCGAAGCTCAGCCTGGGCGGACGTTCCGTCGACATGCCCGGCTGGAAGGACCTCGGCAACGATCCGTCCGAGCCGGTCAATGACGACCCGGCCGACTCGATCGAGATGAAGAAGATCGGCGCGCGCCGCGAAGTCGCGGCCCGCAATGTGCGTGCGCAGGCCTGGGGCATCCCGGACCTGACTTCGATCCTTGCCGGCGACGATCCGCAGAAGCTTATCGTGCGCCGCCAGACCGACTACTGGCAGCGCGCCAACAAGCTGACGCTGCTGGGCATACTGAAAGGCGTGCTGGCCGACAACATCGCCAATGACGGCAGTGACCTGGTGCGCGTCACCGGCGCCTCCATCGTCGACACCGACATCATCGAGGCCGCCTATCTGATGGGCGACCGCGCCGACAAGTTCAAGACGATCTGGATGCATTCGAAGCAGATGAAGGCGCTGAAGCTCGCCGACCTCATCGACTATGTGCCATCGTCCGAACAGGGCGGGCCGCTGATCCCTTATTACATGGGGCTCAGGGCCGTCGTCGACGACGACATTCCGGTCGCCGCGGGCGTCTACACGGCGTTCATGTTCAAGGACAAGGCTATCCTGTGGAACGAACTGCCGGTCAACACCGAAGGCGGCCCGCTCGAGTTCGACCGCAAGCCGCGGCAGGGCCATGGCGGCGGCGTCACCGAAATGGTCGGCCGCCGGCATTTCGTGCCGCATGTGCCGGGCACCCGCTTCCTCGATGCGTCCTCGGCCGGCGAATTTGCCACCGATGCGGAACTGGCGCTGGCGGCGAACTGGGACCGCACGGCGTCGAGCGTCAAGCACATGACGTTCATCGCGCTGAAGACGACCGAGGCCTGATCGGGCGAAGGGGCGGGCGTCAGACGTCCCGCCCCTTCGGGACGCCAGGTCGGCCGATGTGGCGAACCCCAAGTTCACCCACTGCGCTGCACCAGAGTGCGACTTTTGGCGTTCACCACATTATTCGTGTTGCCCTTCGGTCAATCGACGGCACCAAACAGTTACAAGAAAGGGCGATGCTGCCTTGTCTTGGTAAGGGAGGTCACCATGAACATGAAGTACAAAACAGTTCAGGAAGTGCTCCGAAAAGCGGGCATTGTCATGAGCAAGAAGGGGGAAGTTCATCGCATAAACTTCTTCAGCGGCCTGGAAGACACCGCCTACTACACGCCAAGTCTTCAGGACGCCCTGGACAGGGGCTTGGCTTTGGCGGGAGGTGCCGGAAGGGTGAAAGCAAGCGTCTTTGCCAAGTCAGCTGAAACAGGGATCTCGACCGGCGCACACGTCGGCTGACACAATTCATGCAAGACATCGCCGCGTTGCGCGGCGGTGTCCTGAAACTGCAACAACCGAAGCTTTGCCGTCTTCCTTACTTCGAACGGAAAAGAGGCGGATCACGCAGCGCCTGCCACCCGTGTCCTGACGGGGCGGTTGGCGTTGTGACGCTAGATGCACGAGACGTGCAACGTTCTGCCCAAGCCACAAATCACAAAAAATCCCCAGCCGCTTCGAAGCGGCTTTTTGCCGTGGAGGCACCATGCCCCGTTTTCCCCGACCAATCACACAGCCGGAGGCCTGAGCCATGGCCATCACCCCGCTCGACATCGCCAACATGGCGCTCGCCGTGCTCGACGAGGCGCCGATCGAAAGCCTCGACCAGGATGCCAAGGCGGCACGCCTGCTCAATCTGCATTTTGACCTGACCCGCGAGGCCGAATTGACCAAGCACGCCTTTGTCTTCGCCATCCTGGCGGCCTCGGTCGCCGGCTTCGACACCGGCAGCGGCGCTGGCACGCTGAACTTCGCCTATGAGCTTCCCGCCGATTGCCTGCGGCCCTTGCCGCTGACAGGGAATGGCGAGCCGGATGGCGTTCCGCTCTCATGGCGGCAGGAGGCCGGGCTGATCTATTCGGATCACGCCGGACCGCGCGTCATCCGCTATGTCGCCAATCTGACCGACCCCAACGACTGGGACGCGCTGTTCAGCGAAGTGCTGGTGGCGGCGCTCGCCATCAAGATCGCCCATCCGTTGACCCACAAGGCCGGCATGATCGACGTCGCCCGTAGCGCCTATGACAGGGCGCTGGACGCCGCCTATTCGGCCAATGCCATCCAGCGCGGCGGCAGATCTTCCACAATTTCCTGGGCTTTCCAGCGCGGCGACAGCCGGGGCGTCGGCCGATGACCACGCTCTATCCGATCCAGGATGCTTTCATCCGCGGCGAGATTTCTCCCCGCTTGCATGCTCGCGCCTCGCTCGACCTCTACCGGGCGGCGCTGTCGAAATGCACGAACTTCGTCACGCTGCCGCATGGCGGTATCAGGAAGCGTGGCGGCACCTATTTTTGCGCGCAGGTGAAGGTTCCGTCAAAGGCGACACGGCTGATCCCGTTCATCTTCTCGGCCGACCAGGCCTATGCGCTCGAATTCGGCGATCTCTACATCCGCGTCTATGCATATGGCGCGCGCGTCGGCACGGTCGAAGTCGTTTCGCCTTATCCCGAGGCCGATCTGTTCGACCTGCAATTCGTCCAGTCGGCAGACCAGATGTGGATCACCCACAAGGGTCATCCGGTCAAAGTGCTGACGCGCACCGCGCACACGACCTGGACGCTGGCCGATTTCGTCTTTCTCGACGGCCCTTACGACAAGATCAACACCACGGCCACGACGTTGACGCCGGCCGCAACCGGCAACGCCATGCCGGTCATGGTCGCGAATACGCTGCCAAGCGGCACGGTCAGCAACAGCAACGGCTCATCCGACGTGTGGCAGGTGTTCGATGGCGACAAGCAGAAGGGGGAGAACATAGCGGGTTTTCCGAGCGGGTATCTGCGCTATCAGTTCGGCGGCGGCGGAGCCAAGACGGTCGACGCCTACTGGATTACCGCCACGAATGATCACTCAGACACTGCATCGCCGACCCAGTGGCAATTCCAGGCCTCGCGCAACGGCACCGACTGGACGACGCTCGACAGCCGGGACGGAGAGACGGGCTGGTCCAAGTCGGAAACCCGCTTCTTCGACGGCTTCAACAACACGGTTGCCTACGAATATTATCAGCTGCTGTTTTCAGGTGGCGGCAGCGACGGAACCGCTATCGCCGAACTGGCCCTGCACGAATACGCGCCGTCGCAAACGCCATTTGATCTCTCGGCCTCCTCGATCGTCGGCATCAATGACGGCATCGGCTTCCAGACCAGCGATGTCGGCCGTGCCATTCGTCTGCTTGGCGCGGATGGCTTCTGGCGCTGGGCCAAGATCGTTGCCCGGACCAGCACCACGGTGGTCACGGTCCAGTTGTACGGGCATGCTCTGCCCGATCTCAGCCCGATCATTCGGTGGCGTCTCGGCACGTTCGTGCCCGGCAAGTACGTCCAGAGCGGTTCGCTTTACGAGGAGCGTCTGGCGTTCAGCCGAAAATTCTCGGTCTATGCCTCGCAAACCGGCGATTTCGACAACTTCGCCACCGGTGAGAAAGACACCGACGCGCTGGAATTCGTGCAGGCAGGTGGCGGCCAGGCCAACGACATTACGTGGGTGGCGGAATCGGACGGCGCGCTGATCATCGGAACGCTTGGCGGGGTGAGGGCGCTGTCGGGTTCCGGGATCGACGAGGCGCTGACGCCGTCCTCGTTCAAGAACCGCCGGTCCCGGACTTTCGGTTGTGCCCCGCTGCGTCCCGTCGATGCGGGGCAGTCGTTCCTCTATGTGACCCGCTCCCGCAAATCGATCGCCGAGCTGACGCAAAACGCCACCGGCCGCTTCACCTCCGACGATGTCGGTCAGATATCGGAGCACATTCCCAAGAAAGGCGTCGTTGAACTCGCCTTCCAGACCGACCCCGACCCGCTGCTGTGGTTCCCGCTCGGAAATGGCGAACTCGGCGGCTACACGCACCAGCCGTCGCAGGACGTTCGCGGCATGCACATCCACCAGATCGCCGGAAGCTTCGCAGGATCGAACTGGGCCGTTGTCGAAAGCGCCGTGGTGACGCCCGGCCAGGACGGCAACGACGATCTCTGGCTGATCGTCAAGCGCACGATCGGCGGCGTGACCAGGCGCTATATCGAAATAAAGACCGCGCCGTTCGAGTATGGCGGGATCGGCGATGCATTCGAAGTCGACTGCGGCCTGAACTATGGCGGCGTCGCTGTGGGCACGGTCTCAGGGCTTGATCATCTCAACGGCGAAACAGCCGACGTCCTGGCCGATGGCAAAGTCTACAAGGGCCTTGCTGTGGCCGCTGGCGCGGTTTCTCTGCCCGGTGGAGCTACGGCAGCCAAATGGCAGGTCGGGCTCGGCTACCAGTCCGAAGCCAACACGCTGGAGCTCGATGTCGGCGGCCGCGACGGATCGATCGTCGGGCGGCGCAAGAAGGTGGCCAAGCTCATTCTTTCGCTGCTGGAAACCGACACAACCGGGCTTCAGGTCCAGTCGTTCATCCGCGGCCGCTGGGAGCAGGTTCGCATCCCGTCCGTGGTTGCACCCGACGGCATGGCGAAATTGTTCACCGGCAATGTCGAGGTGCCGATCGACGATAGCTGGGAAGGGCAGGGGCGGGTGAAGATCCGCCACGTCAATCCAACGCCCTGCACGATCAGGGCGATGACACCAGTGTTCGACGCCGAGCCTTAGAAACTGCTGATCTCCCCCCTCGAGGGGGAGATGTCGCCGAAGGCGACAGAGGGGGTCGGTTCGTCCTGACGCGGCCTCCTATAGCCTCCATCGCGGGGGAAGAACGCCGGCGCTCCACGCGAGACGACCCCCTCTGGCCTACCGGCCATCTCCCCCCTCGAGGGGGGGGAGATCACCCGCTCCGTCCTCCATCGCTTCCCCAACCAAGGAACCCACCCGTGACTCAACTCCCCCATGCCGAAGACCTCGGCAGGGCGCGGACGGCTGCCGATTTCGCTGCCATCCGCGCCTTGCTCGACACCGACCTCAACAATGCGATCGCCCGCAAGGCCGAGCTGGAAACGGAAAAGTTTCACGCGATCTTCGGCGCCGGCAATTTGACGGCGGCGCGTGCCGCATTGGACGACTGCAACGCTGAAATTGCGCTGATCGAGAAAACCATCGAGGACGCGGACGAGCGCCGCGTTGGCGCCCCCCTGGACGAACCCCCCGCCGAAGCTGCCGTCGCCACGCCTGCGCCCGGCGACGAGGTCAGGACAAAGGCCGAGGCGCTCGGCGAGCGCTGGCGCACGGTCCACTGGCTGATCGAACAACTGCGCCAGGAGCTGTTCGCTGCCGATGCCTTGAGCCGCGCCATCATCGCCAACGGCCTTTTCGATTCCGACGGCGCCGTCGGCCTGAAGGTCAACCTGACCACCATCCGGCGCATTGCCATGGCCGGCCCGCGGGCCGCCGCGCCATCGCGTCTCAGCCGCCCGGCGATCCAGGCCGACCGGCTGCTTTTATCCTTCCTCAGCCCCGGCGGCGTGCTCGACCGGCGGCCTACGATCGGTGCGCCGGTCGACGGCATCAAAAGCAAATTCATTCCCGCCGGCGAACGAGGCTGACCATGTGCACACTAGAGCGGTTCCTGATTTGACGGAATCGAAGGGGATTCCGGATCAGTCGGTTTTGTGATTCAAGATGCTGGCTGGAGTGGAGGCCAGCATCGGATGACGCG
>NZ_JAMYOZ010000054.1:0-18995 GCF_040320095.1 Mesorhizobium sp. M0800
TTTTCGTGGTTGGCGTTGGGCCGGCGCGGCCTGGCGCGCGCCGCCGGCCCCTCCCCCCTCTTAAATTGCGCCCGGCGACGCATAAGAGCGGATCAGCGCCCATCGTCTCGCGAACAAGTGCGGCCAGCCCCTACCGCACCCTTGCGGATATGCGGAGCTCCGCATCACCGCAAGGGCTTCCCCGGCCTCTCATTGCAGGTGCAGGAGGTGCTGCGCGATCCTCTGAGCGGCCATCTGTTCTGCTTTCGTGGACGCAGGGGCGATCTCCTGAAGGTGATCTGGCACGACGGCCAGGGCGCGTGCCTGTTCACGAAGCGGCTGGAACGCGGGCGCTTCCTATGGCCGTCGATCGCGGATGGAACGGTGACGATCACTCCGGCTCAGCTCCGTTATCTGCTGTTCGGAATCGACTGGCGAAATCCGCAGGAAACCTGGCGTCCGACGAGCGTCGGATAACATTTTTGGCCTTTGAAATCGCTGGCGAATATGATTCTCTCGCCTTGTGAGTTTGAAGTCCGCCGCCCTTCCTTCAGACCTTGCGAGCGCCACGCGATGATCCTCGCCGAGCGCGCCGCCCGCGTCGAGGCAGAGGCAGTTGCTGCTCGCGCGCAGGCGGTGAACTCCAGCACGGAAACGCTGATCCCCCATCTCAAGCTGGAGATCGAGAAGCTTCGGCGTGAGCTTTATGGCAGCCGTTCGGAGCGCAAGGCGCGGCTGCTCGAGCAGATGGAACTGCAACTGGAAGATCTCGAGGCGACGGCTACCGAGGACGAGCGGCAGAACAAGACCGCGATCACAAACGCAATCACGGAGGGCCCGGAGACACCGCTCTCCAGCGGCTCGCCGATTGACCAGCCGCGCAAGCTCGCCCATCGTCGTACCGTGAGATTAACCCAAAGAAAAACTGCGAGTACCCAATCGCGAAGCGATCAACACCAGCTTTGGACGAGCACCCCGGATCCAACTATGTCCTTATGGAGCATTGACCCAAAAAAGAGCGACCGGTACACGCCTCCCGGCCGCTACAGCTTACGACATTTACTGTTTCACGGAGCGATCCATGCCGTACCACTTGACCAATATCTTGGAGAGCGTGCCGTCATCCCTCACGCTCTGGAGGGCCTCCGCAATCTTGTCGCTGAACTCCTTGTCGCCGCGCAGAACTGACATAGCTCCAGGCGAGAAGAATAGGGACTCAGCGAGCTCTTTCACTGGATAGCCGGCTTTGAGTGCGCCGGCTACGTCCTCTTGGTCACCGAGGACCGCACCGAGACGAACACCGTCCCCAAGCCGAAGGTCGTCAAGCGCGATATTGACGGTTCCATAAATCTTCACGTTGCCCGGCGTGAATTGAAATTCTATTGGCTGAGCGCCTACCCAGTCAGCTATTAAGGTGTGATTGGCATAAGACTCCTGCACTGAGTTTGTTGAGACGCCGATCACCTTGCCATCGAGATCGGAAAGCTTGGCCGCCTTGCTATCCTTGTGAACGATGGCGACCGCCGGCGAGTAGGCGTACACATGGAAGTCCAGCTTTTCGGCGCGGGCCTTGGTGGGTACCATCTCGCCCATGGCCATATCCCAGCGACCCTGCCATTTGCCTGAGGTAATGATATCCCAGCCCGGTGTCACGAATTCGACTTTCACGCCAAGTTTTTCCGCGATGGCTTTGGCGAGGTCCACATCAGAACCATCGAGCTCATGTTTGTCGTTCAAGAATGAAATCGTCCCCCAGTCCGTCCCGGCTGCCACTCTTAGCGTCTTTGTGGCGAGCACGTTGTCGAGTACGTCGCCGGCATTGGCCGTGATCGACGAAGACACGAACGCAATTGCGAGCGATGCGGCAGCCGCTATGATCGTCGTCAGCTTGTTCATCAAGTCCTCCCTTTGTGTGAAATTAGCCGTGGCAAGGGCTCCGTTCCGCATCTGAGACTTGGATTTGAAGACCACGTTCAAAGATCTCTGGATACCGTTGCGCTCACATTTTGTTCGGTCGGCCAACAGGTGGCAAGAATGTTCTCAATATCCTAGTCATCTAGAACCTAGATGGTTGAACGCTCTTGAAGCGATCCGTTATGGTCGACATCTTAAATGAAGGTGCACCCCTTCTTTAGGCTGGCGTTCATCGCTGGCGTCGATCAAACGCCTGGAGAATGTGTGGGCTCCGCGCTGTGGTGCCCGTTGCTAGCCCGGTGATGCCTCGGATTCGCGGCAATATGCGCGGCGATGTTGCTCTCGTTCTCTCCGACACAGATGAGTGCCTGGTTCCATTGCACCTGCAGTTCCGCCGTAACCACCTTTTCTGAGTATCGGCGCGTTATCCTCCGAGTAGCGGGCACCTTTCCGATCACGGCTGAGGGGTCCGAACCTGGTCGCAGTGATGCTCCTTGGCGGGAAGGCGGTCAGGCCGGCGGCATCATCGGACCGCAAGGCATATTCGGGCCTGGGGCCAGGGCGAACTCGTCGGCGTAGAGACAGGCCTGCCTACGCCATGGCGATCTTGATAGGCGCACCGACACGCGGACCCGGGTGCAATCTTCAGGAGCTTCAGCCGGATATTGCCGGAGGTCGCATTGGCGAGGCGCGTGCGCGTCAGGCCGATGCGGCGCAAGGCGTAGATCAGCTCGTAGGCGAAGGAGGCAAACAACAGTCGCAGCTGTTGGAGCGCATGGTCCGGGCGCTATGTACGGTCTGCATTGATTTGGCATTCCTAGATCCTGTCTTCATGTAGCCGAGCTAACAGTAGCGATCTTCATAAAGCTACTTGGCTAGCATCGCACCGGAGCCTTCGACAGACGACGACCTCGAGGCATTGAACGGCCCTCCTTATGTCCTGACTCAGCCGCTGCCAATTTTAGAGTCCGTGTATTGGCTAACGACGATGCTCTCGCTCGCTTGGACTTTCAGAAGAAAGAAATAGTGGGAGGTCAGTATCGGCCTAGTCACGGCCGCAAGTGGAAGTGTCAGCGTTCTGCCTTGGGGTGAGCCCGGTTCTCTTGTCCGCTCGCAACAATCGGGACTAGACACGGGGGCTTCCGTTGCAGAGTCAGATCACTTCAGATATTCTGCGACCGCAGCAAAAGTGAAGCCCATGTCGATTTAGGACAACGCCGGATCGCGCGGTGGCAGCCCGCCAAAACTTATCCTGAGGCAGGTCACGGCGCCATCTAGGTCCAAAATGCCGCCGATACAGAGATTGAATTTCAAATTCTGCGAGACATCCACTAGGTGTTTCGAGTCCCCCACGCGCTGTCGCAATGCGTAGGCTATCTGCCGCGGGGGGGCAGTTTCATAGAGCCAAACGAAAAAAAGGCGGGGTCATCCTTCCGAATGGCGATGGCGGAGGAGCTAAGCTATCATCCGAAATTGGTCATCGCGCCGGTTAAGACGTGGAGGTCTAATGATCGCGAATCGTCGCTGAGGTCTCGACCGCGAAACGCCGAGATGCCAGCTTTATGCTCGGGATGGCGGCCATTTTCATGCTATGGCTTTTTCGCGCAACCGGAAATCAGCAGCAGCAAAATCCAAATGGAAGATAGAATCCGTGTGGCTAAGTGGACATGTAAAATACGACGCCACCGGTTTGGCTTCGCTGGTGAACGCCGGCGCCGTGACGCCTTTGGAATTGACGCGCCTAGCCCGCCAAGCCCACGACGAGGTCAATCCGCACATCAACGCCGTCATCGAATTCTGCGAAGATGCTGACACCGTTGCTGGCGCGAACGCAGGACTCTTCGGCCTGTGAACGGTGCCAATGGCCGTTAGGCTTGGCGTATCGAAATAGCCGGGCAGATACTCGATGAAGACTGGATGAAGCGCGCGCGCTTATCTAGTCGGCCGTGAAGAATACGGAAGCCGCTGATATCGCATAGGAATAGTCTACTTTTCAGGCTTCCGAATTGCAGGTAACGGCCAGTTTGTGGATAGTTTTCTTGCAATTCCAGTTTGCGATGTCGCCGCCTGGCGAAGCGTGATTCACTGCTTTCATCGCAGTGAATCGGAGCCAGGCGATGGGCAGGCCACGCGAGAAGCGCGAGACGGGAGAGCAGGATCTTTTCCGCTCCAGGCTCGATCAGATCATCAACATGAAGCACGAGCTGGTGCGCCTGGCGCAGGCGATCGACTGGCCGGTGCTGGAGGCGCGCTTCGGTGCGGTCTATTCGGACGGTCCCGGCATGGCGCCGCTGCCAACCCGGCTGATGGCGGGGCTGGCGATCCTCAAGCACACCTTCAACCTGTCGGACGAGGTGCTGTGCGAGCGCTGGGTGGAAAACCCCTACTTCCAGTATCTGTGCGGCGAGGAGTTCTTCCGCCACGACCTGCCGTTCGACCGCTCGTCGATGACGCGCTGGCGCAGCCGCATGGGCGAGGAGCGGATCGTCGCGCTCTTGCAGGAAAGCCTCAGCATTGCAGTCAAGACCGGGGCGATGAAGCCGACCGACACGCGCCAAGTGATCGTGGACACGACCGTGCAGCCGAAGAACGTGATGTTCCCGACCGACGCCAAGCTCATCCATCGCGCCCGCGAGCGGCTAGTGCGGCTGGCGAAGAAGACGCGGCTCGACCTGCGCCAGACCTATGTGCGGGTCGGCAAGCTGGCGCTGATCAAGCACCAGCGCTACGCCCACGCCAAGCAATTCAAGCGGGCCAACAAGGCCCTGCGCAGGCTCAGGACGTATCTGGGGCGCACCGCGACATCTCCCGTCAGATCGCCAGCGACGCGGAGCTGGACGCGATCTTCAAGTGGCCGCTCTACCAGGCCTCCACCGTTCTCGAGCAGCGTCAGCGCCAGCGCGGCCGCAAAATCTACAGCCTGCATGCGCACGAGGTGGAATGCATCGGCAAGGGCAAGGCGCATGCGCCCTACGAGTTCGGGGTGAAGGTGTCGGTGGCCGCCACGCTGAAGCGCTCAAAGGGTGGCCAGTTCGGCCTGCATGCAAAAGCGCTGCCCGGCAATCCCTATGACGGCCACACGCTCGCAGCGATCATCCCTGACATGGAAAAGACCATCGGCAACGAGATCAGCAGCGTTCTCGCCGCCGGCTATCGCGGCCACAACGCGCCGCAAAGCCGTAAGTTCAGGGTCTTCACCGCTGGTCAGAAGCGCCGCGTGACACCGGCCGTCAAGCGCCAGATGCGGCGGCGATCGGCCGTCGAGCCGGTGATCGGCCACATCAAGAACGAACACAGAATGGGCCGCAATTACCTCGCTCACACCCAAGGCGATGCGATCAACGCCATCCTGGCCGCAGCCGGCTATAACTTCTCCCTCCTGCTCAGGTGACTGAAGCAATTTTTGTGGCTCTTGATCGCCGCGTTCCTGAACCGGCTGAAGCAGCTTGGCGCTTAGCGGTCAAGATTGTTCACGGTCGACTATCTAGCCGCGGCGGGAGAAGATAAGGGCCATCTCAGCGCACAAAACATTCTCGGGTGAGGCAATAGGGAGGGTCAATTCTTCGATGCGCTTGACAAGCAAGAGCTTTGGGAGCGCTGGGTCTTAATAGGTGAGACCGTATGTTCCAAAGACGACCAGTCCGCCACGATTCAGCCTTGAACCAGTCCAGTAGGTCCGCAGTCACTGCCGCCAGAGGACCTGGGCGGGCGTGTTGATCGAGCGCCCACCTCATGTTAACGCGTACACCTGCAGCAATTGGGCGAGCGTTGCGGATCCGAGCACGATGCGGGAGTGACTGCAGCGTCGTCCAACTCTCCCGGATCTGTCGCAGCAGCAGGATAGGATCCAAGGTCAACAACAGGTTTTCCAACTGAGCATTGACTCGGCTGGCACACGCGGGTGTTCTGCAGTCGCTGATAAGGTGTGGCCGATAGCACCCCCATCGCGCTTCTGCTCGACCGCCGGCTCCTCAGGTCGGAGTCTGGCAGGCCGTACTCACATCGCTGCCTCGGCCGACCCAAGCACCCCTCGTCGGGTGATGGCGAATTCCTCCACCGCATCGACGAAGCGGTCGAGATCCGATTGTTGGACCGGGAGGCTAAGCGCGATCATGCCACGTCGGGCGAGATAGAAACCAGCTCGCAGCATGTCGAGAAAGAACAGTTCGCGCAAACCATCCTCCCGGGCAGTCGGCGTGTAGGGACGGAGTTTCATGGGGGCGCGGTAATGTGCGGTTGCCAGCGAGCCCACTCCGCTAAAGTGCATCGCCACGCCGAGGTTCGTGAGCCGATCGTTCAGTGACGCCCGCAGACGCTCGCCGCGCTCGTACAAATCCTCCGCTGCAGCTTGTGTGAAGATTTCACCCAGCGCGACGCGACCCGCGGCCATCGACAGAACATTGTTATTAAATGTACCCGCGTGCGGCAGGCGCCCGTCGAAGAGAGACATCACGTCGGCCCGACCGCCGAAGGCCCCGAAGCTCATGCCGCCGCCTATGTACTTGCCCAGTGTCGTAAGATCGGGAATAATTCCTAGGCGCTTTTGGAGCCCACCATCAGACATGCGCGATGTCATGACCTCATCGAAGATCAGAAGAGCGCCGGTTTCCCGCGTAGCCTCCCGCAGTGCTTTCAGGAAACTGATCTCCGCTGGGATACAGCCGCCACTACCGAGCATGGGTTCGACAATTACTGCTGCGAGCCGATCCCGATTCTGCCCTATCACCGCGGTGGCTGAGTCCGTGTCATTGTAGTCGGCCAAAAGGAATGGGAACGGAACAGTAACCGGGGACGGACCCTGGGGAGTAAACAATAGCACACCGCCATGATAGCCGCCGCGGAATGCGAGGATCTTGTCTTGGCCGGTGTGGACACGGGCCGCCGTCAGCGCCATTAGATTGGCTTCTGTGCCGCTGTTGGTGAAGCGTACGAGTTCTATCGACGGAAACCGCGCGCAGATGAGCTTTGCAAGCTCGTATTCGGCCCTGCCCACTGCTGCGAGGCTTAAACCACGCGTCATAGCTTGCTGAACTGCAGCGTGGATCCGCATTTCCGAATGGCCAAACAGACCAGCCGTGTATTCGCCGCAGAGATTCACAAACTCATGGCCATCGATGTCCCAGAGCGTACTGCCCTCCCCCTTGTCCATCGCAATCGGAAACGGTTGATAATACAGGACCGAGCGTGTGTTTCCACCAGGCATGACGGTACGGGCTTGGTTGTGAAGTTCGCAGCTTCGGCGGTGCTCAGAAATAAAGCGGTCCCTAGCCTCCAGGAGGCTCGATTCAAGTGCGCTGTTTGATCCGGTGGCTGCCGACATCTTTTAAACCTCTACTGTAAGCGTCGTTATCGACGCACTTCGGGAACGGCAACTGGCTGCTAGCCTAGCAGATGCGTCGGTGCGCTCACGACCATCGCGGGGACAAATCCCGGCAAACCGCGACCAGTAACGTGGGCCGCAACTGTATCAAGCTCGTGATGAATACCCTATGCCTGGGCTAATCTCGCGCGTAATCGGCGCGCAGCATCCTCTAGCAAGTTCTTAACTCCTCACTCATGTGTCGCTTCAGAACGCCGCAGTCGTCGTGAGATTGCTCATTAGAACCAATGGCCACGAACAGTGCCGTCTCGTCTACCCTTTGCTCGAGCTTAGGATTTCAAAGAAAGTCGCGGCGCTGTTCGATTGCCTCACACTGAAATCTCTCGGCATCGTTCATTTGACAGGCAGAACTCCGCCCTCTCGATCTATGCATAGTACAGCGTGTGAGGTGTGCGGCTGAGTATTTCCGCCCCTTGCTCTGTTACTACAACGTGCTCGCTGGTTCCGAACTGGTAACCACTCTCTCCGCGCAAGATGATTGGCATATGCAAGGTCATGTTTGGCTCAAGGATGTCGCTAGCACCAGGTTGAAGGCTGATGTTACCGCGCTCAACCCAATTGATGCCGGTTTGGTAGCCGACCCGGTGGTTAAGCAACTCCGGACGCCCATTTCGCTTGAGCACCTCTCGTCCGGCAACATCAACTTCGCCGGCGGTCGCACCAGGCCTAATCGCAGAAATAACTGCCTCAAGAACTTCAATCGAGAGGTCGTGGAGAACCTCCGTTTCGGCATGCCGACCAAGTACGGCACTCCGGACCAGTGCACAGGGATAACCGTTCTTCAGTCCAGCAAGTTCGACGAAGGCTGGCTCATTGTTACTGATCGGATGCTGATTCGCCCTGCCGTGCGAAAGCTTCGTCCGCTCGCCGAACAGCAAAGTTATCTGCGGCTTTTTGATTACACCACCAGCCTTTTCAACTTCCTGGTCAATGTTCGCAAGCACTTCCGCTTCGGTAATGCCCTCTCGCAGGGAATGTTGGAACGTTTTGATGGCCACATCAGTCAAATTCATCGCGAATCGCATCGTTTGGAGTTCCAGCTCGGTCTTTACAGCTCCTACCGTTGCCACTAGACGACTCGCATCGACGAACTTCGCATTGGGAAGATGCGCCTGAAGTGCGTTAACGTCCGCCGGCGCAAGGTTCCAGCAGCCGAGCTCAAGCCCAATTCTATGGCCAGTTAAACTAAATCGACGGATAGCATCGGCGCAAACAGCGGCAAAACCCTCCTCGTCCCGATAGGTTAGTATTTCCTCCACGCAGCTGTTTGCACGGACGCCGCCGAGTTCATATTGTCGGATGACGAAGGTCGGCTTTTGCCCCGGTACGAGGATCAATGGGAACGGCATAAAATATGCACCGGTCCCGTCGTATCCGCTGAGATATTGAAGGTGGCCATGAGCGGTTACCAAGAGGGCATCAAGGTTGGCTCGTTCCATAGCCTCTAAGACCTTTTGCTGTCGGCGTTCATACTCGATGATGGGGAACGGAAGGGTCGTCGAAAATTCAGTGGTCATAGATCACCTCAATTTGGAGACTTATGTTTCGAACTGGCTATACAACGGATGCAAGTGTTAGCCGGCAAAGGTCCGTAATGTCATAGGTCGGTAATCCTGTACGGCGGCGGAGTGCCTTCGTGATAAGAGGGAACCCCGTGCATTCGAAAAGCAGCATCCCGATTTCAGAGTGCTCAGCGCGAAGTCGCGTGACGCAGGCGGAGACTTCAGTTTCGATCTGTTCGATTTTTGTCGGGATTGGAGGATGCATCAGCGCATTGCGGAAAAAATCGCCGGCTTCAACGCCGCCGATGACCACTCTCGCTCGATCTCTTGGATTTTCCAATCCAAGCAGATCCTCCCTGAAATGTCTAGAGTCAGCGGCCACGACAGCAATCTTATGAGTAGGTGCCAACAGTCGCAGCAACGTCGGCACCAGGAGCAGGCTGGACATCACAACGGGAACATCGACCGCAGCGGCGACTGCCGCTTGATGCCGCATGAAATATCCACAATCAGAAGAAATCACGGCTGCGCCTCGTTCGACCAAGCGACGAGCGGCCGCCAAACAGGCGCCTTCAAGTGAAGGCTCGCCACGAATGACCGTGTCCGGCAGTGCCCCCTGTACGACTTCCGTCATGATTGGGCGATCAAAGGTTACCGGGTCCAACAGGGAACCCGGACGCGGAACGCTCGGTGGGCTTTCGCTTGAGATTCCTTCATCAAGCTCAAGAATTCCAAGAGCGCGGCGGGATTGAAACGTCATGGATGGAACCTCAAATTGCGAACTCAAGGGATAATCGCATCCAAGTTGGCGGATTCCTTGCGGTACGCGATCAGTAGCGCTTGGCGCAAACAGCCAGCGCAGTCTCAACTGAGCTTGCCCAATAGTTGATGCCATAGGAGTCAGTCTGGCCGCTCCTTGCGAACGTACGCGTTAAATCGATTATTAAGTACATATCGTTCTCGACATCGCTGACACCACTCTCGTCGATCCGCTCGGGGTGGCGTGTGCACACCTCAGTGTGAGAGCGAACTATCAAAGAAGTCCACCGGAGTTTTCGTCGTTCGCTGACTACAAAGCTTCGCGTAAGAATGGAGGCTCAGCCTGAACGCGGAGTGTTGCAGTCTTAGTGGGAACCGCAGCGAAAAAGACGCGTTCATTTCGAGAAACCTAGCGGCTACAATTGATGCATATCGTTGAGCGACAGTAGACAACCGGCGGCCGCGGGCGTCCAATTCAGTTTGCTGATTGGTGTCTTCTCGCGACGAGATGACAGCATGCAAGGCGGTGGCCGGACCCTTGCGAGCAAGCGTTGGCGCGGATCGGCCGCGATACGCCGGCGCCATTCGCCGCCCCGCTCATACCCCACGAGCGGATCTGTCGCCACGCGATGTGCCACACTATGGGGCAAGGCTAATGCCAGGTTAGTTGCGGGTTTAAGGACGCCATCGTGAGTTGGGGAACCCTCAATATCAGGTTTGGGTGAGGCGGAGGTCTGCTCTGTTTACGTTTTCGGATGCCGGCCCAAGCAGCTGTGCGTCCTCTGGCACGGCAGCTGGCGTCGAGAAGCCTCAAGGGGAGGAAATCGCGGGGGGCAAAGCATCCTGGCAAGGCTGATCCTGAGTGCGGCCGACCAGGTGAGCGCTACCGCCTCGGTGATCCTCGTACGTTAGTGCAGCGACTGGAAGCGGGGCGGCTGGAGGGAACACCCTGTACTGCGGTGGTGCGATCGCTTTTCCTGCTCACCAACTACCATGCAATGGCACAAAGGCGAAAATTGTTGTGATGACCTAACTAAGACTCCACGTCACTTTGTTTGTTCCTCAAAGCCGGACCGGACACTGCCGCCTCCAAACTGAAGGTCTTTTAAAAGCAGCATTGTCGAGCATCGCTTACACCAGAAGCCGCTTTAGCTTCGTGTTTCGTCCTCCAGCGTGTTCAGCCGCTTGGCATCGGGCACGTCCATGCCGCCGAATTTGGCCTTCGACTTCTTAGATGCTGGCGTCGCTGGCGCCCTGCTTGCGGCAAAGCTCCGAGACCGGCGTGCCCGCCTCGTGCTCCTTCAGAATGCCAATGATCTGTTCGTCTGTGAAACGGTTTGCGCTTCATTCCCTGCTCCTCTCAATCGGCCAGAGCTTACTTCAAAATGGATTATTTCAACGGGGCAAGGTCAGCGGGTAAATGGGCAGCCCACTTCGACCGGTTCGAGGTACTAGTCAGTTACCGTCCGCGGAGGCGTCGGCAATCCACTTCCTCAAGCTCTCGCTGAGGCTGCGTGGGACGAAAAGGTCGCACTCGAGTGTGCCGCTGCGCAACAGCAGGACCGGCACGCGATGGAAGCCAGTCTGGACCGCTCGTCCCTCGCCCAGTGTCTCCCAATCTATCGAGCCGCACCGCTCCAGCAGGCGTTTGAGACCCTCGCCGGAGAGCCGCAGCCGCACCCTGCCCTCGCCGACCGGGAGCGCGCAACCAAGTTCCGCATCGACATCGACAATTGGAGGCGTTCCATCGCAAAGCAGCCAGAACCGCCGCGGTGCAATGCGAATGACGAGCCAGTTGTCCTGACGAGATGTCTCGCCCACCTTGGTTGGCAGCGGGCCGCCCAGCATCCCATTCAGTTCGGCCTCGAATGGTGCCATCGCGCCGTCCCACCCCTCGCATTGGACGATCGCGCAGTCATACGCTGCCGTTTTGAGCCTCGCCGTGTTCGAATCATCACCCATGCAGTCGCTCTCCCTTCGGGTCAAGAAATACGGGCGAGACTACCCGGGCCCGCACAGTCTGGCCCTTGGTCGGATAAGTGGCAACGATCTCAGTGCCCTCTACCGCGGCATTCCGGGCAAGCAAACCGAGCCCAATCCAAGCGTTGAGCGTGGGGCTATAGGTCACCGAAGTGATAACGCCAAGACCATGGCCCTCCAGCGGCTCGCCAGGCCTGAACAGAAAAGCACCTCCCCTCAACTGCTTGCCCGGCTCGACACATTGCAGGCCGACGAGCTGCGGCCGATTCGGGTTGGAAAAGGCTTCGCGTCGGGCCAATACCTCGCCGACGAAGCCACTCCGTCTGACGGCCATGCGACCTAAGCCCAGGTCATCGAGCGTCGTTCTGCCGTCGATCTCCGGCCCGGCGATATGGCCCTTTTCAATGCGCAGCGTACCGAGCGCCTCAAGGCCGTAGGGCTTAAGACGGAACGGCGCGCCGACTTCGACCAACCGGCACCACACCTCCTGACCAACGCTCGCGCCAACGTAGATTTCGTAAGCCCGCTCGCCAGAAAAGCTGAGACGGATGATGCGCAGGGGCCTGTCGCGATATTTCCCCTCGATCAGTCCCATATGGGGCAATGCCTCGTTGGAAACGTCTAAATCGGAAAACGCGGCGGAGAGGATATCGCGGCTCTTCGGACCGGCAACCGACATCGCGGCCCATTCGTCGGTCACCGAGTTTACTGAGACGCGCAGACCCGACCAAGCGGTATCGAGCAGGAATTCGAGCCGGGACATCACGTCCGCAGCCTTCGCCGTCGACGTCGTCATAAAAAAGTGCCGCTCGCCGAGCCTGGTCGTTGTACCGTCGTCAAAGACGATGCCATCGTCGCGCAACATAATGCCGTAACGGGAGCGGCCGATCGGCAGTTTGGCAAAACCATTGACATAAATGCGGTCGAGAAACTCAGCCGCGTCCGGCCCCTGGACGTCGATCTTGCCCAACGTGGAGATGTCCATCATTCCGGCGGCCTCCCGCACCAGCCGCATCTCGGCGACATATGCCTCTTCTACATCGCGGCCGGAAGCAGAATAGAACAAGGGCCGCGTCCAGGCTCCGGTTTCCAGCATCTGCGCGCCGTTTGCGACATGCCAATCATGCATCGGCGTGCGCCGGATTGGCTTGTAAAGGTGACCGATGCTGCGCCCCGCCAGCACCCCGACGGCGACTGGGGTATAGGGCGGCCGGAAAGTTGTGGTGCCAACTTCCGGAACCGCTATGCCGCGGAGGTCGGCCATCACCGAAAGCGCAATGAAGTTGCTTGTCTTGCCCTGGTCGGTGCCCATGCCGAGCGTCGTGTAGCGCTTAAGGTGTTCCACCGACTCGTACCCCTCGCGATGCGCCAGCGCGATGTCACTCACAGTTACGTCCATCTGCACGTCAACGAAGGCCTTCCCTTTGGCACCTTCGGCCTTCTGCGGCCGCATGCCAGGGCTCTCATCCTTACCTTTCTTGACATGGCGAGGTCCCGGGCGAAGCGAGGCAACGGAGAGGCTATGACCAGGTTCCGCGTTGCTCTCGGCAACAGCGGGCCTTGCGGCCGACTGGATTAATCTCGTTGCACCGCCGCAGCCAGACGATGCCTCGGTCCCTGCGCGACGGCCTCCCTCAATTGCGCCTGCCGTGATGAAATCTCCTTTCACAGCGCCGGCCACGAATTGCCCCGCGTCGAGCTTTCCGGGAACGAAGGCGTGAATGTCCTCGCAATAAACGGGCTTTACCCCGAGATGGGAGGTCAGATGAACGGTAGGGGACCAGCCGCCGGAAACCGCGACCAGGTCGCATTCTAGCGTATTTATACCACCCGGCTCGCAAAGCGTAACCGCGCGCACGGCTTGACGCCCCAAGGCACCGAGAATTATCGATTTCGGACGTACGGCGATACCAAGGCGGCGTGCTCGTTCCAGAAGCTCATTTGTCGGTTCGGCGCGACTGTCAGCTATTGTCACTTCTGCCCCGGTCGCCGCAAGATCGAAGGCTGCGCCATAGGCGCTGTCGTTGTCGGTCGCCACTATCACTCTCGCACCCACCAGCACGGCAAACCGGTTCAGATACGTTCGCGCCGCGGAGGCCAGCATGATGCCAGGCCGGTCGTTATTGGCGAAGGTAAGCGGCCGCTCGAGCGAGCCCGTGGCGTAAACGATCGATTTCGCACGCAAAAGCGCCAGCGTCTGGCGATTCGCTCCTTTTGCAGGATCGACGCTTCCTGAGCCATGCCGCTCAACAAGTCCCAGCACATTGCCGTCATAAGTGCCGAACGCGCTGGTGCGCGTCATGACAGAAACATTCGGCAGGTCGGCGAGCCTTGCAAGTATATCAGCAAGCCAGCGCCCGGCTTCGCCGTCCGCCGGCTCCGACAAAAGCATACCCCCCGTCAGGAAATCCTGCTCAATGAGAAGCACCCTAACGCCCGCCTCGCCTGCCGCCAGCGCGGCCGAAAGTCCCGCCGGCCCGGCACCAATCACCGCCACATCGGTGAAGAGATGCCGAACCTCGTAGCGGTCCGGATCAGGCTCTTCTCCCGCTCGGCCCAAGCCAGCGGCCTTGCGTATGAAATGCTCATAGAACATCCAGGCCCGCCGCGTTGGGCCCATGAAGGTCTTGTAGTAAAAACCGGCCGATAAAAATGGCGCGAACAGCCCGTTGACGCTCTGCATGTCGAACCTCAACGATGGCCAGCGGTTCTGGCTCTGGGCGACTAGACCGTCGGCCAACTCTACCGTGGTGGCCGGCAGGTTCGGCTCGCGCCGGCCAGCCGTACCCAAAGTCACTAGAGCGTTCGGCTCCTCCGGCCCCGCCGAATAGAAGCCGCGCGGTCGGTGATACTTGAAGCTGCGGCCGATAAGGCCCACACCGTTCGCCAGCAGTGCCGACGCGAGTGTATCGCCTCGGGTACCGGCGAAAGCCTTGCCATCGAAATTGAATTCGAGCCGTTGCGACCGGTCGATCCGGCCGCCTTCATCAAGTCGCCTCATGTGCTCGCCTCCCGCGCGAACCGGACCGAGGCGATCTTGTGGTCGCGTGTGTCGCGTTCGACCACCAGCCATTGACGGCAGCCCAATACGTGCTGCCAATATTCGCGATGTGGTCCGGCCGGATTCTCGCGCACGAATACATAACGGTACCAGGCCTCGAAATTGGCATCATCGTGAGCAGGACGGATGACTAACGCGTCGCCGCCGTAGCGGAACTCGTCGTGGTCGCGCGGACCGCAACAGGGACATTTGATGCGTAGCATGGTCGTACGACCTCTCGTTTATTGGAGCCAGGCGAACGGACCGACGCCAGCCTCGTCGAGGGTGTAGCCGGTACGGAAGCGGTCGAGATTGTAGGCGGCGACAAGCGGATGGGGTGCGCCAGTGGCGAGGGTATGCGCGAAGCACCATCCCGAGGCCGGCGTCGCTTTGAATCCACCATAGCACCAGCCGCCATTGAGATAGAGCCCCTCTATCGGCGTAGGGCACACAATAGGGCTGCCGTCCGGCGTCATATCCATCACCCCGCCCCAGTGGCGCAGAATCCGCAGGCGGGAAATGCTTGGCATTAGTGCGACTGCCGCCTCCGCGACTTCGCGCACCATGCCTAGATTGCCGCGTTGGGCATAGGAATTGTAGCCGTCGAGCCCGCCGCCGAGCACCAGACCACCCTTGTCGGACTGACTGACGTAGAAATGGTCGATGCCGTGGGCCACGATCTGGTGGACTAGGGGCTTGATCGGCTCCGTCACGAGAGCCTGCAAGACATGGCTCTCGATAGGCAGCTCAAGGCCCAACATCCGACCAAGCACCGAGGTGTGACCAGCCACCGCAAGCCCAACTTTCCCGGCCCCAATCCGACCCCGCGTCGTCTCGACGCCGATGATGCGCTCGCCGTCGCGGACGAACCCCGTCACCTCGCAGCCTTGGATGATGTCGACACCAAAGGCGTCAGCGGCGCGCGCATAGCCCCAGGCGACGGCGTCGTGGCGCGCCGTGCCCGCCCGGCCCTGGAAGATGGCGCCATGGATCGGGAAGCGGGCAGTTTCGGAAAAATCGAGGTACGGGACCAGCCGCCGAACCTCGTCACGGTCGAGAATCTCGGCGTCAATGCCGTTCAGCCGCATGATGTTGGCGCGGCGGCCGAAGCTATCGAGCTGGTCGGCCGAATGGGCCGTGATTAGCATGCCGCGCTGCGAGAACATGACGTTGAAATTGAGCGCCCGCGACAAATCCTCCCATAGCTTCATCGAGAACTCATAGAACTGGGTGTTGCCGTCGAGGCGATAGTTAGAGCGGATGACGGTGGTGTTTCGGCCGACATTGCCGCCGCCGATATATCCCTTCTCCAGCACGGCGACATTGCGGATGCCGTGGTTCTCGGCGAGATAGAATGCGGTCGCAAGCCCGTGCCCGCCGCCACCCACGATGACAACATCATAGGTCGGTTTAATATCGGGGGCGCGCCAAGCGCGCCGCCAATACTTGCCTCCGGTAAGGCCATTGCGAAGGATGGAAAATGCCGAATAGCCGCGCATGTTAATCCCGCTATTTGAAGAAGACGGCGGGCGAAGCTGCAGAAGGTTTCCGCACCCCTACCGGGGATGATGCTGGGATTGGAGAACGCGACATACCACTACCAGGCACGAGCAGGATACCTTTCATTTGTTGCATTTCACTTTGCATCGGCGGGACGAATGCGGTTCAAAGCACGGTCCATCAACTATGGGCCACTTGGCATTCGAATCACCAGCATAAAGTCACGAACGGCGCCATCGCGTTTCCAGATGACATTGCCGCTAAAATGCGGCTCCGTCGAAGATGGACCGCTGGCCGGAGCAACATAGCTATCAGTGCACCGCACCGAGAGTCATTGTGTTAGTTGCGGTTCTGGATTTTGCTGCCGCTACGCCATATGAATGCGAGATAGGCGAAATGGTGCGCGATGACACCTCCGCTCGGAACTGGATGACGAGCGCGCTTTACTCTCCATAGGTTCCATCTCGCATTGTTCAGTGCGCTGTTCTCAAGCGGGCAAGCAGCCACCAAATCCGCATTGAAAATATGCTTGCCGCCGAAACACGTTCGACGACAGCCAGGGCCTTGGGAGGCTAAAGTGGGCCTACCAGACTATGTGTAAGCGCTATTTTCCCGGCACGTTGACGCCAGCGATTTCGACGGATCGCCTTCGAATTGGAAAGGGCATTGGTCTGATCAGGCAGTGGCGGTTTTGGCGAAGTTGAAGGGTAGGAGATCGTCGATTTCGGCGTCTTCGGTGCAGGCTACTCAGTGAGGGCATAGCGTAACCACGCCAACGGCCTCGACGTCGCAGGCTCGGCAGGTCAACATCAGGCTGTAGATGATGGCGCTGGCCTTGGCTCCGTGGATGGTATCGCTGAACAACCAACTCTTCCAGCCAGTGGCCGGACCTGAGTCATTGTGCAATCTTTCTTTAAGGGTCTGTAAACATTGGAGGTGTCTCCATGTCAGCGATGCGACACGGGCGACCTTTTCGGGCTGTCGCGGCTTGAACCGGCGCAGAAGCCAGATCATCGGCCCGGATTTGATAGGGCGCGCCAGGAACGACCTGTTCGGCAGGCACGACGCCCGTTTTGATAGATGGCGTATCCGATGGTCGGTCACGCCCAGAGCGGCCGCCGCTTCAGTCATGGTCAACCAGGTGCCGTCCTTGTCTGCTGATTTGTAGGCATGGATTGCGCGCACGCGCCTCACAGAAGCGACACGGTGTGGGCATGCCCATTCGATTGAGCGAGGCGGCGATGTGCTCGTCGGACCAGCGTCCGGCCATGCTGCGCATCACCGCCAAGCATCTTCTGTCGTTGCACAGCCATTCGCCAGTCTGAGGTTTACGCACCCTGAGTTCCGAGTGCTGACCACCCTTCCCATGGATCGTCAGCACGACGTCCTGCACAGCATCGTCGACATCGACGACAATGTCGGCGATCAACGTGCGAAGCAGTTGCTGACGAGCCCACATCGTCACATCAGGCGCATCCCAGGCTGCCTGTAGATTAGCCGCCAGATTGGCAAAGGCATCTGGCTGGACCTGGATGGTTGAAGGGCTTTCGGCAGGTTTGCGCGCTTCCAACTCCCGCACGCGGCGTAGCGCGATCTCCCAGTTCTTCTCCAGTTGCGCGGCAATCAGGCGGTTGTCGGGGTCGCAGGCGGCGTAGCGGCGTTCGGCGAGGCCGGCCTCATAACGGGCCTGCTGTCGCGTCTACCAGTTCCTTCCGCCAGGTCGCGATGGCAATCTTTACCCTTGTCGAGTTCAAAATCGGCGCTGCTTTCGTCCCGTGCACGCCGCGGCGGCGCAGGTCAATACCGTCCCTGCGACGCCCGTCCTCGGAGCCGCACCATTCAATACCCATAGAACCTGAATCGCGCCCGCGGCTTAGTCCAACACGTTTTTAGCTCACCGTCGATATCGGCCTCGGTGTGCCTCTCATCGTCGACATAAGCGACGCCAAGCAAAAAAGCCCTCTGCATTATGCAGCGTCAGCCATAACAGCGCCAAAACTGCATCGTCGATCTTGTCCTCATCAAGCTCCATGAACCGACATTACCTCGCGCGACGCCCGAAATCCCGCGGCCCTGCTCGGATGGATAGAATTCAATTAGCCGCTTCTTCCCCTCATGGAGCGCCAAACCAAATTCGAGCACCTCTTGCGCGTCATCCTTCTTCTCGAAGCCCATGACTAAATCGTCGGCATAGCGTACGATCACGACACGGCCGAGTGCATGGCGACGACGCCACTGACGTACCCAGAGATCAAGGATGTAGTGCAAGAAGATGTTGGCGAGGAGCGGACTGATGTCCACACGCCGAATGGTAGCGGACCACCGGGACTATCTTCCTCAAACAGCTCTATCAGGTCCGATGCTGTCCAGCCTCTGATCCGAATGCTGTCCGGTAAATCGTCGAAATCCGGAGGGTTATGTGAGATCGCCGCTGACGGTTCCACGCCGTTCGCGCGACCTCTGCACTCCATAGTAGGAGCCACCACCCATCTCGCTTTCAGATGACCCGATTACATAATCTATATTTGACGGATGCGCCTTGGGTGGTGATGGTCAACCAAGACGTTTGTCAGCGCTGAAAGGGGTACGGAAGTGCCGACGGATTGCAGGCAGCAAGCGCCGGTCTTCGAAGAATACAGATGCTGCCCGGCTAAGCCGCAGCAAAATGTCTCGCCCGGCAGATAACAGCTTTCTGCGTCCGCACTAGAACAGGACGCGAATTAACTAACGCAAGCAACCACATGTCCACATAGGAGGATTCAATAATGCCTGCATTTAGTCAAGAGGAATATCGCGAACGCACGGCTCGGCTGCGTCAGCTAATGGCTGAGCGTGGCATCGACGCACTGCTTGTCTTGACTGAATCGAACATGAATTGGCTCACCGGTTACGAAGGTTATTCCGACTACGTTCCGCAACTCGCTCTTGTGTGCCAAGATGA
>NZ_JAMYOZ010000055.1:0-18755 GCF_040320095.1 Mesorhizobium sp. M0800
GCGCCACATCGGCCACCTCGTTGAAACGATCGAGGCAACCGAATGCAACAACTACTTCGCAAACGCCGGCTACGCTTCCATCAAAACGTGAAAGGCTCTAGGAGCTGCGGCCAATCTGTGCCGAGAACTATCCCTTGCCCCTCCGCGTCTCGACGTCGGTCTCGCCGACGAACCAGTCGCGTGCAGCGACCTCCTCGAAGATTATCCAGACATCATTGTTGGTCAGGCCGGTGACGCCGGTGATGGCCGCCGTCACCTGGGCGGCGATCGCGGCCTTTTTGCCGGCCGGGTCATCGGCAATCACCTCCTTGACCAGGCGGATATTCACGAATGGCATGGTTCCCTCCCTTGCATATGCTTGGCGGCCGCTCAGTAGGTTTTGGCGCCGTTGACCATGAGCCGGACCATGTAGAGGGATGTGGTGCCGGCGATGTAGAGGCAGTTCAGCTTGTTGCCGCCGAACAGGCAATTGGCGACGACTTCCGGTACCTTGACCTTGCCGATCAGCGTCCCGTCCGGATCGTAGCAATGGACCCCGTCGGCGGCACTGGTCCAGATGCGGCCGTCCGCATCCAGCCTGAAACCGTCGAACAGGCCGGCGGTGCAGTCGGCAAAGACCTTTTCGCCTGAGACCGTCTTGCCGCCCTGGTCGACATTGAACACCCGGATGTGCGCCGGGTTTTGGGCGCCATGGGTGCGGCCGGTGTCGGCGACATAGAGCTTGCTTTCGTCGAGCGAGAAGGCGAGCCCGTTGGGCCTGACCATGTCGGTGATCACCGCCTCGGTCTCGCCGGTGCCGGGATCGACCCGGTAGACATGGCAGGCGCCGATCTCGCTTTCGGCCTTGTCGCCCTCGTAATCGGTATCGATGCCGTAGCTCGGGTCGGTGAACCAGATCGAGCCGTCGGACTTGACCACCGCGTCATTGGGCGAGTTCAGCCGCTTGCCGCGCCATTTGTCGGCGATGGTGACTACCGACCCGTCATGCTCGGTGCGGCTGACGCGGCGGCCGGAATGCTCGCAAGTAACCAGCCGGCCTTGCCGGTCGACCGTGTTGCCGTTGGAATTGCCGGACGGCTGACGGAACACGCTGACGCTGCCGTCGGTCTCGTCGTAACGCAGCATGCGATTGTTCGGGATGTCGGACCAGACCACATAGCGCCCGGCCGCGAACCAGGCCGGTCCTTCCGCCCATCGGCAGCCGGTAAACAGCCTGTCGACCTGTGCATTGCCGTTGAACAGCCGCGAAAAGCGCGGATCGAGAACTTCGTAGAATTCGCTGGCCATGGTTCCTCCCGGTAGCAGTCGCTTGGCAAGGCGCGATCAAGCCAGCCCACGATCGATATGGCAAGATCGATGATGCGTCAGAAGCATTATGGAAGCGAATGCTGGCCCGGACGGCAGGTCACATCCCGTTAACCGGCTATGCGCCCAGCGCAATGGTGCATTGCAACATCTTATTTTTGCAATGCACCATAACTATGTCATGCTCCGTATCGATCAAGGGAGGAACAACTGGCCGCGAAACGCGGCGCAAAAGGAAACTCGCTATGATCATCGACAGCCTCATGAGCCGCGCTCGCGCCAGCATCGCCAAGCGCCGGCATTACAACCGCCTCGTCGCCGAAATCGACAGCTTCAGCAGCCGTGACCTCGCCGACATGCGCGCCGACCGCAGCGAAATGCTCTACCAGGTCCACAAGCAGATCTACGGCTGAGTCTTCGGTCGACCTATCACGTGGTCGACCTATCACGTTCGTCATCCTTGGGCGTAGCGACGCAAAGCGGAGCAAAGACCCTAGCATGACGAAACGGCGGGCCATCAGCCCGGCATGGCCAGCGCCTTCTCGATTTCGGGTAACAGCAGCGTCCGCGCCGAGTCCGGCGTCAGCGGCCCTACATGCTTATAGGCGATCTTGCCATCCTTGCCGATGACGAAGGTCTCCGGCACGCCGTAGACACCCCAGTCGATCGCCGTGCGTCCGGCCTCGTCGACGCCGATCGCCTGGAATGGGTTGCCGAGATCGCCAAGGAACCGACGGGCGTTTTCCGGCTGGTCCTTGTAGTTCAGCGCCGCCATGACGAAGCGTCTGTCCTGCGACAGCGCCAGCAGCACCGGATGCTCTTCGCGGCACGGCGCGCACCAGGACGCGAAGACGTTGACCAGCGTCACCTTGCCGGCGAACTGTTTTGAATCGAGGCCCGGCAAATTGGTGCCTTCGAGCGCCGGCAGGTTGGTCTGCGGCGCCGGCAGGCCGATCAGCGCTGACGGCACTTCCGACACGTCGCGCCCGGACAAAAGCTGCGCCAGGAACAATCCCGCCAGCCCGAGAAAGACCAGCAGCGGCAGCAGCACGATCAGGCGGCGGCGCGCCGGTGTTTGGGTTTCCGTGCTCATGATTTTACTGCCTTATCGGAGCGCCGGCGCACGCCGGATGCCTCCAGCTCGGCAAGCTCTCGCTTGCGGCCGCGCTGGTCGAGCAGAATCCAGCCGATCAGCCCGCCCAGCACCACGGCCGTGATCGCATAGGCGGCGGTGACATAAAGCGCATGTACGCTCATGCTTTTCGCTCCGCGGCGCTTTCCAACCGGTCCGTCTCACGCCGTTCCAACATGTCTTCTCTTAACGCTGCGCCATCGGCTCCGCAATTGTTCGCCGCGCCGCAGGCATGAGCTGAAGCCAACACATCAATCCGTTCCGTGCCGCAGCGCCAGCGCCGCCGCCACAGGGCCGAGCACGGCAAGAAACAAGGTCAGCGCGGCAAGAATGAGGAAGGGCTGCAGGAATGGATCGGGGTCCGCCACCGCGCCATAGCTTGCCGATACGCCGAAGATCAGCACGGGAATGGTCAGCGGCAGCACGAGCACCGAGATCAGCAGCCCGCCACGCGGCAACGCCACTGCCACCGCTGCACCGGCAGCACCGATGAAGGTGATCGCCGGCGTGCCTACCAGAAGCGTCAGCGCCGTCGCACCGATGCCGATGGGCTCCATGTTCATGAACAGGCCGAGCAAGGGAGCGGCGATGACCAGCGGCAGCACGCTTCCCGCCCAATGCGCCAGGCATTTCGTCAGAACGGTCAAGGCCAGCATGTGCCGGTCGTTGCCAAGCACCAGAAGATCGAGCGAGCCGTCCTCGCGGTCGGCCTGGAACAGCCGGTCGAGGCCGAGCAGGCAGGCCAGCAAGGCGGCGATCCACAGGATCGCCGGGCCGATGCGGGCCAGCAGCTTCAGCTCGGGACCGACGCCGAAGGGGATGGTCGCGATAACGGCGAGAAAGAAAATCACGCCGGTAAGCGCCCCGCCGCCGGCGCGGATACTCAGGCGGATGTCGCGTAGGAAGATGGCTAGCATGATGTGAGATGCTTTCGCCTGGGCACCCCCCTCTGTCCTGCCGGACATCTCCCCCTCAAGGGGGGAGATTGGCTGTCATGACTGCCTTCGCCAATCCCGATCGTTGAAAGATGGGCGCAGCAACGAAGCTGCCAATCTCCCCCCTTGAGGGGGAGATGTCCGGCAGGACAGAGGGGGGCGTGAAGGAATGCCAACATCAGCCGGTCATCCTCAATTCCTTTCCCTCGATCCCAAGCGGCAAATGCGTGGCCGCAACCACGATCCCCCCACCATCGAGATGTTTCCGCACCAGCCCGCCGAATCTCTGCTCCGAAGCCTTGTCCAGCCCTGCCGTCGGCTCATCAAGCAGCCACAATGGCCGGTGGCTTACCAGCAGTTTTGCAATCGCCGCGCGCCGGCGTTGCCCGGTCGAGAGGTAGCCGAACGGCAGATGGCCGATACCGCCCAGCCCGACGGTTTCCAGCGCCTCTTCAACACCCGCGGAACCCGCGCCCGAAAAATCGCGCCAGAAGCGCAGGTTTTCCGTAATGCTCAGCGCCGTCTTCATCGCGTTGAGGTGGCCGAGATAGTGACAGGCCGAGGCGGCCGACGGAAAGTCCTCGCCACCACCTTCGAACCGCACACGGCCTGCCGCCACCGGCAACAGTCCGGCGACGATCCTGAGCAGCGTCGATTTGCCGGCGCCGTTCGGCCCGGTGACGACCAGCGCCTGGCCATCCCCCAGCGCGAATTCGATGCCGGAAAATACCGTCTCGCCGCCGCGTTCGCCGCCCAGATTTTCGGCGATCAGCCGCATCCGTCCCCCTTCGCCGAAAGTTCAGGTGCGGCTTCGGTGCGCCGCAGCAAAAATGGCGATTCCGTGTCTAGAACTATTCCAGAAAATTCTCTATATCCGCATCATCCGTGCCAGCGGTCGGCACGGGAACCGAATTTGCGCCGAACCAGCGCGCGTGCCGCCTTGAACGGCCCGGACGCTTGGGAACGGATAGCGGAAATGGCCGTACCCGCACCTTTGCGCGTGATTTGCATGCCCACTGGCGTCCGTTCCCTTCCGGCAACCGACAGTTAGGGATCGCACGTGTCCAAATCACTCGACAGCTTCAATTGCCGCCGCACGCTGACCGCCGGCGGCACCGAGTACATCTACTATGACCTTGTCGAGGCCGAAAAGAACGGCCTCACCGGTATTGCCCAATTGCCCTATTCGATGAAGGTGCTGCTGGAGAATCTGCTGCGCAACGAGGACGGCCGTTCCGTTACCAAGGAGAGCATCCAGGCGGTCGCCGGCTGGCTGACTGACCGGGGCACCGCCGGCGTCGAGATCGCCTATCGCCCGGCTCGCGTGCTGATGCAGGATTTCACCGGCGTTCCAGCCGTGGTCGACCTTGCCGCCATGCGCGACGCCATGGCCTCGCTCGGCGGCGACCCGCAAAAGATCAATCCGCTGGTGCCGGTCGATCTAGTCATCGACCACTCGGTCATCGTCGACGAATTCGGCACGCCACTGGCTTTCGCCCGCAATGTCGAGCTTGAATATGAGCGCAACGAGGAACGCTACAAATTCCTGAAATGGGGCCAGCAGGCGTTCCGCAATTTCCGCGTCGTGCCGCCCGGCACTGGCATCTGCCATCAGGTCAATCTCGAATATCTCGGTCAGGTCGTGTGGACCAACAGCGAAGACGGCGAGACCACCGCCTATCCCGACACCTGCGTCGGCACCGATTCACATACCACGATGATCAACGGCCTCGGCGTTCTCGGCTGGGGCGTCGGCGGCATCGAGGCAGAGGCCGCGATGCTTGGCCAGCCGGTCTCGATGCTGCTGCCGGAAGTCATCGGCTTCCGGCTCACCGGCAGGCTGAGGGAAGGCGTTACCGCCACCGACCTGGTGCTCACCGTCACCCAGATGCTGCGCAAGAAGGGCGTCGTCGGCAAGTTCGTCGAATTCTTCGGGCCGGGCCTGTCCAACATGACGCTGGCCGACCGCGCCACCATCGGCAACATGGCGCCGGAATATGGCGCCACCTGCGGCTTCTTCCCGGTCGACAGCGAAACCATCCGCTATCTCACCATGTCCGGTCGCGACGAAAGCCGCATCGCCCTGGTCGAGGCTTATTCGAAGGCGCAAGGCTTGTGGCGCGATGCCGGCTCGGCCGATCCGGTCTTCACCGACCTGCTGGAGCTCGATCTCGGCAGTGTCGTCCCGTCGATGGCCGGCCCGAAGCGGCCTGAAGGCCGGGTCGCACTTGAAGACATTCCGGCCGGCTTCGCCAAGGCCATGGAGACCGAATACAGGAAGGCCGCCGAAATCGACAAGCGCTATGCCGTCGAGAGCACGGACTACGATCTTGGCCATGGCGATGTGGTCATCGCCGCCATCACCTCCTGCACCAACACCTCGAACCCGAGCGTGCTGATCGGCGCCGGGCTGTTGGCGCGCAACGCCAACCGGCTCGGCCTCAAGCAGAAGCCGTGGGTCAAGACCTCATTGGCGCCGGGCAGCCAGGTCGTCGCCGAATATCTCGAGAAATCCGGCCTGCAGAAGGAGCTCGACCAGATCGGCTTCAACCTGGTCGGCTTCGGCTGCACCACCTGCATCGGCAATTCCGGCCCGTTGCCGGCGCCGATCTCCAAGACCATCAACGATAAGGGCTTGATTGCTGCGGCAGTCTTGTCCGGCAACCGCAATTTCGAAGGCCGCGTCTCGCCCGACGTGCAGGCGAACTATCTCGCCTCGCCGCCGCTGGTCGTCGCCCACGCGCTGGCCGGGACCGTGACCAAAGATCTGACCACCGAGCCGCTCGGCGACGATCGCAACGGCAGTCCGGTCTATCTCAAAGACATCTGGCCAAGTTCGGTCGAGATCCAGGAATTCATCGAGAAGAACGTCACGCGCGAATTGTTCGCCCGCAAGTATGCCGACGTCTTCAAGGGCGACGAGTACTGGCAGAATGTCAAGGCGCCGGAAGGCCAGACCTATGCCTGGGACGACAATTCGACCTATGTGCAGAACCCACCCTATTTCGCCGGCATGAAGTCAGGCTTCGGCAAGATCGGCGATATCAAGGGCGCGCGTGTGCTCGGCCTGTTCGGCGACAAGATCACCACCGACCACATTTCGCCGGCCGGTTCGATCAAGGCGGCCTCGCCGGCCGGCAAGTATCTCACCGACCACGGCGTCGGCGTCGCCGATTTCAACCAGTACGGCACACGCCGCGGCAATCATGAGGTAATGATGCGCGGCACCTTCGCCAATATCCGCATCCGCAACCATATGCTGGGCGAGAACGGCCGCGAGGGCGGCTACACCATCCATTACCCCTCGAAAGAAGAGGAATCGATCTACGACGCCGCGATGCGCTACAAGAAGGAAGGCGTGCCGCTGGTCATCTTCGCCGGCGTCGAATATGGCAACGGCTCGTCGCGTGACTGGGCGGCCAAGGGCACCAATTTGCTGGGCGTCCGCGCGGTCATCGCCCAGTCCTTCGAGCGCATCCACCGCTCCAATTTGGTCGGCATGGGCGTGATCCCCTTCGTCTTCGAGGAAGGCACCTCATGGGCCTCGCTCAACCTCAAGGGCGACGAACTGGTCGAGATCGACGGACTGAGCAATATCAAGCCGCGGCAGAAGATGATCGCCAGGATCACCTACGGCGACGGCAGCGTCAAAGAGGTTCCGATCATCTGCCGCATCGATACGCTGGACGAGCTCGACTACTTCAAGAATGGCGGCATCCTGCAATACGTGCTGCGCGATCTGGCCGCTTAAGGGAGTAGGGCAATAAGGGAGTAGGGCAGTAGGGTGAAGCAAGGAGAAGCGACTTATTCCCCTACTGCCCTACTGCCCTACTGCCCTACTGCCCTATTCCCCCAATTCCCGGCTTTCCAAACCGCGCTGTCGCCGCCAGCAGCACGCCGAGCATCAGCCCGTTGAATATGTGCCACAGGAAATGCGTGCCGAGCGGAACGCCGCCGCAGACCAGCGGATCGATCATCCTGCAGATGACCGACACGACGAAGATCGCCGAACCCGCCAGATTGTACCGGCCGGCGCGATTGCCGCTGGCCGCCACCCAGGCGCCGAAGAAGGCGAGCGCCAGAAACGGAGGCAGATAGCCGGTCGTCCCGTTCGACGCCTGGCGCAGCCAGTCGGGCACGGCAAAGGTCACCAGCCCGGCAACGGCGTAAAAGGCGACGAAGATGGCGATCGCCTTGCCCCATTTCATGCCGAGAAAACGTCGCAGGTTGAACAGCGTGTAGGCCAGCGTGAACCCTGCAATGGGCAGCACGTCGGCCAGGATCATTGCTCTTGTGGCAAAGGTGTGGAACAGCGACGAGCCGACGCCGATCGCCACCACCCACCAGGCCAGCACTTCGGCGAAGGTGCCGGTGCCGCGCTTTCGCACCTGCCAGACACCCCATAGCCCGGCGGCAAAAAAAGCCAGATTGCTCAGCGCATTGAGCGGTTCGGCCCAGAATTCCGGCCCCGTCCGTTCGCAATAAAGGTCGACCGGCGCCAGGAGAGATTGCCACATGCTGATTGCCGCCCGAATCGCTTCCATCGTGAAGTGCAAGTCCACCTATTGCGCCCTTGCCAGCGGTTGCAACGGCAAAATTTCACCGCAACGTGACTTCCCGTTGACTGCCGCTTCTGCCACATATTTCGACAACCAGAACAAAGCCGGCGTCACCGGCGGGATCGGAACGGCCATGCCATCTCGAAGACCATTGCGGCTTGCGGCCCTTGCGCTGGCCCTCTCGGCGTTTGCCGGCAGGGCCCTTGCCGAGCCAACCGACAAGCCATTAGGCGTCGTCGAGCTCTTCACCAGCCAGGGATGCAACTCCTGTCCGCCGGCCGACGAATTCTTCGCCGAGCTTGCCGCCAAGGAGGACATCGTCGCGCTCGCCTATCATGTCGATTATTGGGATTACCTCGGCTGGCAGGACACGCTGAGCCGCAAGGAAAATACCGAGCGGCAATACGAGTATATGCGCGCCTTCGGCAGTCGTTCCGTCTACACCCCGCAAGCCGTCATAAACGGCCGCAGCCATGTCAACGGCGCCAGCCGCGAGGAAGTCGACGGCGCGCTGGCCCGCATGGAGAGGGTCGGCGAAGGCATGCGCGTCGGCATCAAGGTCAGCCGGACCAGCGATCGCGTCATGATCGATGCCGGCGACGCCGTGACCGGCCCCACCGACGCGCATGTCGTCATCGTCTATTTCAACCCGCCACAGACGATAAAGATCGGCAAGGGCGAAAACAGCGGCCGCAGCATGACCTACTGGAACGCCGTCTCCACCATCCAGACCGCCGGCATGTGGCACGGCAAGGCGCAGCGCTACGAACTGCCGATGAGCGAGATCGCCAAAAAGGGCGGCTGCGCCGTGCTGCTGCAATCAGTTGGCAAGGACGGCATGCCCGGTCCGATCCTGGGTGCAGCCTTTATCCGCAAGCCTTGAACCGAAACGTCGCGCTGCCCCTCATCCGCCTGCCGGCACCTTCTCCCCGTATAGTGACGGGGAGAAGGGAAACTGGCCGCGATATCGGCGTTCTTCGTGCAACGCTGGTGATTGGCAAAACCGCAGCCGTCTGCGTCTTTCTCCCCGTCGCTATACGGGGAGAAATGGCCGGCAGGGCAATGAGGGGCTGCGCAGACCGACGGTCATCACGCAATTAGGGCCCCCTGCATGGCCATCTTAACGTGCCCCGCGCTCCGGAGGCGATCCCACCGGCCGGCCAATAAAAAACCGGCGTCAGCTTGCTTCTGACGCCGGTCATTTAGGTTTTGGGATCGTCGCACCCGATCTTTCCAAGGAAAAACCGAGGTTGGTTCGATCCGACGCAGACCCGTGGGCGGGGGGCTTGGGGTTTACGAGCCGGTGCCGGACCGAACCGTCTCAGGCAACACCGGTAAATTCGTCGGACATTGGGGCATGAGCACGGATAAAAAAAGGCAGGATTGTGGCGAAGCATCACCAATTCCAACAGGCGTTTCGCAAACGTGACTGGACGCTGGAGAAACCGCGCGGTGCTGGCCTTGCCCGGCCGGGCCTTGCAATTCGGCAACGAAAGCGCCAACTTTGGTCGGCGTACGATTCATTGCGAGGATCCAGGCATGACTGATCGCAGCAGCGGGACGGAGGATGGGGACGCATCCGCAATATTGATCCCGCTGCATGAGGCAAGACGCGAACGCCTCGACCAGCCGGTGCGGTTCGACCGGCGCGAACTGGACCAGATCCTCAGGCTCTACGGCCGTATGGTTGCCGCCAACGAGTGGCGCGACTATGCCATCGACCATCTCGCCGACCGCGCCGTTTTTTCCGTCTTCCGCCGCACCAGCGAAGTGCCGCTTTTCCAGATCGTCAAGGATCCGAAGCTGGCGCGCCGGCAAGGCGCGTTCGCTGTCATCGCCGCCGGCGGGCGCATCCTCAAGCGCGGCCAGGAGCTCGGCCGGGTGCTTGGCGTGTTCGACCGAACACTGAAGCTGGTCGAGGCGTAACCCTTTATTTTTGCTGGCGGAACTTCCGCTCGGGCAACGATTGCGGATCAGGCGGGATGGACGCCCCGCCGTTGATCGGCAGCTGCATGAACACCGTGTCCAGCCAACGCCCGTGCTTGTAGCCTGAGCCTTCCAGGCGGCCGGAATGACGAAAGCCGAGCTTCTCGTGCAGCCGTACCGAGGCGCTGTCGGGCCGGCCGTCGCCGATCACCGCGATGATCTGGCGAAAACCCGCCGCCTTGGCCGCCTCGATCAGCCCTTGCATCAAGAGCAGCCCGACGCCTTGCCCTTTGGCCTCGGGCGCGACATAGACGGAATCCTCAACGACGAAGCGGTACGCCGGGCGCGGCCGGAACGCCCCGGCATAGGCATAGCCGAGCACGGCGCCGGTCTTTTCCGCAACGAGATAGGGAAAGCCGCCCGCCATCAGGCTGTCGAAGCGCGCGCCCATCTCGGTGCGGCTTGGCGGTTCGAGTTCATAGCTCGCCGTGCCATTCGTTACCGCGTCGGCATAGATTTCCGTGATCCGGTCGAGATCGGCCGACGTCGCGGCCCGCAAGGTGATGCTGCTCATAATTTAGGCACGTCGTTCATCTGCCCTATATCACAGCAAAAGCCGGCACAAAAGAAAAGAGCGGCCATTGGGCCGCCCTTTCCAAACTCGCTGGTCCAGGAAAACCGTATTTAGCGACGGTCGCCCATGAACTGCAACAGGAACATAAACAGGTTGATGAAGTCGAGATAGAGCCTCAATGCGCCCATAATCGCCTTGCGGCCGGCGACATCAGTCTCGTCGCCCTCGAAGTACATCTCCTTGATGTTCTGCGTGTCGTAGGCGGTGAGGCCCGCGAAGATCAGCACGCCGATCGCCGAAACGGCGAAGGAAAGCGCCGACGACTGCAGGAAGATGTTGATCACCATCGCGATGATCAGGCCGACCAGGCCCATGACCAGGAACGAACCGAACGCCGAAAGATCGCGCTTGGTCGTGTAGCCGTAGAGCGACAGCCCGCCAAAGGCGGCGGCGGTGGCGAAGAAGGTCTGCGAGATGCTGGCGGTGGTGTAGACCAGGAAGATCGACGACAGCGACAGGCCGACGAGGCCGGCGTAGACCCAGAACGTCGTCTGCGCGGCCGAAACGCTCATCGACTGGACTCGGAACGACAGGAACATCACCGCTGCCAGAGGGGCAAAGATCACCAGCCATTTCAGCGGCGAACCAAAGATCGCGTAGCCGAACGAGGTCAGCATCTCGCCGCTTGGCAACGTCGCGACCGCCGAGGCGGGATCGCTGGTGGTGGCCAGCATGATTGTGCCGACCGCGGCAAGGCCGGTGATGAGGAGGCCAAGCCCCATCAGATTGTAGACTTTGATCATATAGGCGCGCAGGCCCTGGTCGATGGCAGCATCGACGCCGGCGCCGGGCACGGCGCGCGTCTGATAATTGCGAACGGGATCAGCCATGGAAATCCTCATATTGCTTCTGCCCCGTCCGGTGTCAGGTCCTTTTGAACCCAGGCGCCGCTGGCGGGGCTCCAGCATGCCTGCGCCGAAATATGATGGTTCTTGGCGTAAAGGACAAGACCGTAACCAAGCGTAATGCTCCGTGAAGTGCCAGAGATACGGTTTTATTGGCCTTCCCGCCCGGAACATTACCGAGATTTAATCGAAACCGGCTCTGGCTCAAAGATTCCGCAGCACCGGCGCCGCCTTGTGGCCCAGCACCCGCCACGTGCCGGCAAGGCCTATGCCGACCGTGACCACCAGCGAAAAGCCGATGGTCGCCACCGCCACCTCCGGCATGAAGTGCGATGGCAGCGTCATGATTCGCGCGACGACGAACCATGCCGCCACACCGCCCGCTGCCAGCGCGAAGATCGCAGTGGCAAGGCCGATCAGCATGTATTCCAGCGAAAACGCGGCGATCAGCGTTTTTCTGGTCGCACCCAGGGTCTTCAGCACCACCGCGTCGTGAATGCGAGCCCGGTTGCCGGCGGCGAGCGCCCCGGCCAGCACCAGCACCGAGGCGATCAACGCCACGCCCGCTGCTGCCCTGATTGCTGTGCCGAGCTGCGCCACCAGCCGGTTGACGATTTCGAGCGCGTCCTTGACCCTGACCGTCGTCACCGCGGGAAAGGCACGCGTGACGGCGTTGAGAAGATGCGCATCGTCGGCTGCCGACGCATTCGTCTCGGTCAGCGTCGCCAACCAGCCATGCGGCGCACCGGCGAATGTGGTGGGCGAGAACACCATGACGAAATTGATGCCCATGGTTTCCCATTCGACCTGGCGGAAATTGGCGATCTTGGCCGTGATGTTGCGGCCGAGCACGTTGACGGTGATGGTGTCGCCGAGCTTCAGCCCGATCTCTTTGCCTTCCTCGGCGGAAAACGAGACCAGCGGCTCGCCGGCATAGTTCTCCGGCCACCAGTTGCCCTCGGTCAGCGTCGCATTCTCCGGCAGCTTTGCGTCATAGGTCAGGCCGCGGTCGCCGCGCAGTACCCAGGCGCCTTCGGCCGGAACCTTGACCTTGTCGACATCGACGCCGTTGAGCGCCATCACCCGGCCGCGCAGCATCGGCACCTTAATCAGCTTGCCTTGCGGTGCCTCTTTGCCGACCAGCGCGGAGAAGGCATCGACGTCACCGCTCTGGATATCGACGTAGAAGAAGTTCGGTGCCCTTTCCGGCAGGCTGCCCGAGATCTGCCGCCTGAGATTGCCGTCGATCAGCGCCAGCGTCACCAGCAGCGTCAGCCCGAGTCCCAACGACAGCACCACGGACGGCGTCAAGGCGCCAGGCCGATGGATGTTGCCGATGGCGAGCCTGAGCGCGGTCGAGCGCACGCGCGGGCCTTTCTTCGCCGCCCACTGCACCAGCGAGCCGACGACACGCAGCACCAGGAACGAAAAGATCGTGGCGCCAACGAAGATCGAGGCAATACGGCGGTCGCCGGAAAACAGGATCGCCAGTACCGCGAGCAGCAGCGCGATGCCCAATGCCGCGGCGATATAGAGCGGGCGGGGAAAACCGCGGCCCTCGAAACCCATTTCGCGAAACAGCGCCGTTGCCGGCACGTCGCGTGCGCGGCCGAGCGGCAGCAAGGCGAAAGCCAGCGTCACCAGCAGCCCGAACAGCGCTGCCATGCCGAGGGCGCCGGGATAGAACCCACCTGCCGCCGGCACTGGAATGACCGATTGGAGTGCCGCGCTGGCCGCGAACGGCATCAGCGCGCCAAGCACAAGGCCTAGCGTGATGCCGAGGGCGGCGATCATCAGGATCTGCACCAGATAGACGGCAAAGACGAACCCGCCCGAAGCCCCCAGGCTCTTGAAGGTGGCGATGACGCCGCGCTTGCCGTCGAGATAGGCACGCACGGCATTGGCCACGCCGACGCCGCCGACCACCAGCGCCGTCAACCCGACCAGCGTCAGGAATTGCGAAAACCGCTCGATATTCGAGGACAGCGCCGGCGCTGCGTTGCTGCGCGTGCGGATCGACCAGCCGGCCTGCGGGAACTGGTTTGCCGCCTGCTCCTGGATCGCCTTGATCTGTGCCTCAGTGGTGCCGCCGGGCAGGCGGACCTTATAGGCGTTCTCGACCAGGCTGCCCGGCTGGATCAGGCCGGAAGCGGCAAGCCCGTCGGTCGACACCATCAGCCGCGGCGCAAAACCGAAGCCATCCGACACTGCATCCGGCTCGTTGACCAGCCTGGCGCGCAGCTCGAACGTCGCGCTGCCGAGCTTTAGCCGGTCACCGATGCCAAGGTTCAGCCGCTCGAACAAGAGGTCCGGGGCGGCGGCGCCGAAGACGCCGGATTTTTCGCCGAACAGATCCTCTCGCGACAGCACCGGCTCGGTCTCCAGCGCACCATAGAGCGGATAGGCGCCGTCGACCGCCTTGGCCTCGACCAGCGCCTGGTCGGAGCCGTCCTCGAGCCTCGCCATCGAGCGCATATTGGCGCTGTGCGAAACCGTGCCAAGCCGGTCGAGGAAGCTGCGTTCGGCTCTGGTCGGATCGCGTTGGTTGAGCTGGAAGCGGAGATCACCGCCGAGCAGCGTCTGGCCCTCGTCGGCAACACCGGCGGAAATAGCCTGCGCCACCGAATTGACGCCGCCGATCGCAGCGACGCCGAGCGCGATGCAGGCAAGGAAGATCAGGAAGCCGGACAGCCCGCCACGCATTTCTCGCAGCGAAAACCGAAAGGCGAGCCTCAGCGTGCGCGCCAGCGGCATCATGCGGTCACCTTGCCAGCCCTGGTGGCCGGCTTAGGCGCGTCTTCGATCAGCCCCGACCGCATCGACACCTGGCGCGAGCAGCGCGCCGCGAGTACAGGGTCATGCGTGACCAGCACCAGCGTCATGCCGCGTTCGGCCGCCTTGGCAAACAGCAGGTCGGCGACGTGCCGCCCCGTTGCCTGGTCGAGATTGCCGGTCGGCTCGTCGGCGATCAGGATGCGCGGCGACGGCGCCAGCGCCCGGGCGATCGCCACGCGCTGCTGCTCGCCGCCAGACAATTCGCCGGGGTAATGGGTGACGCGATCGCTGAGACCGACCGCCGCCAGCTCGCTCGCCGCCACGCCGAATGGATCGACATGGCCGGCAAGCTCCAGCGGGACGGCAACGTTTTCCAGCGCCGTCATATTGGGGATGAGATGGAAAGACTGGAACACGATGCCGATGTTTCGCCCCCGAAACGACGCGATCTCGTCTTCGCTTTTGCCGTTGAGCAGCTCGCCGGCAATTCGGACCGTGCCCGAATCGACCCTTTCAAGCCCGGCCAAAACCATCAGCAATGTCGACTTTCCCGAACCTGAAGGTCCAACGATGCCTGTCGCTTCGCCGCCCGCCACATCGAGGCTGACGCCCTTCAGCACATGGACCGAGGATGCACCTTCGCCGAGCGTCAGCGATACGTCTTTCAGCGAAATGACGGCTTCTTCCAAAATCAAATCGTCCTATATGGGGGATGAAGGCTAGAGCATCCGATGCTCGACAAAGACGAAAACCTGCCTTCGCCAACAGATGTTCCTGGTCATATGGGGCCTGCCGCATGGCTTTCAAACACACCTTTGCCGCAGCCTTCGCCCTTTTCCTCGCCATTTGCGGCGCCATTTCGTCGGCGCGCGCCGAACCGTTCACCATTGTCGGTTTCGGCGACAGCTTGATGGCGGGTTATGGCCTCGGGCCAGGTCAGGGCTTCACCGAGAAGCTGCAGGCGGCGCTGCGCGCCAAGGGCTACGATGTCACGGTCGCCAACGCCGGCGTCTCCGGCGATACGACGAGCGGCGGCCTGTCGCGGCTCGACTGGTCGGTGCCGGACGGCACGCAACTCGTCATCCTGGAGCTCGGCGCCAACGACATGCTGCGCGGCGTTTCGCCCGCCATAGCGGAAAAGAACCTGGACGCCATGCTGGCAAAGCTGCAGCAGCGCAAGATCGCTGTGTTGCTGGCCGGAATGCGCGCGGCGCCCAATCTCGGCGCCGACTACCAGAACGCCTTCGACGCGACCTTTCCGAGACTGGCTGAAAAATATGGCGTGCCGCTCTATCCTTTCTTTCTCGAGGGCATCGCCGGTCAATCCGTCCTGCAACTCGAGGACGGCCTTCATCCAAACGCCCGAGGCGTCGACCGCATCGTCGAGGGTATCCTGCCCAGTGTGGAGAAGACCATTGAAGCGGTCCGGGGCAATTCCTGAAGGCGAGGGTTCGCCGTCGCAACACCTTCCGCAGGGGAAGCTTTTAGGCAGGCCTGCGACCAACAAACCCCTTGCCCCGTTTGAATATCGATGATTCGCTAGGGGCAAGAGTTCGATTCGAGGACAGGAGGCTTGCCATGCCGCGTCTTTTTACCGCCCTCGAGATACCGCGTGATGCCGCTCTTTCGCTGTCCCTGCTCAGGGGCGGCCTGCCGGGAGCCCGCTGGATCGACGTCGAAAACTATCATCTGACGCTGCGCTTCATCGGCGATGTCGAGGGCCATGTCGCCGACGACATCGCCAATGCGCTTGACCGTGTTCACCGCCCGTCCTTCCCGCTGACGCTGTCCGGCGTCGGCGCCTTCGGCCAGAAGAAGCCGCATGCGGTGTGGGCCGGGGTCGCCGCTTCGCCCGATCTTTCCGCATTGCAGGCCGAGATCGAGCGCATCTGCCAGCGGCTCGGCATCCCGGCCGACCCGCGCAAGTTCATGCCGCATGTGACGCTGGCCCGCCTGCGCAATTCGAGCCCGCTCGACGTCGCCCAGTACCTGTCGGCGCGCGGCAATTTTTCGACGCTGCCGTTCCGGGTCGGCCGCTTCGTGCTGATGTCGTCGCGCGATTCGGTTGGCGGCGGGCCTTACGTCGTCGAGGAGGCCTGGCCGCTTTCAGGTGCCGACAACCGCGTCGCCAGCCGTTTGGTCGGCGCCGCCGACGCTTCGCGGATCATGCGGTAGACGGACATGGCCAGGGAGAAACTAGCAAAAGAGGCGATCCGCGCCGAACTTGCCGGCCTCGACGGCTGGTCGCTGGCCAAGGATGGTGGCTCGATCACCCGCAGCTTCACCTTCAAGAATTTCTCCGAAGCCTTTGCCTTCATGACCCGCGTTGCCCTGGCCGCGGAGAAGATGGACCACCATCCCGACTGGTCGAACGTCTACAAGACGGTAAACGTGACCCTCAACACGCACGACGCCGGCGGCCTGACCGCGCTGGATTTCGATCTGGCCAGGAAAATGAACCGCTATTTCGGCGGCTGAGCCTATCTGCACCTTGCAGCGAGGTTCGGCTTTCACCACATTTTGCCTCGCGGTCACGCGTGAAGTCACGCGACGGCCGCAAGGAGAGGTTGATGGCGCAAAAATCCGGTTTTGATTTCTTCGGCCTCGGCAGCAAGCCGGGCAACGAGAGCGAAGTGCGCGAAAAGTTCTGGCGTACGGCGAAGAAGGCCGCCCGGCAGATCCCGTTCATGGAAGAGGTGGTCGCCGCCTATTACTGTGCCATGGACAAGAAGACGCCGCTTCGCGCCAAGGGCACCTTGCTGGCTGCGCTCGGCTATTTCGTGCTGCCGACGGACGTCATCCCCGATTTCATCCTTGGGCTAGGCTTCACCGACGACATCGCCGTGCTGACCGCCGCGATTACCGCCGTCAGCGCCCACATCACGCCGGCGCACCGGCTCGCCGCCAGGCAGGCCATCGCCGACAAGAGCTGAGCCGGTACGGCGCAAAAAATCGCGCGAGACTTTCCGGCCGTCAAACCCACCGCCGCACCCGCGCCTTGTAGGCGCGATAGGCATCTCCGAACTTCCGCTCGAGATAGCGCTCTTCCGGCGCGATAACGCCGGTATTGATCACCCACAGCAGGGGGATGACGAGCGCGATAGCCCAAAGACTTCCGGCCGCGACGCCGAGGCCCAGATAGACGAGGGTCGTTCCCAGATAGAACGGATTCCTGGTGCGCCGATAGATACCGTCGACGACCAGCGCCGTCGTCGGCAAGGTCGGTGGTATGTTGGTGCCAGCGGCCTGAAAGCGGCCCGCCGCCATAAAGATGAACACGAAGCCACACACCGCGAGCACAGCGCCAGCCAGATAGCGGGCGAGCGCCTGCCCGGCCATGACCGGGAGCGGAACGAGCACCTCGAGCACGGTTGCCGCCACCAGGAAGCCGAGGAAGATCAAAGGTGGCAGCGCAATGACCCCAGCCACGTCGGGCGCGCCCGATCCGCCCGCCGTCTCCCCGGCATCCGACCGGCGCACCGCGCCACCGGCCGCCCGCCGCATGGCGACACGAATGCCGAACACAATCGCCAGGACGGCTGTGCCGCCCGCGAGGATCAGGATTGTCTCGGAAATGGCCATGGCCAAATCTCCCGTAAGCCGCCAGGGAGGGCACCCTGGCCGAGCGCCGTGGCGGCGAACGCAGACATGGTACCAGGGAAATTCGTCACGTACCTCAGAAAAGCGGAATCGCCGCAAGACCTAGCTGCTTGAAAAGTCAAACTCTTGCCGTTTTCGTGGCCTCCAAGTCGCGGCAGGGACATTGCGCCAGCCGCTTTTTCGAGCGGCAGCGCGAAGACGGCGGCGGTTTCCTGGCGTGAACATCCTTTTCTCAGGGGAATTTCACCGTTTGGTAACCCAGATTAAATCAAAATGAAGCGACGGGCAGGACGCCGAGCCGGCCTGCCGCCGCACCAGTGGAATACGGGAAAAGCGATGCGCGGATTGATTGCTATAGTTTCCAGCCTGGCCCTGGTGGCCTTGACGGCGCCCGCGCTGGCGCAGTCGGCAACCAAGATCGGCCAGCATAATGCCTGGGGCACCTACAGTTATCAGGCGTCGGGCGGCGGCAAGGTCTGCTATGTCCTGACGGTGCCAACCGACAAGCAGCCGCCGACGCTCGATCACGGCGACATGTTCTTCTTCGTCAGCCAGCGGCCGGGGCAGCAAGTGTCCTACGAGCCGCAATTCATCGCCGGCTATACCTTCCAGGAAGGTTCCAAGGCCACCGTCACCATCGACAAGAAGTCTTTTTCCATGTTCACGCGCGGCAAGTCGGCCTGGGTCGAGAACGCCGCCGAGGAGCCGGTGCTGATAGCCGCGATGAAGACCGGCACCGACATGAAGGTGTCGGCCAAGTCCGGCCGCGGCAACACCACCACCTACGTCTTCTCGCTGAAGGGCATCTCGGCGGCGCTGGCCTCGATCGCCAAGTGCAAGTAGGCGGTTAGGCGCGGTCTTCCCTTCTCCCCTTGTGGGAGAAGGTGGATCGGCGCGCAGCGCCGAGACGGAAGAGGGGTGTTGGACGGAACGCCGTCGGCGCCAAGCTGGAACACCCCTTGTGTCTCTCGAATCATGCAGGATTGGGCTGGCGGGCGACCCGGGTCATGACCGGATCACCCGCTGCGACGGAAGCCCGTACAC
>NZ_JAMYOZ010000056.1:0-17605 GCF_040320095.1 Mesorhizobium sp. M0800
ACCGTCATGTGTCCGCCGCTCCGCTAAACACGGGGGCTGCGCGGCGGACACGCCGACGTCACCGCAATGCCACGCCATTTTGCAGAACTTGACGCACACAACTTCTAACCGGTATCCCGGTTGGTCAAGGCGATGTGGCAGCAGCCGGAACCGTGGCCCGGCGTCCAGGTGACGTTGTCGAAGCGCACTCCGGTGGCCTCGAACAGGCCGCGGTCGAAGGCGCCGGCGATGCGGCAGAGTGTGGCGAGCTTCTCGTCGCCGACGCCGGCCTCGACCCAGGCGTCCTTCAGCGGACAGCGCCTGACCTTGAAGGCGATGCGGTCCGGACCGCGTTCGACGTCGGTCGGATACATGCGACCGCCATCCGGGCTGACGGCGAGGAACGCCTCGCCGATCGCCGGTGCGTCGTTTGGGCCGAAATCGGCAAAGGCCGCCGCCGCAACCTCCTTGCCGCGTTGTTCGATTATACGGATCATGATCGCCTCGGCTTTTTCCGCGCCCAACTCCGCGGTTAGCTCGTCGAGGAATAGACGATAGAGATCGGCGCGGTTGCGGAAGGCGGAATCGAGTTCGCGCGACAGTTTTTCGGCTCGGGCTTCGGCGTCGGTCATGATGCGTCCCGTTCGATCCTTGACAGTCTTGGCGCTGCCGTCACCAGCGCCTTGCCGATCGCGGATTGCGGCGCGTCGATTACGCTGCGCGCATCGCCGCTCTCGGCAATGCGCCCGGCTTCCAGAATAGTGACCCGGTGAGCGATGGCACGGACGACACCGAGATCGTGCGAAATGAACAGATAGGCGATGCGTTCCTCGCGTTGAAGGTCAAGCAGCAGCTGCAGGATCTGCGCGCGCACCGAAACGTCGAGCGCCGACACGGCCTCGTCGAGCACGACCAGCGACGGTTTCGTGGCGATGGCGCGGGCGATTGCAACGCGCTGGCGTTGGCCGCCGGAAATCTCGTGAATGGCGCGGCCGGCGAGACCGGGGCCGAGGCCGACGCGTTCCAGCAGAGCTGCAATACGGCGCGGGCGCTCGGGGCCAGAGGCGATGTGATGGATGCGCAAGGGGTCGTCGAGCACACGCGCGACTGTGGCGCGTGGGTTCAAGGCGGTGAGCGGATCCTGAAACACCATCTGAAGACGGGCGCGCCGGCCGCGCAAGGCAGCGCCGTTCAGCGACAGGAAATCGCTGCCTTCAAATTCAATACGGCCGGTATCGACTTCGATGAGCCGCAGCATCAGCCGAGCTATCGTCGACTTGCCGCTGCCGGAAGGTCCGGCCAGCGCCAGCGTCTCGCCGGGGTCGATGTGGAAGGAAACGTCGTCGACCGCGGCGATGATCTTGCCGCCGCGACTGTATCGTTTGGTCAGGCCGGAAACGGCGAGCAGCGGGTCGGTCATGTTCGCAACAGCGGCTCGGCGTCGAGGCCGAGATGAGCGTCAAGCAGCACACGAGTGTATGCGTGACGCGGCGCATTGACGATTTGGGCTGTCGAACCGAGCTCGAGCAGCTCGCCATGCCGGAACACCGCGATGCGCTCTGCAAGCTCAGCGGCCAGCGCAATGTCGTGGCTGATGAACAGCAGCGTCATACCGTCCTCGGCCACCAATTGCCGAATTAGCGCGACGATCTCGGCCTGCACGATGGTGTCCAGCGCGCTGGTCGCCTCGTCGGCGATCAGCAATCTCGGACCGGCCGCGATCGCCGCGGCGATGGCGACACGCTGCTTCTGGCCGCCCGAGAGCTGGTGTGGAAAGGCGCAGAGGGCAGCGTCCGGATCGGGCAGGCGGACGCGCTCGAGCAGGGTTTTTGCCTTGGCATAGGCGTCTCGCCAACTGAGGCCGAGATGGGTGTAGGCGACTTCCGCGATCTGCTTGCCGATTGGCATCACCGGGTCGAGACTGGCGGATGGGTCCTGGAAAACGAAGCCGATATCGCGGCCGCCGATGGGGGTGTGGCTTGTCGCAATGACGAATGGTCGGCGCTCTGTCGCGCCCCCCTCTGTCCTGCCGGACATCTCCCCCTCAAGGGGGGAGATTGCGCTTTCATCTCTGCCTTCGCCAATCACCGAAGCTGGCGGAAAGGAACCGGCTGCGAAACTACCGATTCCCCCCCTTGAGGGGGAGATGTCCGGCAGGACAGAGGGGGGTGCCTTGGCACCAAACATTGGCGGCGGACGCAAGAGCCAATCGATGCGGCCTTCGATCCTGGCGGTGGCCGGCAGCAGCCCGGCAATGGCCAGCGCCAGCGTGCTCTTGCCCGAACCGCTTTCACCGATGATGGCAAAGCGCTCGCCGGCCGTGATGTCGAAGCCGACATTCTTCAGCGCCGCCACCTCGGCGCCGTCGCGGCGATAGGTCACCGTCAGATTGCGGATCGAAGCAAGCGCCGTCACGACAGGCTTCTCCTCACCGCCGTCGTCTCTACGACGCCTTCGCCGGTGAGATACACACCGAGCACGGTGAGCACGAGCGCTACGCCCGGAATGATCGACAGGAAGGGCGCGGTGCGCAGCACGGCGCGGCCTTCGGCGATCATGCCGCCCCAGGTAACCCGGTTGGGATCGCCGAGGCCGAGAAAGGACAATGCCGCTTCGGTGAGAATCGCCGCGGCGACGATCACCGACGACAAAGCCATTACCGGCGGCAGCGCATTGGGGAGCACCTCGCGAAAGGCGATCTCCAGCGGATGCATGCCGATGACGCGGGCGCCGGCAACAAAATCGCGCTCGCGGATCGACAGCACTTCGGCCCGCGCCACGCGTGCCGGTCCGGTCCAGGCGCCCAGCGCGATCGCAGCGACGACGACGCCGAGCGACGGCCCGACGATGCTGACGAAAGCCAAAGCCAGCAGAAAGGCTGGGACGGTCTGGAAAGCGTCGGTGATGCGCATCAGCATCTCGTCGACAAGGCCGCCAGCAAAGCCGGCCACGGTGCCGATCACGGCGCCGATGGCAAGGGCGGCGGCTGCTGCTGCCAGCCCAACCGCCAGCGAGGTACGGGCGCCATGGAAGAGCTCGGCTAGCACGTCGCGGCCGAGCCGGTCGGTGCCGAGCGGCAGCGACCAATCCTGGAAGGGCGGCAGCAATGCCGGTCCGGCAATCGCCTGCGGATCGCCGGGAAAGAACAAAGGTGCAGCAAGCGCCACGGCAAACAGCGCCGCCAGGATGACCGCGCCGGCGACAGCCTCCGGCGTGCGCAGGAAGCGGGCAAGTGGACTCATGCGCTGGCCTCACTGGCCCCGACGCGCGGATCGAGGAAGACGTAGGCGATGTCGACGAGAACGTTGATGATGACGACCAGGACAGCGCTGGTGAGAATAATGCCGAGCAGTAGTGGGGTATCCCGCGCGGCCACCGCTTCCTGCGCCAGCCGGCCGAGGCCGGGCACGGAAAAGACGCTCTCGATGACGACGCTGCCGCCCAACATCTGCGCGGATTGCAGGCCGAGCATGGTGACCAGCGGCAACAGTGCGTTGCGGGCGACATGGGCGAGCACGATGCGGCGGCGGGAAAGTCCCCTGGCGCGGGCGGCCAGCACAAAGTCCTGTCGCCACACCTCGGCCATGCCGGCGCGCATCATGCGCAGATAGAGCGCGAGATAAATGAAGCCGAGCGCCGAAACCGGCAGGACGAGATGGCGGGCGATATCGGCGGCGCGATCGAGGCCGGTCCTGGCCGAGACGATACTCTCGATGCCGCCGATCGGAAACCAGCGCAGGTCGACGGCGAAGACAATGATCAGCACAAGCCCGAGCCAGAAGCCCGGCACGGCATAGAGCGCCAGCGAACCGATGGAGAGGAAGCGATCGCGGAAGCTGCCGGGTCTGGCGCCGGCATAGATGCCGATCGCCGAGCCGAGGCCGAAGGAGAGCGCGGTGGCGCTGCCCATCAACAGCAGCGTGTTGGGCAGGCGCCCGAGGATGACATCGCGGATCGGCCGCGAAAAGCTGACCGATTGGCCGAGATCGAAATGCAGCAGCGCCCAAAGATAATTGGCGAGCCGTGTCAGCTCCGACTGGTCGAGACCCCAGCGGTGACGCAACAACTCGATCATGCCGGCGTCGCCGCCGGTCGAGACGATGTAGGCATCGACCGCGTCGCCGGGAGCGGCTTCGAGCAACAGGAACGTGCCGATGACGACAATCAGCAGCACGAAGATGCTGCCGACGAGACGGCGGCGAAGGAGGATGACGGCGCGGGTCATGGCGCAACGCCGATAGGAGAGCCAAGTCTTCGGTGCCGCCCTCTACGGCGCCCCCCTCTGTCCTGCCGGACATCTCCCCCATAAGGAGGGAGATTGGCAGCTTCGGCGTTGCCGGCCGTCTTGCAACGCTGGAGATTGGCGAAGGCGACAATGACAGCCGATCTCCCCCCTCGTGGGGGAGATGCCAAGTGGTGGCAAAGAGGGCAGGACAGAGGGGGGCGCGAAAAAGCTCTCATCGCTGAAGCTGAGCACCCACACAAGCGGCGCGCAAGTCTGGAGAGACTTTCTTACCCCTCCAGCCAAGTGTCCGCCCAGTTCGATACCGCCCAGCGCGGGTTGTTGGCGATGTTGTTGACCGTATCACGGGCGACGCTGATGAAACTCCATTCGGCGACGTTGATCAGCGGCAGGTCGGCGGCAACTTTTCTCTGGAACTCCTTGTAGAGTTCAGTGCGGGCGGCGGTGTCGAGCGTCTCCGATGCCTTGGCGATCAGGGCGTCGAGATCGGCATTCTTGTAGCCACCCTGGTTGGAGAAGGGCACGCCGTCGGGAATGCCGCTCTGCACCAGGATGGTGGTCGAGATCGCCGGATCGCCGCGGAACACCGGCGGCCCGACCGCAAGGTCGAAGGCGTGGTCGGTGTAGACAGCCTTGATATGCGCGGCAGAGTCGTTGTTGACCAGCTGGGCGTCGATGCCGATGGCGGCGAGCGCCTGGCGCAGATAGTCGCCGAACTGCTTGGTTTCGTTGAAGTAAGGCGCCGGCAGCAACCTCAGTGAAAAGCGCTTGCCGTCATCGCCCCGGCTGTAGCCGGCCTCGTCAAGCAAGGCGTTGGCCTTGGCGACGTCGAAGGCGTAGGTCGGCACGTCGGCGGTGTAGAATTGCGGGTCGTTTTTCGGCACCGGGCCAGTGGCGGTGGCGGCATAGCCAAGGAATACCGTCTTGACGACGAAATCCTTGTCGATGGCGTGAGCGATCGCCTGGCGTACTTTCAGGTCGGCCAGCTCCTTGCGGCGATGATTGATCTCGACGACGAGCTGGTAGGTCAGCCCTTCATAACCCTTGGTGATCACCTTGAGACCGGGCACTTTGGAGATGCGGTCGAGATCGGCCAGGGGCACGGCGGAGAAGGCGGCGAGCTGGATCTCTTCGGCTTCCAGGGCGCTGGCCGCCGACGTGCGGTCCGGCAGCACCTGATAGATGATCTCGTCGAGATAGGGCTCGTCCTTGCCCCAATAATCGGTGTTCTTCTCCAGCCGGTAATATTCGCCGGGCTTGTGTTCGGCAAATTTGAACGGTCCGGTGCCGACCGGGGCGTTGTTGGCCGGGTTGTCCTCGATCTTTCCGGTCTCGTAGATGTGCTTGGGCACCACGCTGCTCAGCGCCGGCAAGGCGTTGCGGATCAGCTGGAACGGTGTCGGCTTGGCGAATTTGAACACGGCGGTGGCTTCGTCCGGCGTGTCGACCGCCTCCAGATCCTTGAACACGGTGCGGCCGAGATTCTGCAGCGGCTTCCAGACCTGCAGCGCCGAGAAGGCGACATCGGCTGAGGTGAATGGCTTCCCATCATGCCATTTGACGCCCTCGCGCAGTTTGAACGTCACCGACAGGCCGTCGGCGGCACCTTCCCAGCTGAGCGCCAGGCGCGGATCGAGCCCGTCCTTGCCGCCGAAGGAGGCCTCGGCCAAGGTTTCCACGATCTTGCTCGAAATGAAGAAGACGCCGTTCGAGGCGACAATCGCCGGATTGAGATTGCGCGGCTCGGAATCGGCGGCGACAACCAGTCGTCCGCCCTTTCTCGGCGTCTGCGCCGAGCCGATCGTCGGCATGGCGGTTGAGGCCAACAGCAATGCCGAACCGGCCAGCATTGTACGTCTGGAAATGGTGAACTCTGGCATGATCGAACTCCGTCCTCTCCGCGGACCCGCCGGGTCCGCCGTACCCCTCGGACGCTCGTAAGCATCCTGCAAAGCTGATTATGGGCCTTGTGCGGGGTTTCGCCAAAGACGGAATTGGCGCATCTCTACGTGGCTTTGAAATTTCCGTCCGCTGGACCAGTTGTACAGAAAACGGTTCGACGCGCGGTTCTAGCAGGACCAGACTGGAGTAAAGTGCAGCAGGTGGAGCAGCTTTTGGGGCTGGTTCGCCCGTTCTGGCTGGACCAGATCGGGCAAAATGATGCAGATTTAAGCATAGCCGAGGTTCAGAGCCGGAAAAGCCGGTGCCGGCGAGCGGCCGGCTAAGGGATTTCAGGGAGAGAGACATGAACATTGCCCCAGGCAAGAATGCCGTCGGCAGCGTGCCGTTCGACCAGGCCAGGGTGGACGGGCTGATGGAGGAGGCCGGCATCGACGTGCTGCTCGCCACCTCCAAGCACAACACGCAATATCTGCTTGGCGGCTACAAGTTCATCTTCTTCGCCGCCATGGATGCAATCGGCCACAGCCGTTATCTGCCTGTCGTCGTCTATGAGAAAGGTGGGCCGGAGCATGCCGCCTATATCGGCAACCGCATGGAAGGCGGCGAGCACCAGAATCATCCGTTCTGGACGCCGACACTGCATGCCGCCTGCTGGGGTACGCTCGATGCCGCCAATCTGGCGGTCGAGCATTTGCGAAAGATCGGCAAGGGCAATGCCCGCATCGGCATCGAGCCCGCCTTCCTGCCGTCCGACGCCTATATGCTGATCCGCAACGCGCTGCCGGATGCCAAGCTGATCGATGCGACTGATATGCTGGAGCGCATGCGGGCAATCAAAACCGAGGCGGAGCTGGAAAAGCTGCGCATCGCTTCGGAGCTGATCACCGATTCCATGCTGGCGACCATCGGCTGGGCACGCGAAGGCACGACCAAGAGCGAGATCATCGAACAGCTCAGGCGCGAGGAGACCAATCGCGGCGCGCATTTCGAATATTGCCTGTTGACGCTAGGCTCCAGCCACAACCGCGCCGCCTCGCCGCAGGCGTGGAGGAAGGGCGAGGTGATGTCGATCGATTCCGGCGGCAACTACCACGGCTATATCGGCGATCTTTGCCGCATGGGCGTGCTGGGCGACCCTGACGCCGAACTCGAGGATCTGCTGGCCGAGATCGAGACAGTGCAGCAGGCGGCCTTCTCCAAGGTCAAGGCGGGCACGCTGGGCGGTGACATGATTTCTCATGCCGAAGGCGTTCTGAAGAAATCCAAGGTTGCGGCCTATACTGATTTCTTCGCGCATGGCATGGGGCTGATCACGCATGAAGCGCCGTTCCTGATGACCAACCATCCGGTGACCTATGAAGGCACCTATGCCGCAAAGCCGCTGGAGAAGAACATGGTGCTTTCGGTCGAGACGACCATGCTCCACCCGACGCGCGGCTTCATCAAGCTGGAGGACACGGTGGCGGTGACCGATGCCGGTTACGTCATGTTCGGCGATCGGGGCCGGGGCTGGAACAGGGGCGGGGGCGGCTTAGGCGCTGGTTACCTAGCCCGTTCTTGAGATTACCTCGTCCGAGCAAATAATTGGTCACGCCAGCGAGCATTTGCCGATATGGAACGCGAACTGCCCAAGCAGGTCTTTATCGACGGGTGCGAGCAGATCTCCATGGAGTTCGAACCGATTGGGTTCCGCTTTGCGAAAAGCGGTCCTCATGCGAGTCGTCGGGCCGGCGACTGGGCATTCAAAATCTCCTTTCAATCAAACTATCTGAACGTCGGCGGCGAGTACGTCGAACTCGTCGTGCATGCGTCGGTCTACAGCAAGGCAATAAAGGAGTGGGACGAGCGAAGCGCTTGGCCCGCCAGTGCCAGCGATTGGGTCGCCGGTGGACAGCTTGGCAATTTGCGAACCCCGCATCATTGGCGGACATGGAACATCGCAAACCCGCATACCCGCCAGGCTGAAATCGCGAACATCGTTGCCAACATCCAAACGACTGTCCTGCCGCTCTTCGAACGTTTCGACGTTCCGCGCAAACTAGCCGAACAGGTCGCATGTTCTGAAGTTCCGGGCTTCATGTTCCCTGAAAATGCTGTTCGATTTGTACTCTGGCAGCTTGGTCCAGAGGCAGCGGAAAACTGTTTGTCCTATTGGGTGGCGCGCTTACCTTCGCCGGATGCTTTCCGATCAGAGCGCGATGTCCCCACTTTGCCGGATAGGCTCGCTCTGGGGAGCGATACTAACAACCTAGCAAGGGTCGCTCGTGCGATGAAGATTGGCCTCAGCCTGTGACATTATCTGCCCGGCGGGATCAACCTGAAATCCGGCAACTCCCGCAACGCCAGTTCCGGCCCGGCCGGCGAATAGACGACGAAAAGCTGCATCGGCCCGTCGCCGGTATTGAGCGTCGAGTGGAAGCGGCTTTCCGGCACATAGATGGTGCAGCCGGGGCCGACTTTCTCGACGACCGGGTTGCCTTTCTCGTCTTCGACCATCTGCTCGCCATTGCCTGAGATGACAAAGATGATCTCCTCCGCACCCGGATGGTTATGACGCGTATGGCCTTTGCCTGACGGTAGGTCGACGACACCACCGGAAAATCGCTTTGCGCCGTTCACTTCGGGAGCGACCGTCAGCGACAGCCTGCCCCAGTCGAAGCCGAAGGCGCTGACGTCTTTTGGATATACGAATACCTTGCTGTTGTCGGTCATCGTCCCACCCTTCTTTTTGCTGGTCTCTACGCAGCGCCGAACGTAACGGCCTTGAAATCCGCCGTCTGCCTGGCGATCGAGGCTTCCGCCGGCAGCCGCTCCATCGAACTGGCGCCATAGAACCCGTGCAGGCCCTTGCAGCGCTCGAGAATATATCTGGCGTCGTCCGGCATCGAGATCGGCCCGCCATGGCAAAGCAGGATCATATCCTCGCGCACTGAGCGTGCCGCTTTGGCGATGGCGTCGATCTCGCTCACACAGTCGTCCAGCGATTTAGCCGATGTCGCGCCAATCGAGCCGCCGGTGGTCACCCCCATATGGGCGACGACGATGTCGGCGCCAGCTGTCGTCATGGCGCGCGCCTCGTCTGGGTTGAAGACATAGGGCGTGGTCAACAGGTCGAGTTTGTGAGCCTCGGCGATCATGTCGACCTCGAGCCCGAAGCCCATGCCGGTTTCTTCAAAACTCTGCCGCATCTGGCCGTCGAACAGTCCGATGGTCGGAAAGTTCTGCACACCGGAAAAGCCCATCGTCTTCAACTCGGCCAAAAGCAGCGGCATGATGACGAAGGGATCGGTGCCGTTGACGCCGGCCAGCACCGGCGTCTTCTTCACTACCGGCAGCACTTCGTAGGCCATTTCCTTGACGATCTCGTTGGCGTTGCCATAGGCGAGCAGGCCGGCGGCCGAGCCGCGCCCGGCCATGCGGTAGCGGCCGGAATTGTAGATGATGATCAGGTCGATGCCGCCGGCTTCCTCTGCCTTGGCCGACAGGCCGGCGCCGGCACCGCCGCCGACGATCGGCACGCCGTCCGCGATCATCTTGCGGAATTTCTCCAGGATTTTCTTGCGCGGTATGGCGGCCATGTCTTGGTGTCTCACTGTCTGGCGATGTCGAGGAAGGCCGTTGTGGCAGCCCAGGCGAATTCGGGGTCGTTGATATGAAGCGGCAGGCGCAGCACGCGCCGCGTTTTGGCGGGTTTGATGGTACGCTCGATCGCCTCGAACAAAACGGCATCGGCTTCAGGGTCGAAGAAGGCGCCGCCTTCAATGTCGAGCGCCGACACGCCTTTCTCCGGAATGAGGAAACGAACCGGACCCTGGCAGAGGCTCAGCCTTGTACCGATCCATTCGCCGATCGTTCTGCTTTCGTCGGCAGTGGTGCGCATCAGTGTGACGTTTGGATTGTGCTCATAGAACAGCCGGCCGCGATAGCGTTCCGGAATTGTCGGCGGCGCCCAGAAATTGACCATGTCGAGCGCGCCGACCGAGCCGACATAAGGCAGCCCGGTGCGGGCGATGGCGCCAAAGCGATCTTCGGTCGCCGGCAGCACGCCGCCAAGCACCAAGTCGCAGACTTCGGTCGTTGTGATGTCGATGACGCCTGACAACAGGCCGCTGTCGGCCAATTTTTCCATGGTGCGGCCGCCGGTGCCGGTGGCATGAAAGACCATGCAGTCATAAGTCGAACGAAGCTCATCGGCGATCGCGGTCACGCATGGCGTGGTAACGCCGAACATGGTGAGGCCGAGCGACGGTTTGCCCTCGGGCGGCGGCGCCGGCTTTGTCGCCATGCCTGATATCGCCTGGGCGGCATTGTGCAGCACGACACGCGAAAGCCGGTTGAGGCCGGCCATGTCGGTCACCGACGGCATCATGACGATGTCGGAGACGTCGACGTAAGGCGCGGTGTCACCCGAGGCCAACGTCGAAACCATGATCTTGGGCAGACCGAGCGGCAGCGTGCGCATGCCTGCGGTGATGATCGAGGTGCCGCCACCGCCGCCAATGCCGATAATCCCGGCAATATCGCTGCGCGACTGGACAAACCGGGCAAAGGCGGCAGCCATCGCCGCCACCGCGGTGCCGCGATCGTCGACGCCGAGCACGGCATTGCGACCCTCGGAATGGTGGCTGGCGACCTCGTCTGCCGAAACATCGACCGGCACGGTCGCGCCGCGTGTTCCGATGTCGACACGGGCAATCGAAGCGCCGGTAGCCGCGACCGCATCGGCCAGAAATGCGAGTTCCTCGCCCTTGGTGTCGGCGGTGCCCACCACATAGATGCGTTTCATCGCGTTTCCCCGGTCTTGGGCGTGCTCGGCGCTGCCGCCCCTTTTTGCCCGGCCGTTCGACGGCGCGAAGGGCCATTGCAATTTTTTGAGACACGCGTATCGTATTGACATGAATGTCTCACGTCAACAAGCGGCAATGGACGACGATGCCAGCCAAGGGCCGAACCCCCAAGTAGAGCGCGGGGCCCGCGCGCGCACCAGGCGTCTCATGCTTGAGACGGCGACAAAGCTGATGCAGGCGGGCGCCACGCCCTCCGTCAGCGAGGTGGCGGAGGCAGCGGAGGTCTCGCGCGCCACCGCCTATCGGTATTTTCCGAGCCAGGCGGCGTTGGTGCAGGCGGTGGTCGATGAGGGGCTTGGGCCGATCCTTACGTGGAAATCGAGCTCTGCCGATCCCGAGCGCCGGGTCGCCGAGCTGTTCGAGACCGCCATGCCGCGCATCGAGGTCTTCGAAGCGACGTTCAAGGCGGCGCTGAAACTGTCGCTCGACCAGTGGGCGCAGCGACAGGCAGGCACGCTTGACGGCGAACCTGCCTTCACGCGCGGCCATCGCGTCGATCTTTTGAAAGATGCGATCGCGCCACTCAAAGGCCGGTTGCCGCCGCGCGAATTCAAGCGGCTCGCGCAGGCGCTGTCATTGATCTTCGGTGTTGAGGTGCTGATCGTTTTAAAGGATATATGGGGATTGGATAGCCGCAGTATGATGTCGGTTGCGCAATGGGCGGCCGGCGCACTGGTGCGTGCGGCGGTGACGGAATCGATGGCTGAAGGTGACGGGATCGCGCCGACGAGGGCCGTTAGATGAGGCCAATCTGGTTCGACCAGATTTTCAGCCTGACCATTTGTGCTACTAGCGATGCAGCGGCCCAAGTAAGGCACTTATGTATCAAGGAGTAGGAAAATTCAGGGAAAACAGGCAGATATCGCAGAAGCCAACTTGTCTGCGTGTCCGCCACCGTCCAAGAAAGAGCTTGACGTTCGTCTGAAATTGGTAATACCAGATCAGGACAAATAAAGCGGATCAAAGGGTGAAGGCTAAGATCCGTTTCGGTCGAACGAGGAGGCTCAAAAACCGGAACGGTGCCGTCACGGGAGGACTACCAGGGCCGGCCTCGCCGCCGGCTCGCATGACGCGGTAGAATGCGCACAAGGGAGGAAATCATTATGCGCAAGACAATGACCAGCTTGCTTGCTGGTATCGGCCTAGTGCTCGCCTGCGGAACGTCCGTCTACGCGCAGGAAAAGGAACTTACAATCTTCTGGGCGGAATGGGATCCGGCCAATTACCTGCAGGAACTCGGCAACGAGTACGAGAAGGAAACCGGCGTCAAGATCACGGTGGAAACCACACCGTGGCCCGACTTCCAGACCAAGGCCTTCACCGAGTTCAACGCCCATGGCGACGCCTACGATATGGTCGTCGGCGACTCGCAATGGCTCGGTGCCGGCTCGACCGGTGGCCACTATGTCGACCTGACCGACTTCTTCAACAAGCACAAGGTCGGTGAAGTGATGGCACCGGCCACGGTGAAATACTATGCCGAATATCCGGGCGGCAGCAGCAAGTACTGGGCGATTCCGCTCGAAGGCGACGCCGTCGGCTGGTCCTATCGCAAGGACTGGTTCGAAGACCCCAAGGAAAAGGAAGCCTTCAAGGCCAAGTATGGCTACGATCTCGACGTGCCGAAGGATTTCAAGGCGCTACGCGACATCGCCGAATTCTTCTACCGGCCGGACCAGAAAAAATACGGCATCGCCATCTACACCGACAATTCCTATGACGCGATGGCGATGGGCTTCGAAAACGCGCTGTTCTCCTTCGGCGGCGAGCTGGGTGACTATAAGACCTACAAGGTCGATGGCTTCATCAACTCCGACAAGGCGATCGCGGCGCTCGACGCCTACAAGGAACTCTACAAGTTCACGCCTCCGGGCTGGGCCAAGTCGTTCTTCGTCGAGGACAACCAGGCGATCACTGAAAACCTGGCCGCGATGAGCATGAACTACTTCGCGTTCTTCCCCTCGTTGATCAACGAGGCGTCGAACCCGAACGCCAAGAACACCGGCTTCTTCGCCAATCCAGCCGGACCTGGCGGCGACCAGTTCGCCGCACTCGGCGGTCAGGGCATCTCCATCGTTTCCTACTCGCAGAAGCAGGAAGAGGCGACGAAGTTCCTGGAATGGTTCATCAAGGACGAGACCCAGAAGAAATGGGCAGCGCTCGGCGGCTACACCTGCAGTGCCGCCGTGCTCAAGTCGCCCGAATTCCAGAACGCCACGCCCTACAACAAGGCGTTCTACGAGACCATGTTCAAGGTCAAGGACTTCTGGGCGGTTCCGGAATATGCGGAACTGCTGCAGCAGCTCAACCAGCGCATCTATCCTTACATGATCGGCGGCGAAGGCACCGCCAAGGAGACGCTGGACGCACTGGCAGCCGACTGGAACGCGACCTTCAAGAAATACGGCCGCGGCCAATAAGTATGAAGTTTCACGGAGGGGGCGTTCGTGCCTCCTCCGTTTCTTTTTCTGATTTTTGAACCGGGAGCAGAGTCTTGGCGACCACGATGATCACCACGCTGGACAGGTCCTCGCGGGCCGCCGCTCGCGGTCTAAGCGACATTTCGATCCGCAATCTCTTCATCATCCCGACGATCCTGTTTCTGATCGTCTTCAACATCTTCCCGCTGATCTATTCGCTGGGCTATTCGTTCACCGATTTCCGCGCCTCGACCAGCGCGGCGGCGAATTTCGTCGGGCTGCAAAACTACCGCGACCTTCTCAGCGATCCCTATGTCTGGTCCAACTTCGCCATCACCGCAAAATACGTCATCATCTCGGTCGCCGGCCAGCTGCTCGTCGGCTTCGGCGTGGCCATGCTGCTCAATCGCGACATTCCGCTCAAGGGCCTGCTGACGACGCTCCTGTTGTTGCCGATGATGCTGTCGATGGCCGTCGTCGGCCTGTTCTGGAAGCTGCTCTACGATCCGTCCTTCGGCATCATCAATTATGCGCTGGGCCTCGGCACCTTCGAATGGCTGTCGAATCCGAAAATGGCGCTCTATGCGGTCGCGCTGACCGACATCTGGATGTGGTCGCCCTTCGTCATGCTGTTGTCGCTGGCCGGCCTGTCGGCCGTGCCCAAGCATCTCTACGAGGCAGCCGCGATCGACAGGGCCGGGCCGTTCTACACCTTCTTCCGCATAACGCTGCCGCTGGTTGCGCCGATCCTGATGATCGCGGTCATCTTCCGCACCATGGAGGCGTTCAAGACCTTCGACCTCGCCTATATCCTGACCAGCCAGCCGACGGCCGAGCTGATCTCGATCCGGCTCTACAAGATGGCGTTCCAGGAATGGCAGACCGGGCGTTCCTGCGCGCTCGCCTACATCGTGCTGATCATGGTGCTGGCGATCACCAACATCTATGTCAAATACCTCAACAAGGTGAAGGAGCGCTGAGATGGCCGCAGTCCGCACTTCTTCCGAAATCACCTTCAACCGGGTCGCCATCGTCGCTGTCCTGCTGGTGACGATCATCTTCCTGGCGCCGATCTACTGGATCGCCTCGACGGCGTTCAAGCCGCGCAACCTCGCCACCACCATTCCGCCGACGGTGGTTTTCCAGCCGGAGATATCGCCCTTCGTCAAGTTGTTCACCAAGCGTTCGCAACTGCGCAGCCCGCCGTCGCCGGAGGAGTACGCGGCTGCGCCGTGGTGGGAGCGCGTCGTCTTCAATGGGGGCGAAAAGATCGTGCGCGATGGCAAGGGCCAGGTGCAGTGGTCGGGCTATCCGAGCCGTTTCATGAACTCACTGATCGTTGCCATAACCTCGACCGTCCTGGCCGTCGGCATGGGCACCTTCACCGCCTATGGGTTCTCGCGCTTCAAGGTAAAAGGCGAGGCGGACCTACTGTTCTTCATCCTGTCGACACGCATGCTGCCGCCGGTGGTCGTCGCCATTCCGATGTTCCTGATGTACCGGGCGGTCGGCCTCAACGATTCCCATATCGGCCTGATCATCCTTTACACCGCCTTCAACCTGTCCTTCTCGGTGTGGCTGATGAAGGGCTTCATGGACGAGATCCCCAAGGAGTATGAGGAGGCGGCCCTTGTCGACGGCTATACGCGCATGGAGGCCTTCTTCAAGATCGTGCTGCCCGAGGCCGCCACCGGCATCGCCGCCACCGCCGTGTTCTGCTTTATCACGGCGTGGAACGAATATGCCTTCGCACTGATCATGACCAGCCGCCGTGCCCAGACAGCACCGCCCTTCATCCCCAGCCAGATCGGTTCCGGCCTGCCGGACTGGACGGTGATTGCCGCCGGAACCTTCCTGTTCCTGCTGCCGGTCGCGATCTTCACCTTCCTGCTCCGCAACCACCTGTTGCGCGGCATGTCGTTTGGAGCGATCCGCAAATGAGCTTTCGCGACATCAACCAGAAATATCTCGAACCGGGCAGCCAGGTGCTGATGGTGCTCGGTATCATCGCGCTCTGCCAGCCGTGGAACATGCTGCTGCACAGCTATGGCGTGACCATCATCCTGATCGGCCTGATCGGCTTCAACATCACCTCCAAGATCGCGCCGGAGGAGAAGGCCGGCACCGAGCAAGGGGCAAATCCGGGGGCACAGCATTGACCCAGATCGAGCTTCGAGGCGTCCAGAAATATTTCGGCGCCGTCCAGGTCATCAAGGACCTCAACCTGAAGATCGACGACAACGAGTTCATCGTGCTGCTCGGCCAGTCGGGCTGCGGGAAGACGACGACGCTCAGGGCGATTGCCGGGCTGGAGACGATCGACGGCGGCGACATCCTCATCGACGGCAAGCCGGTCCAGCACCTCAAGGCCGCCGATCGCGATATCGCCATGGTCTTCCAGTCGTTCTCGCTCTATCCGCATATGAGCGTCTATGAGAACATCGCCTTTCCGCTCAGGGCGACGCGCAAGAGCAAGGCCGAGATCGACAGCGAGGTGCGCTCGGTCGCCAAGAAGCTGCAGATCAGCGATCTCCTCGCCAAGAAACCGTCGGCGCTGTCGGGCGGCGACATGCAGCGCGTGGCGATCGGCCGAGCCTTGGTGCGGCGGCCGAAGGCGATGCTGATGGACGAGCCGATCGGGGCGCTCGATGCCAAGCTGCGCGAGGAGATGCGGGCCGAGATCAAGCGGCTGCACATCAAGCAGGGCTCGACCAGCATCTACGTCACCCACGACCAGATCGAGGCGATGAGCCTCGCCGACCGCATCGTCATCATGCATGAAGGTGTGCTGCAGCAGGTCGGCTCGCCGGACGAGGTCTATTCGCATCCGGCGAATCTTTTCGTCGCGCAATTTGTAGGCAGCCCGGTGATGAACGTCGCCGACACTTCGGTGACCGAGAAAGCCTCATCGGCCTCGGTCACGGTCGGCGATGCGGCCGCCGGTTTCGAATTCCCGCGCGCCTTGCTGTCGAAGCTCAACGGCCATGCCGGCAGCCAACTCGCGCTCGGCATCCGGCCGGAAGGCGTCCTCGTCCGCCGCGAAGCCGCCGAGGGATTCTTGCCGGTGGAGACGCAGATCGTCGAGCCGCTCGGGTCCTTCGACATCGTCGACCTCAAGGTCGGCTCCAAGATGCTGCGTGCGCGCACCAAGAGCGGCTTCATCGGCGGCCCCGGCGAAAGAGTCTTCGTCAGAATCGATCCCAGCCAGGCGCATTTCTTCGACACGGCGAGCGGCAAATCGCTGGGAGTGAGACTCTGATGGCCCACATCCAGCTCAAGAACATCTCGAAGAAATTCGGCAACCACACCGCCTTGACCGGGCTCGATCTCGACATCGCCGATGGCGAGTTCTTCGTCCTGCTTGGCGAGACCGGCGCCGGCAAGACGACGACGCTGCGCATGATTGCCGGCCTGGAAAAACCGAGCGAAGGCCAGGTCTTCATCGACGGCGTCGATGTCGCCGACTGGGGCGCGGCCGAGCGTGACGTGGCGCTGGTGCTGCAGCAATATTCGCTGTACCCGCGCTATACGGTGCGCCAGAACCTCGAATTTCCGCTGAAGCCGAAGATCCGCCGGCTGCCCGATGCCGAGATCAAGGATCGTGTCGACCGCGCGGCCAGGACGCTGAGGATCGAGCATCTGCTCGACCGCAAGACCGACAGGCTTTCAGGCGGCGAGATGCAGCGCGTCTCGATCGGTCGCGCCATCGTGCGCAAGCCGCGGGTATTCCTGATGGACGAGCCGTTGTCGGCGCTCGACGCCAAATTGCGCGAGGCGCTGCGCACCGAATTGAAGAACCTGCAGATGCAGCTTGGCGCCACCTTCCTGTTCGTGACGCATGATCAGATCGAGGCGATGTCGATGGGTGACAAGGTCGGCGTGCTCAACCATGGCCGCATCGTCCAGACCGGCACGCCGTACGAGATCTATAACAATCCGCGCGACACCTACGTGGCAAGCTTCGTCGGCTCGCCGCCGATGAACCTCATCGACGGCAAGCTCGTCAACGGACGTGCGGTGATGGCGCCGCTCAATTTCGAATTGCCGTTTGCGGGGGGTGCCAAGACTTCGGGGGGTGCCAAGACTTCGTGGGGGCTAAAGACGGGCGCGGGGGGGGCGGGGGGGCGCCGGCGGGGGGGGGTTGGTGTAGGAGGCGGCGGGGCGAGGGGCGGCCCGCGCGGGGCGGGGGGGGGGGGCGGGGGGGGCGGAACCGG
>NZ_JAMYOZ010000057.1:0-17464 GCF_040320095.1 Mesorhizobium sp. M0800
GCGCCACATCGGCCACCTCGTTGAAACGATCGAGGCAACCGAATGCAACAACTACTTCGCAAACGCCGGCTACGCTTCCATCAAAACGTGAAAGGCTCTAGTGCCAAATCACTGCTTGACGCAGGCGTCGGTTCCGACTTGCAACGCTTCTCGGTTCTGCATGGCCTTTGCGCGAGCAGCTATTTCGCGGGGAAGATGGAGGATGCGTTCGCCCTAGCGCGGCAGATTGTAGAGTTTGCGGACCGCCAGGTCGACCCGACATTCAAGTTGGTCGCCTATCGGCTTCTCGGGACGACCCAGGTCCTGACCGGACGTTCTCGCGAGGCTCTGGAAAGTCTGCAGTCGGCTGAAAGATATCGTGACCCCGACCGCCAGAAGGTGTTGAGCTCCTGGTTTGGCATCGACCCCGGCCTGAACGTCCTGTACTGGAAGACAATGGCGTTAGCTCTGCTGGGACAGTACGAGGGCGTCGCGAAATCCAGTGAACAGGTGCGGTCAGAGCTGTTAAATCATGGCAACGCTCACACCGTCGCGGCAGGCAACTTCTACACGATCGTGCGGCCACAATTTCTGTTCGGCAATCTCGACGCTTGCGAGAGCGATGCTGTTGCGCTCGTCACCTATTGCGGCGAACGGAAGGTCGAGCACCTGAAGCGAAACGGCGTTCTATGCCATGCATGTGTGCGAGCCCGGCGCGAGCCAACCGACGAGAACATAGCGACGATCCGTCAGGCGCTCGATTCCAATCGAACGCGCGACGCTCACCTATTCGAGTCAGTGTTCGTCGCGCAGCTTGCCGAATGCCTTCTGAAGGCCGGCAATACGGTGGCAGCAGAGGCTGCGGTGCGGGAAGGTTTCGCCTTCGTTGGCCGGTCGGGCGAGCAGTTCTGGCTGGCTGAACTTCATCGGCTCGATGGCCTGGTGGCACTGAAGCAACCACAGCCGGACCTCTCCCGGGTGGAAACCAGCCTCCTCGCCGCAATGGAGGTTGCGCGGCAGCAGGACGCCCGAATGTTGGAACTTCGAGCCGCGACAGATCTCGCGCGTTTCGCACACGAGGCCAGCCCTGGGCTCTATCCCTGCTCGATGCTGGAGCAACTCCTGGTTCCCTTTGCAGATGCAGAGTTCTCTCGGGACATACGCGACGCTCGCAATTTCCTGGCCTCGCAGGTTTCCGGTGACGTATTGGTAACCACAATGGCAATGAAGCCAGGCCTGCCTTAATGTCGGGAGCGGGATCGCCGCGTTGGGAGCACACCTCGCTGGCGACAAGGCGGGTCATGCTCTGGAGTTTTAGGTAATGCCAATCATCGACTTCTGGTTCTCAATAGGCAGCACCTACACATACCTGTCGGTCATGCGCATCGAGCAGGTCGAGAAGCAGACTGGCGTTCGTTTCGTCTGGAAACCCTTCAATGTGCGGGTGGTGATGATCGAGATGAACAACGTCCCCTTTGTGAACAAGCCGGCAAAGGCCGCCTATATGTGGAGGGACATCGAGCGGCGCTCGCAAATGCGCGGGCTCTCGCCGAAGCTCCCGGCGCCGTACCCTCTAGCGGAGCTGGAACGGGCGAACCGTGTAGCGATCGTGGGGGCAGCAGAAGGCTGGTGTCCCGCCTATGTCCGGGCAAGCTACAGGCGATGGATCGAAGAAGGACTTCCTGCCGGAAATGAGCCGAACATCAGCCAGAGTATCACGGAGGCCGGCGCCGATGTGGAGGATGTGCTGGCACGCGCGGACGCGGAAGAAGCCGTGGCGGGGCTTGTTGACGCGACGAACCAAGCCAAGAGCCTCGGCATTTTCGGCTCGCCGACTTTCGTCGTCGGCAAGGAGATTTTCTGGGGTGACGACCGGCTTGAGGACGCGATCTCTTGGAAGAATCGCCAGGGGAAATAACACCGGTCTATGCGGCGTGGATCATACTCTCACTGGAGCAAAATCTCTCAAACCTGTCGATGGGCGTTCGCGTTCGTCGTCGGGTTCTCTCGCTCCAGCGCAGCAGGCCGCAAACTCGATGCTAGGCGCTATGCGCCAAGCACTTGAATTCATTGAGATCGCCAACCTGTGTGCTCAATAGCGTAGCACAGAGGTATGGAGAAGAACGGCTTTCTAGAGAGCAATTCGGCTGATTTGGCGCACGGCCCAGCAAACAGCTTTCGGCGCCATCCTGGGCTTCAGAGCGCGCTGTATTCCAACAGAGAATTGTTTGGAATTTGAGGGTGGGAGACCGCTACATCGCAAGACCCACTATTGAGGGGGCGTTCTTTTGCTATCGCCGGCATGCGGCCTGACAGCACCCAGGATCCAGCGTCACGAACTCGAAAGTACGAGTCGGACGATGATGAGGAAGCCGTAAAGTCACCCGGAAAGGGGAAGACGTTCTCGTAGGTGCGTGGAGATACATTCTAGCCACCCTTCAGCGCTTTTAAGTCTGCCGCCGACCAGGATCATTGACCGTAGCAGCGAACTGGGCTGCACCAACGGCTCGGCTCTTTCGATGTCGCCGACATCATCCGAGGCCGTGGCGGCAACGATGCGCTGAACGGCGCTGGCACGATGTTACATAAGTCTCGCAAAGAACAACCGATTAAGGACCAGCGGAGTGATGCAGCACGAAGAAACGAAATCATGACCCAGCCCTCGATCTACTCGACTGGGCAGCGAGCGCCCGATCGCCACGATCATCAGTGCCATCCCCGGCATTGCGAAACGGATGTGGAGGGAACGCCACATGCAGTAACCGAACAACCCGCCGCACATCATGCCGATGCGGAGGCGGGCATGAGCGTGGCGGCCTTACTGATGCAGCATGAGCCGGCCCATGGGCGCGTTTACTTCGGCCAACCTAGCCAGCGCTTGCTCGACTTTTTGAGCCGAAGTGTCAGTGCGCTTGATGTGCCGGATCATTTGCCGCGTCAGTCGCGCGAGCCTGGCGGCGCGATATACATCGCCGTATCTCGCAGTTTCAAGGTGGAGGGTCGCGAGCCTCATGGGCGACAATTCCAATTGTCTAGCGCTAGAATTCGCGAATCCGGCTTTCGTTCCGCTGTCCGACCTTACGCTCGCAAAGAGCTGGGCGGAGGGCCGTGACGAATGAGAGGCCGGCCATCACATATTGCTGCGCGGTCTGAGGCGCTAGCCGTGACGACATGGAGCAGCGGCGGATCCAAAGGCTTTCAGGGCCCGGATGGTTCAACCTGTGCGAACTCCGTCAGCGCTGGTGGGGATCGATCCTCGTCAACCGCGATCTGGCCTCCACCACGCGCCGTTGCGCAGCTCGTATCCTGCTGCACAGCGCGATATTGATGCCGACGCCGCAGTCTTCATCCAGCATTTCATTCGCACGTTTAAGGGAAAGCTCCGCTCCGTTGAGCCGCTGTCGGGCTCTCGCCAGTTCCATTTCCAAAAATTCCATTATCCTGCATCCATTGCAGTCCCTTCGATTGGTAAACCGCTCGTCGTGGCAGTTGGTTCCGGCTGGCGCGAGCGTCCAACCCAAGCGTCGATATGGAATCTCCGGACTTGGTTCAGTCGGCGGAGCTGGCATGCAAACTTGCCCGAAGCATTCGTTCAACCCTCATGAGGCCACACAACTCCTCCGCCACCCGCAAGGAAGGAGCGTTTGTGAGACCATGACGATCTGACCGCATTCCAGTTCGGCCAGGGCCTGATCGGCCCCGCCGGAACCAGGTGGACGACCGCATTGCGGCATGGCTTTGACGCGTCATCGAGACTGGTCTCGTCCTCCTGAGCCCTTGCCGCCGCAGGCGGGATTATGGTGCAGCCGTGCGGGCGGCGACCGGATGTGAGGTTGATACGTGCATCAGCGCGGATCAGGAAATGGGCTCAGACCTCAGGTTCATGTAGCGGGACGGATCGCACCGCTTGTGCCGAATGCACGGCAGAAGGACCGATAACCAGCGTCGTTCTCGTGAAATTGATGCTGGGGACCTCCCTATACGGCCTCTCCTCTGGCTGGTCTGGCACCGGCCCGGCCTTGACCTGCAACGGCTTCACCGATCTTCTTCCCCTGCGGCCCTGCCGCATTCCTCGCGGGGCAACAAGCTCGGCTGCCGCCGTCCTCCGCTAACGCTGCGGCCCATAGGATGCAGTCGGCCAAACCGTCGCCTCAAGACCGCTATCGGGGCCGCATAGGGCGGCTTCGAGCAAACCAGTCAGGAGAACGACAATGGCTACCATCGGTAACTTCCAGCAGTCCGGCGATAACGAGTTCAACGGCGAGATCGTCACCCTCTCGCTCCAGGCCAAGAAGGTCCGTATCATTCCCGATACGCGCTCCAGCGGCGAAAACGCTCCCAGCCATCGGGTCTTCGTCGGCCGGATCGAAATCGGCGCCGCCTGGTCCAAGCAGTCCAATGAGGGCCGCAACTACCTGGGTCTCAAGCTCGATGATCCCAGCTTCACCGCTCCGATCTACGCCAACCTTGTCGAGGACGAGAACGACCAGGGCTACAGCCTCATCTGGTCACGACCGAATCGCCGCAACGGCGACTGAGCACCTTCGATACGACGCCCCGTATCCGGCGGGGCGTCGTTCCCAAAACCGAGCCACTCAGCAGCTTCGAACCACAGCTTGACGAGTGGTCCCTCGTGTGAGGCCGCGATGAGCGCGGCCGGAGAAAACAGAAGGAACCACCACAATGGCTACGATCGGCACATTCTCGCGCACCGCGAACGGCTTCTCCGGCTCGGTCAAGACCCTCAACCTCAACGTCAAAACGGTGACGTTCGCCCCGACCGACGGCGACAACGAAAACGGTCCGGAGTTCCGCATCTTCGCCGGCGCCATCGAGTTCGGGGCGGCATGGAAGAAGATCTCGCGCGAGGGCCGCGACTATCACTCCGTCAAGCTCGACGATCCCAGCTTCCCCGCTCCGATCTATGCGAGCCTGGTCGAGACCGCCCCCGAGGGCGAGTTCTCGCTCATCTGGTCCCGCCGCACCGCAGAGTGATTCGGCTTACGACGGAGCCCCATCGCAAGGCGGGGCTTCGCCATTTCAAGTTCCGCATTGCCTGGCACCTCTGTCAGGTCAGCGCGCTACGCTTTGACGGGTGTCTTGCGCGCCTTCTTCACCGGCGACTTGACTGCCGTTGCGGCTGTTGTCGCTGCTGCCGCGCGAGCAGCTCGTTTTGGTTTTTCTGCCGCAGCTGTTTCTGGCGCTGCCGCCTTGCGTCCCAGGCCTATTGATTTCGCCAGGGCCGAGCGGGTGGCTGCGTAGTTCGGCGCCACCATCGGATAGTCGGAGGGCAGGTTCCATTTCTGCCGGTATTCGTCCGGACTCAGATTGTAATGCGTTCCAATATGCCGCTTCAAAGATTTGAACTTTTTCCCGTCTTCCAGGCATATGATGAAATCAGGTGACACTGACTTCTTGATCGACACCGCCGGCTCCAGTTTGGCTGCGGTCGAAGCGACAGGTGTGCCGATCCCTTGCAAAGCGACGTAGGTGTCCCCGATCAGCTTCGACAACTCGCCGACCGGCAGCGGATTGTTCGAAACGTAGGCGGAAACGATGTCGGCGGTGATTGATACGAGGTCAGCCTGGTCGCTTGGGTCTGGAGAAACGGTCATCGAATTTCCTCTTGTCCAAAGGGCGCTTTGAAAACGGATAGGCTGTCTATTTGCCAATCCAGGCAAATAATTCGTTACTCCGCCAACAAACCTCATTCCGTGTAAATATCAAGCAGGCAAGTGTCGCTGCGATCGTTCGGTCCGGCTGCAGACAAGTTGCCGATCGCGTCGGGGAAGCAGGAAGGCTTTCCCCCTCGCTTCTCCGCGCGCCAAGCGCACAGCCCAACGCAAGCCAGCGCCATGAATCATGGCTCCTGCGTCGCAGGATTGAGCCATGAAATCCCGGTCGGGCGATTTTGCGAACCTCAAGAAGTCGCCCACACCGTTTCATTCCTCGCGTCACCTCTAGCCGGGTTCATCACGGGTGAGGTTATCGACATGAACGGTGGTCTCCATTTCGATTGAGCTGCATACAATGGAAAATCGTCGTTCTTACGCCAATTTGGCGCTCGCATCAGCCGGTGTCCAAATTCATCGGTACGATCGACGGAGTGTGACGCCCGGAATGTGCATCTCGGTATCGGCAACTTCCACAGGGCCCATCAGGCAATCTATCGGTGATTGCTTGGCCGCGGGACAACTCGATTGGGGCATCATTGCAGCCTCCCCCGGAGTTCGGACACGCGGGACGCGCTTGCTCCCCAAGATGGTTTGTACACAGTTGTCAGTCGTCAAGATGAACAGACGAGCCTTCGGATAGTCGGTTCTATCGGCCATATTCTTGTCGCACCGGAGGGCCCCGCTCAGCTGCTGGAGGCGCTCTTTGACCCGCGGATCAGGATCGTGACTTTGACAGTCACCGAGAAGGGCTACACGGTCATCTCGGGCGGCGGCTCCGGCCACGAGCCGGCCCATGCCGGTTTTGACGGTACGACGGCTTCACTGTTGCCGGCAGCCGTCCGGTAGTTTGTTCGCATCTGCTTGGCGGGCCTCCGTCACGCCCCACCGTCCAGTGGGCTATCGAGTTCGTGCCTTCAAGACGCGTTAACTAGAAGCTGAACGTCTGCACGACGCGGGCCTGACATTTAGGTCAAGGAACACTGTCCGGTTCTGTGTAGGTTTTCGGATGCCGTTCGGCGATAGAGATAGCTCTCGGAAAGGCCGAGGCGGCGGCACGACTGGACGGCTGGTGATGAATGAAGCGCGGTGCTGTCGCAAATTGCAGCCGTCGTCTTCACAACAGCACGCTCCCACGGCTTCAAGGTCCAGCGGTCGCCGAGTTCCAACCGCTTGCGGACCCATTGGGGTAGGATCTCGACGGCCGCCTTCAGAAGCGGCCGCTGAAGGGGTCGAGCAACTCCCGGCAAGGCGGGAACTTCTTCCATGATCTGCAGGAACTCCGAGACGATCGGCGACGCGACGAGTCTTTGCCTCATCACGTCGAACAGCGCGTAAAGCTCGGCCTGAGACGTGGGCGCGCCGACGGCCCCATAGAGAAGTGCGACGGGGCGAGCCTCAGCAAACATCGCGTCCCGTTCGAAAAAATGCAGACGATGCACATAGATGTGATAGGCCTCCATGAAACCAAACCCGGCCGTCGCTTGCACCCAGTCCAGCAGCTCCGGGTCGGTGGCGTGGTATGGCTCGCCTTCGCTGGTTCGACCTGAAACGCGCCCATGCATCCTGACCACATCTTCAATCATGGCCTTAGCCTTGGATCGGGGGCCGTAGACCGTGACCAAGGCAGCGAGGCCCGTACGCTGTAACCGTCGGAGCGCGAGAGAGCGGAAGCTGCTGTGCTGCCAAATGGCGTCGCGAACCCGCGGCTCTGCCAATTCGAGCAGCACCGCCGTTACCCCGCCGATGAACACCGCAACAGGGTTCTTAAAAATGCGCCAGGACACCGAGTTGGGTGGTAACAGCGCCGGCTCGCCTTCCGGCGTCGAGAAGTCCATCTGAGATCCGAGCCGCTGGCGCATGAACGACTGGGCAAGAGTGTCCACACGACGCTCAAGCGGACGAGGCAGAGAAATGATGCCCGAGTTGCGAAACATGGTACGCCTCGAACTACTGAGAATAGCAAGCGTTAGACCTGTGGCTGGCGGATGCAATATGCACGAACGTCTTTGGTCTTCCCGTCGTTCCAAATCATCCTCGCGCGAAGCCGATGAACCCTGCTTGATCTGCCCTGTTGCCGATGATGATGGAGCAAGGCTCGGGCGTGGTCATCCATGTCACCTCGATCCAGCGCGAGCTTCCGCTCCCAGCATCAAAATCAAGAGCACGAGTGAATCACGCCGCGGACAAGTCGCGCGCGGATCATCATTTCAGGCGCGCAAGCTTCGCCTGCCTATGTGTCAATCGTCGCCCGCAGCCATTGCGTGATGGCATCGAAAGCGATTGGTTTCGTCGTATCGACATCAAAGAGCGGTCCACGCCGCAGCGGCTCGGCGCGCTTGGCCAGCTCGATCAGCTCGGGGACATAGGCCGCCCCGGGGTGGCCAGCGGGACGCTGGTCGAGCCGTGCGCGATAGCGCTCGGCAAGAACCTCGCCGGGTGCATGACACCAGATTTCGGCGGTCCGCTCGACACCAGCCCTTCGCAGGTGATCCTCAAGCACCTGGCGCGGCTGGAAGCCGAACCAGGCATCGACGACAACTGTTGTGCCCGCGGGAGCTTCGCCGACGACCGACCAGATGGCTTCATAACTGGCGCGACCGAGCGAGCGGTTGAATTCACGATCGCCGCCGCCGAGCACTTCGAGGAACGGGTTCTTAATGGTATCGAGCGTAAGCAATGGCCACCCTAGGCGGTCGGCGATACCGCGCGAGACCGTGCTTTTGCCGCTGGCGGGGATGCCGTTGACGAGCACGGCGCGCTGGCCGGGCACGGCACGCCGGCCCGGGTTGAGTCCAGGGGATGGCGAGGTCACCGGCGAGGCCGTAACCGCCGCCTGCCCTGCCAGCGCTTGCAGACCGGCGCCGATGACGCCGGCGTCGTCGCCGAGTTGCGCCGGTTCAACAGGGCATTGGTACCAGGGAGCCAAGGCCGGAGCCTTGGCAAGCGCCTGATGGGCCGCCTGGCCAAGTCCGCCGCCGAGCAGCACCAGATCGGGGGCGAACATCGCCACCGCTGTATCGATTGCCGCACGCAACGGTCTGGCCCAGGCTTCCAGTATCCCGCGCACCGGCGTGTCGCCGCTCGCATCCCGGGCGAAAAGCTGATCGACCGAGATATCCGGACCGAGGCCTGCGCGTGAGATGTGACGGCCAAGTGCTGTACCGGAGCTGGTGGTTTCAACGCAGCCGCGCCGGCCGCAGACGCAGGCTTCGCCGTTGATGTCGACGGCGATATGGCCGAGCTGCCCCGCCGTCCCCTTGCCGCGCACGATCCGCCGGTCCTGTACGACGGCGCCGCCAATGCCGGTGCCGATGGTGAACATCACGATGTTTTCGTGACCCATGGCGGCGCCTCGAGCCATCTCGGCGACCAGTGCCATGTTGCAATCGTTGTCGATCACGACGGGCTTGCCCGCCAGGCTTTCCAGCCGTTGTGCCGGGGAGACCGAGGCGAGGTTGACATAGCCTCCGGACAAGACGGCGCGACGCCGCGCATCGACGCGTCCCGGGACGCCGATGCCGATGGCGGCAACCTCTGGAGAATCGAGCCGGCGCGCCATCTCGGCGATCCGGGAGAGCATGAGCGCCGGGTCCAGCGCGCTCTTTTCCGACATGCGGTCAAGGATTTCGCCTGTGCCGGAAATGCGGGCGGCGCGCAGATTGGTGCCGCCGATATCGATCCCGATGGCCATCGAACTATGAGGCATGACGTCCCGTGTGTGCCCGGTGTGAACGGCGAATGGCTAAGCGGCTTTCTGCCGGTAGTTTCCGATCACTGCCTGAAGCTCGTGCAATCTCGACACTGCGATGGTCTTAAGCCTTTCACGCTGAATATCGCGGTCCAGCGAGATGCAGTCCTTCCACAGCGACCGGCCGGCGATCACGCCTGACGCGCCGTTCTTCATCGCGATCTCGACCTGGCCCAGGAAGGTCGTGTGGTTGACGCCGGCGGAGAGGACCGCCCACGGCACCTCGCCAGCCATGCTGGTGATCCTGGCGCAGGCTTCCGGCGTTCCGGGATAAGGAAGCTTGAGGACCTTTGCCCCACATTCCAGCGATATCCGTGTGCCCTCTTCGACAAGCCAGGGGATCTTGGCCGCATGATCTTCGAGGCTTTCGCCTTCGAGTTGGTAGGTCAGGAATTCGACGACGAGCAGCAGGTCCTCTTCCCCGAAGTCGGCGATGCACTGGCGCAGAATGGCGACGTTATGCTCGTTCGCCTCCGGTCTGTCGGCCCTGAGATAGACCATGATCTTGCCGCCGGTGCCACCGAGTTCGCGGACGCGGCGTGCGTCGATGTCGGGGACGAGGCGCGACAGGCGGTAGCCGGCGGGCGAGACGTCGAAGCCCGAGGCGTCGAGGCCGATGAGCAGAGCCGTATCTCGGTTCAGCACCCCTTCATCGACAACCCGCGGCACCGCGCAGAGCGGGTCGAGCAGCACGCAGGATGCCTGGCTGGCGAGGTATCGCGTGATGTCCGCCTTGGTGTCGCCGAGCATGTCGTTGGTGATCTTGGCCTGTTCGGCAGGGTCCGACGCCAACAAGGTCCGCATGCCGCCGCGCTGGTCACAGGCGATGGCCATCATGGCCCCGTCCTTGCCGCATATCTGCTGATAGCCCCGCAACTCCGCTGTCGTCATCTTTGTCATGGTCTTTTGTCCGATGTTGGCGCCCATTCACCAAGGCGCAGATCCGTGGAACAAGAAATGTTCAGTTTTTGCCTGCCCGCCGGCAGGAAGGTTTGCCGCTTTGATGCGCTATCGAACCGGGAAATCTGGCTTGGCCGCAACGTTCGGTGGAAACGAACCCGAGTTGCGAGTCTGCCGGAATTGCGCGATAACTCCCATCGGTTGATGGGTCTGTAACACATTGCTGAAAGGAATTGCAAGCTGTCTGTCCCTCCCGTACAAGACGCGGCCGCATCGCGGACGATGCTGCATACGGTCGCCAAAATGCACTACGAGGCGGAGATGCCGCAGGTCGATATCGCGCGCCGGCTCGGTGTCTCCACCGCCACCATATCGCGTTTGCTGCAGCGGGCGAGGGCAGAGGGCATCGTGCGGATCGAGGTTCTCGACCTTGTGACGCCCGAGGACATCACCAGGCAGTTGATTGACGGGTTGGGGCTGCGCGACGCCGCGGTCGTCGAAACGCCAGCAGCCGGGGCGCTGACGGCGCTCGCCGCACCGCTCGGCGCCTTGCTCAAGCAAGCGGAACTGACGTCCGGCTCGGTGGTTGCCGTCGGCTGGGGGCGAGCCATCCGCGAGGTGATCCGGGCAGGCCTACCGCGCATTCCCGGGGTCCTTACCGTCGCTGCCACCGGCGGCATGCAGCAGCAGGCGGCGCATTTCCAGATCAACGAGTTTGTACGGCTGGCCGCCGAAGAGTTCGGCGGGACACCGCATTTCATTCATGCGCCCTATCTGCCGTCCACCGAATTGCGTGAGGTCTTCCTTGGCGATGCGGCCATCCGCGACAGCGTCGCGCTTTGGGACCGGACCGACGTTGCGATCGTCGGCATCGGCCTGCCCCATGCCATCAACCCGCCCGAGGCGAGCGCGGCCACATTGAGCGAACAGGCCCTGTTTCATGCGGCTGGAGACGTCATCCGCCATTACTTCGACGCCGAAGGCACCCTTATCCCGTGGGAAGGGGAGGGCCGGATGATCGCAATGTCGCCGGCCCAGCTTCGAGCCGTCCCCTTGGTCATCGGCGTTGCCGCCTCGCAGGAGAAGGCGACGGCCATCATCGGTGCCGTCCGCGCGAGACTCATCAATGCCCTGATAACGGACACGAAAACGGCGCAAGCCATCCTCGTGGCTCTCGTGCCTCGATAGAAGGCGGATGCGCGACATCCGGCGCGCCTGATCGATCCTGAACCGATCGACGCCACGCGGTCCGTGACCCTGGCGCTGCGAAATCGCCTGTTGTCTCGTCAGGGACTTGGGGGCAATAGTCTGCCGTGCGGGCCCTGCGGAGCAGACAGATGTTGTCCGGTTTGAAAAGCGTTCCGGCCAGGGAAGTACCCGGTTGCAACTTCTTTCAGCAAAGTGTTACAACCTTACAGCTAGGCGCGCATGCGCGCCGAGCGGCGCGGTTCTCTGGACCTTGCGGATGTGAGGAAATGGGACTGCGGGCATCAGGGCTGGTCGGTTTCGACTGGCTGATCTAATGACTGGGGCGCCTTGGGAGGACCTGCCCGTAACAGCAAGCAGGCGAAACCCGTTTCCCGGCCGTCAGCGCATTACGATTTGTAGCCTGACAGATTGACGGCCATTCCCGATATCAATCGCAACGGCAAATCTGCCAACATTATGAGGAGGATGTTATGAAGAAGATCGTTGCCGCCCTGGCGGCTCTCGCCATCTGCGCAACGGCGCTGATCACGCCCGCTTTGGCGCAGGACAAGAAGTTCACCATTGCTCTCGTTCCGGGCCTTACCACCGACGGCTTCTACATCACCATGCGCAAAGGCGCCCAGGCGGCGGCCGATGCCCTTGGCGTGACCCTGGTGTTCCAGGGCGCTTCGGATTTCAATCCGGTAACGCAAGTTCCCGTGCTTGACGCGGTCATCGCTAAGAAGCCAAACGCGATCCTGATCGCGCCAACCGACAAGGTTCAATTGGTCGAGCCGCTCCGCAAGGCCAATGATGCCGGCATCCCGGTGATCACCGTCGACACTTTCATCGGCAGCGGCGTCTACCAGACCGGTGCCGGTGAGGCGGATTTCCCGCTGTCCTATATTGCTTCCGACAACATTCTGGGCGGCGAGATCGCCGCGCGGGCATTGGTCAAGGCCATTGGCGGCAAGGGCAAGGTCTATGTTTCGAACGTCAAGCCCGGCATTTCGACCACTGATCAGCGTGAAGAGGGCTTCAAGAAGGAAATGGCGAAGCATCCGGACATCACCGTGCTCGAGACGCAGTTCAATGACGACGACGCCAACAAGGCTGCCTCGCAGCTCCAAGCGACGTTCGCGCGCAACTCCGATCTCGTTGGTGTGTTCGGTGCAAATCTGTTCTCGGCGATCGGCGCGGCGAACGGCGTCAAGCAGGCAGGGCAAAGCGGCACCATCAAGGTCGTCGCGTTCGACGCACCGGTGAGCATCGTCGACAACATCAACACCGGCTTGGTGGACGTTGCGATTGCCCAACATCCGGCCGAGATCGGCTATTTTGGTGTCGTTTCGGCCTATGCCCACCTGACCGGCCAGTCGATCCCGGTTGCGATCGGCACCGGCTTTACGATCATGGACAAGTCAAACATCGCGGACCCGAATATCTCGAAGTACCTCTATTCCGAATGATGCCAACCAGCTTGGTCTCCTTCCGGCTTGCCGGGAGGAGACCTGCGCCGGGTCTCTGGGACCCTGTTGACGGAGACCGCGCTGCGGATCGGATGTATCCATGACTTCAACATCACCAACCGAGCAGAGCGAAACCCATGTCGCCCCTCAGGCCGACCATGGTGATCCGGCCAGGACCTGGCTCGGACGCATCGCCGAAGGGCGCGCCTGGCTGTTTCTCGCCGGCCTGATCATCTGTTTCGAGGTTTGGTCGAGGGCCTCCTTCGGCGCGACCTTCGTGCTCAACCCGTTCAACGTGCAATCCATTGCGATATTTGCCGTGGCGCCGTTGCTGCTTGCGACCGGACAGACATTCGTCATCATTTCGGGAGGCATCGACCTCTCGCTGGGCTTCATCATGGGCCTTGCTGCTGTTGTCGCGGCCCATGCCACGAATCTGGTTGGCGCCGCCATGCCGGTGCCTCTGGCCATGATGGTGGGCATTCTGGCGGCCGTGATCGTCGCGGGAGTCCCTGGCATGATCAACGGCTTGCTGATCTCGCGCCTCAGAATTCCGCCCTTCATCGGCACGCTTGGCATGTTTGGCGTGGCGCGCGGCGCTGCTTTCCTGCTCGCCGGCGGCACGACGGTGCCGGTCCAGAATTCCTGGTTCGCGCTGCTCGGCAACGGCAGGTTCTACGGTGTGCCTTATCTCGTCGTCATTGCAGCCGTTTTCGTCGTCGCGATGCACTACATCTTGAGCCAGACCCGGTTCGGCCAGCACAACTACGCCATCGGCGCCAATGTGCAGGCGGCTCGTCGTGCCGGCATCGACATCAGAGGCCATATCCTGCGCCTCTATGTGCTTTCGGCGATGTGCGCAGGCCTCGGTGGTGCCCTCTATGCAGCGCGCTTCACCGCTGGCGCGGCCCAGGCCGGCGAGCCGTTGCTGCTCGACAGCGTCGCAGCCGTCGTGATCGGCGGCGCCAGCCTGTTCGGTGGATCGGGCACGATCTTCGGGACGGTCGCCGGTGCGCTGGTGATCGCGGTCATTCAGTACGGGCTGGTTTTCGTCAATGTCGAGCCCTTCTGGCAGTTCATCGCCGTCGGCGTCGTCATCATCATTTCCGTTCTCATCGACCAGGCGCAGCGCCGGTTCAGTGGAGCCCGTCAGGATGAATAGCCCAGGCCAGACCACTCCCCTCCTGGAAGTCCGGAACCTTTCCAAGCACTTCGGCGCCGTCCGGGCGCTCAACGATTTCTCCATGGTCGTGCGGCCGGGCGAAGTGGTGGCCCTGGCGGGCGACAACGGCGCCGGCAAGACGACGCTGATCAAGGCGATATCGGGCGTCTTTCAGCCGACGGGCGGTGAAATTCTGCTGAGGGGTCAGCCGGTGACATTTGCGACGCCGCATGAGGCGCGCGAAAAAGGCATCGAAACTATCTATCAGGATCTCGCTCTCGCCGACAATTTGTCCATCGGCGCCAATATCTTTCTCGGCCGTGAACCCATGCGCAAGGCCTTCGGCTTCTTGCCGGTGCTCGATCGCAAGGCCATGGCCGTCGCCGCCAAGAAGACCATGGGGCGGTTGGATTTCCATGTGAGCCGGCTCGATGCCCCGGTCAGCAATTTCTCCGGCGGTCAACGGCAGGCTGTTGCCATCGGCCGGGCCGTCTATTGGGACGCGCAGATCCTGATCATGGACGAACCGACCGCGGCCCTCGGCGTACCGGAGCAGCGCAAGGTCATTTCGCTCATCCACCAACTCAAGGCCCAAGGCAGGGGCGTAATCTTCATCTCGCACAATTTGCTGGATATTTTCGCCGTGTCCGACCGCATCATCGTGCTGCGGCGCGGCGTCCAGGCCGGCGAGCGCAAGATATCGGAAACCAACCATGACGAAGTCGTCAAGCTGATGGTTGGCGGATAGACCGCGAGCCGGAAAGCGTAGACCCGCCAGCCGGGAGCCAATGCAATCTCCTCGTAGGATCTACCCTAAAAGGGCAGCTTCAGCGCATAATCCCCGTAGTCTGTTTCATGCGATCAATGATCTCCGCCATCAGCGCCAAGTCGCGACGAGAGTCCGCGAGATCGGTCAGAGGTTTGGTGCCGTCCATGATGTGGCGATGGAAGCTTTCGAGCTCATTGGAGAAGGCATCGCCATAGAGGGGCCCGTATGTCCGCGTCACAGGACCGCCGACGCCGGTTTCCGTCACTTCCAGCCGCGTCGGCAGGCTGCGGATATAGGGCGTGGCGTAGATGATGCGGACCCGCTTGGTGTTCGAGCGCACCTCGATCATGGCGTCGAACAGGCCGAGATCGTCGACCACCGCGTCGTAGCAGGCGGCGAAATGTCCGTAGTCGAATGTCACGCTGGTATTGGCGCCGCCATTGGTGCGGTGCGCCGCCAGCACGCGAGCCGGTTCGCCGAGCAGTCCCCGCATCGCCGAAATGTGGTGCGAGGAGAGCGCCGTCAGGCCCCGATAGGCCCGCACCAGATCGGCGGGGGCATCAATACCCACCACTTCACGGATCAGCGCTTCGCGTTCCCTGGCGCCGCGCGCCAGCAAGTCCGGCTCGATGTCCTGGGGATAGAGGACATTCTGGCTCTTTTTCAGGAAATGCCGGCCTTCGGAGATCAGGTCGAAGATGCGGACATGGGTGATGTCAGCGAAGTCGGGCAGTTCCTCAATCGCCGCCAGATAGGCCGGAGCATAGCGCCTCATGTAACCGACGAAGATCGTCTTGGCGTAATTCGGCGTCAGCGCCAGCAGCTCGTCGATCTCGCGCACCGTCAGGCAGGCCGGCTTTTCCAGCAACACATGCTTGTTCGCCTGGATGGCGGCACGCACGAAGCGGCTGTGGGTGTCATCGGACGAGAGGATAAAAACCGCGTCGATGTCAGGTGAATTGATCAGTGCCTCGGCGGAATCGAAGGCAGCGGCGGTTGGATATTCGGACCGGCACAGCGCCACCAGGCTCGCCGAAACGTCATAAACGCCGGATATCAACCAGCGGTCGCGCTGATCGCTCAGCACCGGCAGATGGATCGACTGCGCAACCTCTCCTAGACCCACAAGTCCGACACGGATTACTGCCATCGCAAACTCCCTTTGAACTCAATCACGTCGTCCCTCGCTGGTTAGTGTGCCCGCCGTCACGCCGCGCCGGTGACGAGCGCGACGAGCTCGTTGCCGGTGGTCTCCGAGGCACGCACCGTGGCCACCATCCGTCCGGCCCGCATCACCCAGATCTGGTCGGACAGACGCCGCACCTGATCGAAATTGTGGCTGACCAGGATGACGCTCACCGCCTGCTCGCGCAGGCGCCGGATCAGGGCTTCGACATTGGCGGTTTCCTGCACCCCAAGGGCCGCGGTCGGTTCGTCCATCACCACCAGCTTGGCGCCGGAGCCGGCAGCACGGCAGATCGAGATCGCCTGCCGCTGTCCGCCCGACAGCCGCCGCACGCGCTGGCTGACCGAGGGCATGTTGATCGACAGGCGCGAGAGCATGGCGCGAGCCTGCTGCTTCATGGCCTTGCGGTCGAGCAGGGCGAAGGGTCCGATCCGGCGCACGATCTCGCGGTTGAGGAAAAGGTTCTGCGCGACGGTCAGTTCGTCGATCAGCGCCAGGTTCTGGTGAACCGTTTCTATGCCGGCCTTGCGCGCATCGTCGGGATTGGCGAAGGGGCGCGGCCGGCCGTCGAAGACGATGTTTCCGGCGTCCGGCACGTGCACCCCGACCAGGCAGCGTATCAGCGTCGACTTGCCGGCGCCATTGTCGCCGATCACCGCGGTGACCTCGCCGCGACGGGCCTGAAAGGCGACATCGGTGAAGGCCCGGATGCCGCCGAAATGCTTGCTCAGCCCTTCGCAGGTGAGGATCGCGTCGGACGACCGGGTGTGATTGACGGCGCTCATTTCTGATACCGCATGATCAGGGCTGCCAGCACCACGATGGCACCCACGGCGAGCGGTTGGTAAAAGGCCGAAACGCTAAGCAGCGTCAGCCCGTTGACGAGGGCAGTGAGCATCAGCGCACCGATTGCCGGGCCGAGAATGCTGGCGCGCCCGCCGAACAGGCTGACGCCGCCCAGAACCACCGCCGCCACCGAATTGAGCAGCAGGCTGGTGTTGATCAGCGGCTCGGCCGAGCCGATGCGGGCCACCAGAAGCAGCGCGGCGATGCCGGCGCAGACTCCGGAAATCGTGTAGGCGGCGATCTTGACCCGGTTGGTCCGGATCCCGAGCGAGCGGGCACTTTCGGTTTGGCCGCCCGTCGCCAGCAGATGCACCCCGAAGCGGGTGTGGTAGAGCGCGATATGTGCCACGAGCACAGCGGCGATTGCCACCCAGACGGGATAACCGAACGGCCCGAAGGAGCCGGAGGCCAGCCGCAGCAGGAAGGGCGAGCCGCCCAAAGAAGGGGGCGCCCCCCCAAACTTAAAGCCAAAGCCCGGGCTTCCCCCAACAGAGACTATTAAAAAACACCACACCCCCAACCAAACGCCCACGAGAGTCTCG
>NZ_JAMYOZ010000058.1:0-16867 GCF_040320095.1 Mesorhizobium sp. M0800
GTCGCGTCATCCGATGCTGGCCTCCACTCCAGCCAGCATCTTGAATCACAAAACCGACTGATCCGGAATCCCCTTCGATTCCGTCAAATCAGGAACCGCTCTAAACGTACAAATCTTTGAACGTACAAATTGCCTTCGAAGCCGGAGACTGGCGAAGGACGTCGCGACGTCCAATCTCCCCCCTTGAGGGGGAGATGTCCGGCAGGACAGAGGGGGGCGCGAAGGAACTCGACCTGCGCGCCAAATAACCCTTTCCATCTCCACCGAGCGTGGTTGCCGCCTGCAATTGGTATGGCAGCCTGAAAAAAGCTGGAGCCAGGCCGGATTTTTGCGCGCGCCCTGCGCCGAACTGCGCTAAAGGCTTTTTTGGCCGGACCAGCGCCCATCGTGGAAGTGCCCCGCCGGCCGACATCGCCGCCACGGGGCCTTATTCCATGACCACAGAATCCCAAGTACCATCCGACCAGCGCTATGCCGCCTTTCGCCACCGGCCGTTCCTGAGCTACTGGGCGGCGCGCTTCCTCTCGACATTCTCCACCCAGATCGTGTCGGTCGCCGTCGGCTGGCAGATCTACGATCTCACCCGCGACCCGTTCGACCTCGGCCTTGTCGGCATCGTCCAGTTCCTGCCTTCGCTGCTGCTGGTGCTGGTCACCGGCGACGTTGCCGATCGTTTCGGGCGCCGGCTGATCATGGCGCTGGCGGTGCTGGTCGAGGCGGGCTCCGCCTTGGCCCTCCTGCTGCTGACGCTACGCGGCCTCTCCGGGCCGATGCCGGTCTTCATCGTGCTCGCCATGTTCGGCATCGCGCGCGCCTTCTTCGGGCCGGCCTCCTCATCGCTGTTCGCCAATCTGGTGCCGCCCGAGGATTTCGCCAACGCCATCGCCTGGAACTCGTCCGCCTGGCAGACGGCAACCATCGTCGGGCCGGTCGCCGGCGGCCTGCTCTACGGGCTTTCAGCCGAAGCCGCCTACACCACCGCCGCCGTGCTGATGCTGGTTGCCGCCGTGCTGATCTTCACCATCCCGAAGCCTGCCCAGCGCAGCCGGACCGACAGGCCGACGGTACAGACCCTGTTCGCCGGCTTCGGCTATATCTGGAGCGAAAAGATCGTGCTCGGCGCGATTTCGCTCGATCTGTTTGCGGTGCTCCTGTCCGGCGCCTCGGCGCTGCTGCCGGTCTATGCGCGCGATATCCTCGAACTCGGACCGTGGGGTCTCGGCCTGTTGCGCTCGGCGCCCGGCGTCGGCGCCATCTGCGTCGCCATCTGGCTGGCCGGACACCCGATCCGCAACCATGCCGGCCTTGTCATGCTTGGCTTCGTCGCGCTGTTCGGCGCGTTCACGGTTCTGTTCGGCCTCTCGACCATCACCTGGCTGTCGATCGCGGCCCTTGCGCTGCTCGGCGCCACCGACATGTTCAGCGTCTATATCCGCGAGACGCTGATCCAGCTGTGGACGCCGGACGACGTTCGCGGCCGCGTCAACGCTGTCAACCAGGTGTTTGTCGGCGCTTCGAACGAGCTCGGCGAATTCCGCGCCGGTACCATGGCGGCGTTGATCGGCACGGTTCCGGCCGTGGTGGTCGGGGGTGTCGGGGCGATCGCTGTTGCCGGCCTATGGGCGGTGCTGTTCCCGCAGCTGCGCAAGGTGCGTCATCTCAGGGGGCGAAACTGATTACCGCAGCGCCGGCTTGCCGAAAATCATCGGCAGGAACTCGCCGAGCCAGCGCTTGAGGTGCATGTCCCAGATCAGCCGGCCGCCGAGATGGTCGCGGCCGGGCTGCGCGCCGGGCAGTTCGAAGCGGTGCGCGCCGCGCACCACCCAGCGCTGCATCATCGCCCGGGTCAATTCGCCATGGAACTGAATGCCCCAGGCATTGTCGCCATAGCGGAAGGCCTGGTTGGGATAGGTTTCGGCCGTCGCCAAAAGCGTCGCGTCCTTCGGCAGCGAAAACCCTTCGCGATGGAACTGATAGACCATCTCCGGCCAATGCATCAGCCTGCTGCCCGCTTCGGTCGCCTTCAGCGGATACCAGCCGATTTCGACGAGGCCCTCGCCATGGCCCTCGACCCTGCCGCCAAGATGCTTGACCAGCATTTGCGCGCCGAGGCAGATGCCAAGCAGCGGCCGGTTCTCGTTGAGCGGAATTTTGAGCCAGTCGGTCTCGCGGCGGACGAACTCGTCGCCGTCATTGGCGCTCATCGGCCCGCCGAACACCACGGCGCCGGCATGGCCATCCAGCGTCTGCGGCAAGGCCTCGCCGAGCGGCGGTCGGCGGATGTCGAGGTCGAAGCCTTCCTCGATAAGCATATGGCCGACCCGTCCGGGGCTCGAATGCTCCTGATGCAGCACGATCAGGATCTTTGGTCTCGGACTTGGCTTGGGCGGCATTGGAAGGCGGGATCCTGTCTATTCGTCGCTTGAGGTTCCGGCAGCACCAGGAGCTGCGGCGGCCGCCTTGAGGCGCGCCTCGACACGGTCGCGACGTTCGACGCCGATCAGCTCGGCGACCCGCCACACGGTATTGTCCTCGAGTTCGTGCAGCTCGCCATCGGCATAGACGATCTCCCACATCAGGCCGATGAAGGCCTTTCGCGCCTCGGCGTCGAGATGGCGCTTGAGCACGCTGGTGAAAGCGTAGAGGTCGATCGCCTCATTGTCGGCCCGCTCGCCGGCAGCCGCCAACGCGTCGAGTTCGTCGCCGCTGATCGAGTAGCTTTCCGACAGCACCTTCTTGAACCGTTCCCATTCGGTATCCTGGCGCACCCCGTCGGCGTTCATCACGTGGAAAAGCAGGGCGGACGCGGCAATGCGCGGATCGTCGGCGCTGGGGGTGGCGCCACCACCGGACGGCAGATCCCTTAGAAACGACAAAACGCGTTCGAACATCAAATCATTCCCAATAAGCCCGGGTCCACTCGACCCTGATCAGAATAAACGAAACCGGCGCGTCGATTTATCCGCCGCGTCGTCTGGATCGACGCCGGGGTCGTCGGGCAGCCGCGTCAGCTCCTGCGCCGGCTCGACGGCCTCGGCATCTTCCGGCACTTGGGCAAACGCCGCCGCGGTGATTGGTGTCACATGATCCTCGCCGGCACGGTCGTCCGTCTTTTCCTCGGTCGCTGTGCCCGGTGTCTCCGCCTTGTGCTCGATCGTCCCGGCTCTTTCCTGTACCGGCCTGGCTGGGGCCGCGATGGCCGGCACCGGCGCCTCCGGCGTATCCTCATGACCGTCGATCAACTGCCCGAGCCGCTCCATCGGCGCCCGCCATTCGAATGCATCGAGCCTGCCGGTGATCGGCGATAGCGGAGCCCAGCGTTCGGAGACGACACCATCGGCAACCCAGGCCGGGTCGCGCGGCGCTCTCACCGCCTTCGACAGCAACTGCCGCACCTTGCCCTGGTCGCCGGTCTCGGCCTCCTCGATATCGGCCAGCAGCAGATAGGCGCCTTCGCGGCGATCGATGCGGATGGCGGCTTCCGCCTCGCGGCGGGCGGTTGAAAAATCCTGCGCATCCAGCGCGGCGCGCGCCACGGCAAGCGAGGACTCGGCATGGTTCTGCTTCAGCTCCTGCAGCTTCTTTGCCCGGTTCAGCCGGTCGAGCACGGCATCGCCCGGCCTGGCATGGGTGTAGAGCTCGGCGATCTCCGGATGGGGCTCGGCCTTCCACGCCGCCTCGAGGATTTTCGAGCCCTTGCGCACGTCGTTCTGCGTAAACAGCAATTTCGCCGCGACGACCGCCGCCGGTGCAAAATCCGGCCGCAGCCGGTTGGCTTCGAGCGCCGCCGCCCTTGCGGCATTGGCATCGCTGTCGATCAGCGCCTGCGCCTTGGCGGTCAGCAGCACGGCGCGGCGCCGGTTGGCGGCGTCACGCTCGATCTGCCGGGTCGACTTCTGGGCGTCGACCAGTTTCAGCGCGCCATCCCAGTCGCCGCGTCCGGTCAGGTCTTCCAGCGTCGATTCGGCCGCCCAGGCCAGTTGCGGCGCCACCGCCGCGGCACGGCCGGCATAGTGGCGGGCTGCGTTGCGGTCGCCGAGCCGCTCGGCCTCGAGATAAAGCCCGCGCAGGCCGAGCAGCCGCATTTCGGGATCATCGAGCATGGTCTCGAACTTTTCGCGGGCGCCTTCATGGTCGCCTTCGAGCAGCGAGGCCTGCGCGTCGAGCAGCTGGATCAGCGGCTCCTGATCGGAGCGGATCAGCTTTGCCGCTTCCTTGGTCTTCTTGCGGGCGAGCGCGCCGTCACCGGCGCCGGCGGCGATCATCCCGGTCGACAGCGCCTGGTAGCCGCGGTCGCGGCGACGCACGCGGAAATAGCGCGAGATCGTATAGGGGCTGTTCCACAGCGCCTTGACCAGCCACCAGACGATCATCACCGCGGCAACCACGGCAACGACCGCCACCGCCGCGACCATCAGGCTGACCTGGTATTGATAGCCGTTGAAGGTGACGAGCATTTCGCCCGGCCGGTCGGCCAGCCAGGCGAAGCCGAGCCCGAGCGCAAAGACGGCGGCAAGGAAGGCGAGGATGCGGATCATTGGGTTCCTCACGCCTTCATCGCGCCGGCGATGAGCGAATCGATCTGCATCTCGACGTCCATCCGCGCTTTCAGCTTGCCGGCAAAGTCGGCGCCGGCGGCCTTGGCCGCCTCAGGCAGGGTTTCGTATTCGCTGAGCGCCTTGGCGTAGTCGCCCTGGTTGACCGCGACCTCCATGCGCGCGACGGTTTCCGGAACGCCGGTGCCTTCAACGGCGCCGATCGGCCTGACCTTGACCAGCGATTCGGCGCTGGACAGCAGCTTCTGCAGGATGCCGGCATTCTGGTCGATGGGCGTCGCGGCAGCGACCATCGCGTTGGCGGCGCCGTCCGCTTCGGCGGCGATCTCGGAGCGCATCGGGACGCCCTTTTCGGCATAGGTGCGCAACGTCGCGATCTCGGGTGCATCGGGTGAGATCGCGGCAAAGGTTTCGAGTTCGGCGGCGAACGGTGCACCACGGTCGAGCGCTGCCTTGAGCGCCGAAGCGGCAATGGCCAGTGCGATCTTCGGCTGCGAAGCCTGTGCATCGACCTTGCCCGAGATCTGTGAAACCGACTGTTCCAGGCCCGCAAGCCGGCCTTCCTGCGCCTTTGCCGTGTCGCCGGCCGATTTCACCAGCGCATCGAGCGCGGCTAGCCTTTCGTTGAGCGGGCCGAGATCGACCGGCGCCGTGCCGCCGGCCTTGCCGAGGGCCGCAACCGCCGTCTCGATCTGCCTTACCTTGTCGCCAAGTGCCGCCAGGCCGGCATTGTCGCCGGCACCGCCTTGCTCGACCGCCGACTTCAACGTCGCAACGTCCGCCCTCACCTGATCCAGCGCCGCCGACAGCCCGTCCACCTTGGCCGATGCGTCATTGTTGGCGCCGGACTGTCTGAGGTCCGCGACCTCGCGTTTCAGCGAAACGATCTCACCATTGACCGCGTCGAGCGACACGCCGCCCGACCCCGGCGCACCGAGCAGGCCGGCAAATTGCAGCCCGCCGGCCGCGGCGAGGGCGATGACGCCGCCGATAATACCGGCGGCGATGCCGTTGATGCCGCTTCGCTTCGGCTGCGCTGCCATATGGTCGTCCCTCGTCTCAGCTGTCTTCTCGCCGGAACCTGGGATCCCCGGTTCGTTGGCCCCGCTTCCGCTGGATGCATCTTCGAAACTGTAGTCGGAAACCGTGGAGCGCCCGGCCGGCCCATCCGAACCGGCGGGATAAGGGGTTTCCGCTTCCCTGGCAGAATCGACGCCGGCGTCCGCCGGCTCTTGCGTGCCGGCCGGCGCGGCTGCGTCGGCATGTTCCCATGGCTCGAGATCGGTCTGGTCCGCATGCACCGGCTCTTCAGGTGGCTCCGGCTGCGAGGCGTTCGCCGCTTCCTCGGCCCGCGCCTCGTCGGTCTGCGAGGTCACGGCATCCTGTTCGTCGGCGACTCGCGAGACGGCGCCAGGCTCAAGCTCGATGGTCACCGGCTCACGGCGGCTCTTGGAATGCCGCATCTTCGGCGTCTTGACCATGCTCGGGCTCCGCAAAATTCGCTTCGGGATGGTTTGAAGGGTCTAGCACATCACCAAGCGGTGAAAAGGGGCGGCGTGATGACGCCACGGCTTGGAGTTCAGTTTTGGCAAAACGCCGCAGGGCCGAATCCACGTTTCAAGCCAAGGCCCATGCTCGGCACACAAAAAACCCGCCTCGGCGGGCGGGTCGTTGGAGCCAATTGGCACCGTAACCAAATTAGTAGCATAGCTGCCGGCACAAAGCAAGAACAAAATGTGCCCGAGGGCAGTCATCCACGTTGGCACTGCCCCTCATCGCCCTGCCGGGCACTTCTCCCCGTATAGTGACGGGGAGAAGGGCTGTCACGAGTCTCGACGCTTCTTCTGCAACGCTGGAGGTTGGTGAAATCCTCGACGAAGGCACCCTCTCCCCGTCACTATACGGGAGAGGATGCCGGCAGGCAGGTGAGGGGCGGCGCCAACGTTTGGAACAAGCTGGCACAGAGCAGCGGCGGATGCCGGTCAGCGCGACGCCTGCAAAAGTCCCAGCAGCGCGTCCTCGCTGGGCTCAGGCGCAATCCGGATCTCGGCGACATCGCCCAAGGCCGCGGCGATGCGCCCCGATAATCCGAAAAAGCGCGTTTTTTCAAAAACACCGCGCAGCACCGGCCGGCTAGCCAGGGCCTGCATAGCGGTGGCCGCCTTGGCCGAATAGAGCAGCACCGCCTCGACCGGCCGGGCGGACAGGCGCGCAAGAACGGCCTCGTCGGAGTAATCCAGGACAACGGTGTCGTAGGTCTCGACGGCGCGGACCTGAACGCCCGACGCCAACAGCCCTTCCTCGAAGCCGGGAAATCGCACCCGCCCGCAGAGATAGACGATCGTCCGCCCCGCGTAACCGCCAGCAAGCGCATCGGCCAGCGCCTCGGCATTGCCCGGGCCTTCGCTGACCGACAGAAACCCGGCAGCGCGGGCGGCTTCCGCCGTCATCCTGCCGACGGCGTGGCACGGCAAGCCGGCGAGCGCCGCGATGACCTTTTTGGGCGCATGGCGAACGCCGTTGGCGCTGGTGACCGCGACCGCCGCGGCGTCAGCGAGCGCGCCGGCATCGACCGGCAGCGCCACGGTTCCGGTCAATGGCAGCAGGATCGGCTGAAAGCCGGCATCCGCAAGCCGGCGCCCCGTGCGCGACGCGCCCGGTTCGGGCCTCGTCACAAGGACGCGGAGCATGTCAGGTCCAGCCATCGAAGAATGTTTCGCCGGCCTTGGCCCGAACGGTCGCCGCGGCTTCCGCGCCAATGCGCGCCGCCTCCTGCGCCGGCCCTTGCAGCCTGACTTCATGCGACTGCGTGCCATCGGGCGAGATGATCAGCCCGGCAAAGGAAACCGTTCCGCCCGATATCGTCGCATGTCCGGCGATCGGCGTGCGGCAGGACCCGTCGAGCGCCGCCAGGAAGGCGCGCTCGCAGGCCAGCGCCTCGCCGGTCGGCCCGTCGTGGATCGCTGCCAGCATCTGTTCCACGTCGCGGTCTCCGATGCGGCTTTCGATGCAGATCGCGCCTTGCCCCGGCGCCGGCGGAAAGACCTCGAGCGGCATCAGGTCGGTGACGACGTCTTCGAGCCCGAGCCGCTTCAGCCCGGCATAGGCGAGGATGGTGCCGTCGGCGATGCCGTCGTCGAGCTTGCGCAGCCGCGTCTGCACATTGCCGCGAAACATCACCACTTCGACGTCCGGCCGCATCCGCCGGATCAGCGCCTGGCGCCGCAGCGACGACGAACCGACCCTGGCGCCTTGCGGCAGGCCGGCAATCGTTCGCGCCGCCTTGCCGATGAAGGCATCGCGCGCGTCTTCGCGCGGCAGGAACGCGGACAGTTCCAGCCCCTCGGGCAACAGCGTCGGCATGTCCTTCGACGAATGCACGGCGATGTCGATGCGGCGCGCCAGCAGCGCCTCCTCGATCTCCTTGGTGAACAGGCCCTTGCCGCCGGCTTCCGACAGCGGCCGGTCCTGGATGCGGTCGCCGCTGGTCGAGATGACGACCACCTCGAAAGCTTCCGCCGGCATGCCATGCGCCGCCATCAGTCGCGCCTGCGTTTCATGCGCCTGCGCCAGCGCCAGCGGGCTGCCGCGTGTTCCGATTTTCAAGGTTGTTTGCATGACGCGCCGTCCGTGATAACCCCCGGCAGGTTTTCGGGTTTTCTCCTATCGGGGAAAGGCCGACAGTACAATCTGTACGATTTTTGGACAGCGACGAATTGATCCGCGTTCTGGGCATCGAGACGAGTTGCGACGAGACCGCCGCCAGCGTGGTGGCGCTGGACGGTCGCAGCACGCCGCAAATCCTGTCGAACATCGTGCTCAGCCAGATCGAGGAGCATGCCGCTTTCGGCGGCGTCGTGCCGGAGATCGCCGCGCGCGCCCATGTCGAGGCGCTCGACGGCATCATCGAGGCAGCGCTCGCCGATTCCGGCGTCGACCTCGCCGACATCGATGCGATTGCCGCCACCGCCGGTCCCGGTCTTGTCGGCGGGCTGATCGTCGGCCTGATGACGGCAAAAGCAATCGCCGCGGCAGCCAAAAAACCGCTGATCGCCATCAACCATCTCGAAGGCCACGCGCTGACGGCCAGATTGACCGATGGGCTCGACTTTCCCTACCTCTTGCTGCTGGTCTCCGGCGGCCATACCCAGATCGTCGCCGTACGCGGCGTCGGCGACTACCAGCGCTGGGCGACGACGATCGATGACGCGCTTGGCGAGGCCTTCGACAAGACGGCCAAGATGCTCGGCCTGCCCTATCCGGGCGGACCGAATGTCGAGAAGGCGGCGGCAAATGGCGATGCGGCCCGTTTTGCCTTTCCGCGCCCGATGAAGGGCTCGGTGCAGCCCGATTTTTCCTTCTCCGGCCTCAAGACCGCGGTCCGCCAGGCAGCCACCGCGATCGCCCCGCTGAGCGACCAGGATGTTGCCGATATCTGCGCCTCGTTCCAGGCGGCGGTGGCGGATGCGCTGGGCGACCGTGTGGCGCGGGCGCTGACCCGGTTCCGTCAGCAATTCCCGGACAAGGCCGAGCCTGCATTGGTTGTCGCCGGCGGCGTGGCCGCCAATCGGACCATCAAGGCGACATTGCAGGGCCTGTGCGAGCAGGCCGGGTTCAGCTTCGTCGCGCCGCCGCTTAACCTCTGCACCGACAATGCGGCGATGATCGCCTGGGCCGGCATCGAGCGCTTGCGCGCCGGCATATCAGGTGAAAACGCCGCCGATTTCGTGCCGCGCTCGCGCTGGCCGCTGGACAGCGTCTCGGCCCCGATGGTCGGCTCGGGCCGGCGTGGGGCCAAGGCATGACCGGCAGCGAGCACAAGGCGCCAAGCGGCTGGCGCGTCGCCGTGCTCGGCGGCGGCGCCTGGGGCACGGCGCTGGCGCTGGCCACGCTGCGCGCCGGTCACTTCGTCCGCCTCTATGCGCGCGACCCGGAGACCGTCGCGGCGGTCGACCGTGGCGAAAATCCGCGCTATCTGCCGGGCATCGCGCTCGATCCCGGCATCGTGGCGACGAGCGACATCGAGGCGGCGCTCGACGGTGCTGACTGCGTTCTGGCGGTAGCGCCGGCGCAATCGTTGCGGATTATGCTGACGGCCGCGTCCAGCCATATGCCGAAAGGCGTCCCGCTGGTCCTCTGCGCCAAGGGCATCGAGCGCGACACCGGCGCGCTGCTATCGTCCATCACCGAGGAAATACTGCCGGCAAATCCGGTCGCCGCTTTGTCCGGCCCAAGCTTTGCCACCGACGTCGCCAGGGGCCTGCCGACGGCCGTCGTGGTCGCCGCCCGCGACGAGGCTCTGGCCACCGACCTTGCCGCCCGCTTTTCGGCGGAAAATCTGCGCTGTTATTCGAGCGACGATCTAATCGGCGTCGAGATCGGCGGCGCGCTGAAGAACGTCTTTGCCATTGCCGCGGGTGCCGTCACCGGCGCCGGGCTCGGTGCCAGCGCCCAGGCGGCGATGGTGACGCGCGGCTTCGTCGAATTGCGCCGCATCGGCGCCGCCTTTGGCGCCAGGCCGGAGACGCTGATGGGGCTTTCCGGCCTCGGCGACCTGCTGCTCACCTGCTCGTCCGCGCAGTCGCGCAATTTCGCCTATGGGCTGGCGCTGGGGCAAGGCAAGCCGCTTGCCGGCCTGCCTTTGGCCGAAGGCGTGCCGACGGCGGCAATCGCCGCCCGCATCGCCGGCGAGCGCCGGATCGACGCGCCGATCATCGCCGCCGTCGCCGCCATACTGGACGGCACCATAACCATAGACCAGGCTGTGTCGGCGTTGATGACAAGGCCACTCAAGACCGAAACCGACATGTAATCGCGAACGATTGCGGAGATGGAAAGATGCTGTTTGCGTTGATTTGCAAGGACAAGCCAGGAAGGCTGCAGGTGCGGCTCGATACGCGGCCCAAGCACCTTGCCTTCCTGGAAGGGCTGAACGGCGACAAGAAATTGGCCTTCGCCGGCCCGTTCCTCGACGCCGACGGCAAGCCGAACGGCACTCTCGCCGTTGTCGAGGCGCCCGATCTGGCTGCGGCAAAAGCCCTGTCGGCGGCCGATCCCTATACCAAGGCAGGGCTGTTCGAAAGCGTCGAAATCCGGCAGTGGAACTGGAGCTTCAACAAGCCGGCGGATATCTGATGCATGTCGCGCAAAAGTGTGCAGCGGTTTTGTGATAACGACATGCATACAACAAGAACCTAAAGCGCGTCGCATGAGGCCGGTCGAACGCGACGCGCTTTTAGTCGCGGCGGCACCTGAGGAGGGAGCAACACAATGAACTACTGGCTGTTCAAATCCGAGCCTTCGGTCTTCTCCTTCGAGGACCTCAAGGCCAAGGGCAAGGCCGGCACGCAATGGGACGGCGTGCGCAATTATGCGGCGCGCAACAACATGAAGGCGATGCAGATCGGCGATCTCGGCTTCTTCTACCATTCCAATGACGGGCTGGACATCGTCGGCATCGCCGAAGTCTGCGCTCTGGCCCATCAGGACAGCACCACCGACGACCCCCGCTGGGAATGCGTCGACATCCGCGCCTTCAAGGCCATGCCGAAGCCGGTGACGCTGGAGCAAGCCAAGGCCAATCAAAAGCTGGCCGACATGGCGCTGGTGCGGCTCGGGCGGCTGTCTGTGCAGCCGGTGACGCCGGCCGAATGGCAAGAGGTTTGCCGCATGGGCGGCCTGACGCCGGCGCCATGACGGCGCTGACGCCGGACAGCGCCAGGAAATTCATCCTCGACAACACGACGCTGATGGCGCCGCCGCATGTGCCGGAGATCCGCCTGCACCTGGCCGACGACGCGCACGAACTGTGGCGGCGGACCGAGGACGAGCTGACCGAAATCGGCCTGCCGCCGCCCTTCTGGGCTTTTGCCTGGGCCGGCGGCCAAGGCCTTGCCCGCTACATCCTCGACAATCCGGCGGCGGTGCGCGGCAAGCGCGTGCTGGACTTCGCCTCCGGCTCCGGCCTTGTCGCCATTGCCGCGGTGAAGGCCGGAGCTGCCGAGGTGATCGCCGCCGATATCGACCCGTTCTGCGCGACCGCGATCCGCCTCAATGGCGAGGCAAATGGGGTCGAGATAGAATTGCTCGCCGGCGACTGCATCGGCACCGATGCGGGCTGGGACGTGGTGCTGGCCGGCGACGTCTTCTATGACAAAACTTTCGCCGACAGGCTGATGCCGTGGTTCGCGGCGTTGAGGGCACGTGGCGCCGACATCCTCGTCGGCGATCCCGGCCGTTCCTATCTGCCGAAGGCGGGGCTGGATCCGCTTGCCGTCTACGAAGTGGCGGTGACCCGCGCGCTGGAAGACGCCGAGGTCAAGCGCACCACCGTCTGGCGCCTTGCTTGACGGCATCGCCGAACAGGCGTTCCATCGCGTAATCGACCGGAGGGAACCATGGATTTTTCAGCAATCAATTGGCTGGCGGTAATCGTCGCCGCCGTCGTGGCGTGGCTGTTCGGCGCGGCCTGGTACATGGGCTTGAGCAAGCCGTGGCTGAAGGCCGCCAAGCTTGATCCGGCGACGATGAGCAAATCGATGCTACCCTTCGTCGTCTCCTTCATCGCGGAGCTCGTCATGGCGCTGGTCATGTCGCTGATCATCGGCGCCGTAACCGGCGGCGAGCCGAGCCTGCTTGCCGGGGTGATCTTCGGCTTCGTTCTCTGGCTGGGGTTCGTCGCCACCACGCTTTCGGTCAACCATCGCTACGAAGGTTTCGGCTGGGATCTGACGCTCATCGATGTTGGTCACTGGCTCGGCGTGCTGCTTCTCATCGGCGCGGTGATCGGCTGGTTCGGCGCCGCGGCGGGCTGACCGTCAGCTCGGGGTCTTGGCGATTTCCTCGAGAAGCCAATCGCGAAAGGCGACGATGCGCGGATCATTCGCCGCGGTCTCCGGATAGACCAGGAAATAGGCGAATTCAGGCGCGACCTTGATGCCGAGTTCGAAGGGCCGGATCAGCCTGCCTTCGGACAGGTCGTTTGCCACCATGGCGAAATCGGCGAGCGCGACCGCGTTGCCGTCGAGCGCGGCCTGGACGGCATCGGTCGAGTTGCCGAACACGATGGTCCGGCTGTCGTCGAAATCATCGACGCCCGCCGCCGCCATCCATATGCTCCAATTCGGCCAGGTGACGCCCTGGCGCGACCACTCGATATGGGCCAGCGTATGATGGAACAGGTCGCGCGGCTCCTTGAGCGGCGGCCCTGACCGCAGCAAGGCCGGGCTGCAGACGGGGATGATGACGTTTTCGAACAGCCGGTGCGAGCGAAGCCCCGGATATTTGCCGGTGCCGAAACGGATGCCGAGATCGACGTCGTCGCGATCGAAGTCGCGCACCTCGTAACTGATGTCGAAACGCAGCTCGATTGCCGGATGCTGCTTGCGAAAATCGTCGACGCGCCGCATCAGCCACTTCGTCGCGAATTGCGCATCGAGGGTGACCTTCAGCAGCGCCGATCCGCGCGCCGCCTTCTGCGCCCGTGAGACGGCCCGGCCAAGCAGGTCGAGCGCATCGGTCGAAGCTTCGAACAGCACCGCGCCCGCCTCGGTCAGCCGGATCGTGCGGCTGGTGCGTGTGAACAGCACGATGCCGAGCTGATCCTCGATTTCCTTGATCTGATGGCTGACCGCTGCCGGCGTCAGGCCGAGCTCGTCGGCGGCGCGGGTGAAATTGAGGTGCCGGGCCGCTGCCTCCAGCGTCCGCAGCGCACGGGTTCCAGGCAGCAGGCGCGCCATCAGTGCCAGACGAGGAGGGTTCGGTCGAGCATTCCAATCATCAAACAAAACTTGAAGATGCAGAAAAAACTACTCGTTTCTCGTTTGAATTTCAATCCGCCATGCTCTGAGCATCGAAGAAACATCAAACCGGATTTGATGTCCGGAGAAGCGGATTGCACCATGTCTGACATCGCCTTGCGCTCGGTAATCCTCCGCCCGGCCTGGCTGCGCGCCGTGCTTGACTGGTTTCGCCATGCAAAAATCGCCGTCAATCTTCCCTGCGAGAATGTCGAGGATCTCTCCGATCGCCAGCTTCGCGACATCGGCGGCGAACGCAAGGACATCGCACGCGCCATGGACCGCGAACTCGGCCGGCTCGGGCTTCTCGACATCGGTTGGCAAAGGAGTAGGGGAGTAGGGGAGTAGGAAAGCTAAGCGGCGCGCCCGCGCCTGTCTTACCCTTACTGCCCTATTCCCCTACCCCCTTATTCCCCTACTCCCTTTACCTTACCACCCTTACCACCGTCCGCTCCGACAGCAGCGGCAGCAGCTGTGCCATGGTGCGGGCCGTTACCGCGACGCAGCCTTGCGTCGGCGTGAAGCCGGGGCGCGCCAGGTGGAAGAAGATGGCGCTGCCGCGCCCGCGCCGGCGCGGCACAATGTTCCAGTCCAGCACCAGGCAGGCGTCATAGAGATCGTCGGTGCGCAGCATCCGCTCATGGCTGGCGCCATAGGGGATTTTGACCGGGCGGTTGTAGTTGCGGTCCTCGGGCACTTCGCACCAGCCAAGATCGCGGCCGATCGGCGTCATCGCCAGCCGCGTCCGGCGACCGCCGGCAAAACGGTCGCCGCGAAAATATCCCGACAATATCCGCATCGAGGCAAGCGGCGTGGCGCCGTCGCCCTCGCGCTTGCCGGCCGAGATGCCGCCATGCCCCAGCGCACATGGAAACACCAGTTTGCCGGCCTGCAGAAAGCCTTGGCTGGGTTGGCCGGGGCGCGCGCGCACGGTGAGCACGGTGAGCCCTTTCGGCAAAATTGCGCCGACTGCATTGCGATCGTGTTTTTTCTTGTATGATCGTGCCACGGAACAAATCACTGTGAACGGCTGTTGTGCCGGTCAGCTTCCGCATAAACAGGCAGCGGTCAACTGAAATCTCTTTTCAAAACAACGGATTGATCCATGACTTCACGCACCATTCTGATCGTCGACGACGATGACGACCTGCGCGGCACCCTTGTCGAGCAATTGTCGCTTTATGAGGAATTCGATGTCCTGCAGGAAGCGACCGCCGCCAAAGGCGTCGCCACGGCGCGTGGCGGGCTCATCGACCTGCTCATCATGGATGTCGGCCTGCCCGACATGGATGGCCGCGAGGCGGTAAAGATATTGCGCAAGGGCGGCTACAAGGCGCCGATCATCATGCTGACCGGCCATGATACCGATTCCGACACCATCCTTGGCCTCGAGGCCGGCGCCAACGACTATGTGACGAAGCCGTTCCGTTTTGCCGTGCTGCTGGCCCGCATCCGCGCGCAGTTGCGCCAGCACGAACAGAGCGAGGACGCCACTTTCTCGGTCGGCCCCTACACGTTCAAGCCCAGCCAGAAGCTTCTGATCGACCCGCGCGGGGCCAAGGTGCGGCTGACCGAAAAGGAAGCCTCGATCATCAAATATCTCTACCGTGCCGACCAGAAGGTGGTGACCCGCGACGTGCTGCTGGAGGAAGTCTGGGGCTACAATTCCGGCGTCACCACGCATACGCTCGAAACTCACGTCTACCGGCTGCGCCAGAAGATCGAGCGCGATCCTTCCAACGCGGAAATTCTCGTGACAGAAAGCGGCGGCTACAAGCTGGTTCCTTAAACATTTCATTATTCAAATAAGCGATCCGGGCGGGGCGCTTTTCGGGTACGGTCCTGAGGCTGGAGGTGGTTTTGGATCGGCCTCGTAGGGGAGGAGTCGGGCTGACGGTTCGGGGACATAGCTAGATGGCGCTGGATGACGACATCCGCATCCTGTCCACCGTGAGGCTCTTCGAGGGCTTTACGCAGGAACAACTGCGTCTGCTCGCCTTCGGCGCCGAAACCACCATGTTGAAAGCCGACCACAAGCTTTACCGCGAGGACGACGAGGCTGATTCGGCCTACATCGTGGTCAGCGGCCGCATCGTGCTCTACCGCGAGCACGACGGCGAGCGCATCCCGATCGGCACCGCCGGCCCCGGCACCATACTCAGCGAACTGGCGCTGATCGCCGACACCAACCGGCTGACCAGCGCCTCCGCCGAAATCGATTCGGAAGTGCTGCGGCTCAGCCGCAAGATGTTCCGCCGCATCCTCGAGGAATACCCGGAACTGGCGGTTCACTTGCACCGGCGCATTTTGGAGGATTTCCAGGCGATGATCCGCCGCATCGAGGAACTTGGGCCGCGTTTTGCCGGCTAACATAGCGCCTCTGGCCTAACCAGATCGATTTCGGAACTGCGAGGGCTCAGGGCCGGTGCGTTGCGGAAACAAGCTCGGCCTTGCGCCGTGCCGTCTCCAGTCCGAGCGCAATGAAGCGGCGCGCATGCTTGGCCAACTCCATATTGTCGGTCCACAGATTGCGCCAGATCGCGGTTTTCCGCGACAGGTTCGCGTCCACGATTTCCGAGGAGAAGGATTCGAAGCTGAGGTCGTCGCTGTAGCCGATGGCGGTCAGCGCATCGAATATCGCGGCAAAATCGATATTGCCGGTGCCGAGGAAACCGCGATGGCTCTCGCCGATATGGACATAGCCGATCTTCCCGACCGCATTGCGAATGGCCAAGCCGACATCGGCCTCCTCGATGTTCATGTGGAAGCTGTCGAGATGCAGGAAGATATTGTCGGAGCCGCTGTCCGCGATGAAGGCCATGCCTTGCGCGGCGGTGTTGAGCAGATTGCTTTCGAAGCGGTTGACGATTTCGAGGTTGAGGGTGACGCCGGCTGATTTTGCCGTGTCCGCCACCTCGGCCAGCGTGCCGGCGCTGCGGTTCCACTGGTCGTGGCTCGGCGCCTCGCTCTGCAAGCCGTGGCTGGTGCTGAGGATGCCGGCAACCTTCTGGCCGCCGAGATCGCGGGTCAGCGCGATCGTACGTTTCAGGATTTCGACACCGTGCGCGGCAATCGTTTTGTCGGCGCTCGAAATATCGCCGTCGGCCGGCAATCCAATGCTGATCGCAACGCCGAGGCCGAGATCGGCGATCCGCTTGGCCAAGCCGTCAATGTCGACATTGGCGGGGTCGAGATAGGAGAATTCGATCAGGTCGAAGCCGGCTTCCCTGGTGTTGGCCAGCGTCCGCTCGAGGTCGCCCTGCGCCGAGCTCGCCGACCAGACGAATGAGTGGATTCCGATGCGCGACATGATCGTCTCCGGTTATTTCCAGCTGACCCAAGTCCAAAGCGGTTTTGGCAATCCGATGCTCGGACAAAAAGGTGCGGCCGGGCAACACCCCCCCACCAAGGGGGTGTGGCGTTTAGCGCCGCGCGACCGCCCATGTAATAAATAAAAATTTTGGGGGAGCTGAAGATAGGGTGGAGGAGGCACCGCCGCCAAGCCCCGGGAGT
>NZ_JAMYOZ010000059.1:0-14567 GCF_040320095.1 Mesorhizobium sp. M0800
AATACGGATAAGGTGTTCCACGGACGGCTCCCTTGTTTGAGATCTCAACGAACTCATTCTGGCACATCCGATGCCGTCGGGCGCCGTCCACCCCATCATGCCGCTACATCAGAGCGCTGCCGCGGTGCAGAATTCTGTTTCGCTGCGTTCTTCGGCTAAGGTCACGGCATGGATCCCAGGGTCTCCGCGACGGAGCTTCGCTCCTGCTTCGCCCAGGGATGACGAAGGTGAGGGGCTTCGGCCGGCATTCAAGGCCTTGCCTAAGCGCGTCAATTGCTGATTTATCCGAGACGATTAGCCACTTTTTCTCAAGACCTGATTCAACGATCTCGCATAATGATTCAAACGAAAGGGGCCTGCCCATGGCCACCACAAGACTTCTGACCGATGCCGAGGTCGAGGCGATTCCCGCCGTAAAAGCCGTGTTCGACGACATCCGCGCAACGCGCAAATCCGACTTCGTCAACAATTTCTGGCGTGGGCTGGCCAATGATCCGGTCTCGCTGAAGCGGGTGTGGGAGCAGCTCAAGGCGGTGATGGTCGCTGACAGCGCCATCGATCCGCTTACCAAGGAGATGATCTACATCGCCGTCTCGACCGCCAATGGCTGCTCCTATTGCGTCCATTCGCATACGGCGACAGCACGGGCCAAAGGCATGAGCGATGCGCAGCATGGCGAGTTGGTGTCGATCATCGGGCTGGCCGGGCAGACCAACCAGATGGTGACGGCGCTGCAGATCCCGGTCGATCCGGAGTTCGAGGTGCGGTGAGGTGAGGCGCGGCGCCTTCCCTTCTCCCCTTGTGGGAGAAGGTGGCCGAGCGAAGCTCGGTCGGATGAGGGGTGCTGGACGGATCGCGGCCTTGGAGACGTAAGTGCTTCAAATCGCTTGGATTTTCTCCGCCGAGTTCCTTCCGGCACCCCTCATCCGTCTCGGCGCTAAGCGCCGATCCACCTTCTCCCACAAGGGGAGAAGGGATGCGCGCTACACCGGCCGATATACCTTCTCCGCCGTGTTCCAGAAGATATCGGCCTCTGCCGCCGTGCCGTGCTTGCCCACCGCTTCCCGGTGCGCCCTGATCAGCTCGGCATGGCTGGTCCACAGCTTCTCGATCGGGAAGTTCGAGCCGAACATCAGATGATTGCTGCCGAGGATGTCGATGGCATTGTCGACGATATAGGCGATCAGCGCCGGGTCGTTGCGGTGGACGAAGGTGCCGAGGCCGGACAGCTTTGCATAGAAATTGGGCGCCGCTGACAGCGTGCGCAGGCCGGACTTCCACGCCTCGGTGGTCTCCGGCTCCATGTCGGTCAGCATGCCGGCGTGGGTGAGGATGAAATTGGTCTCGGAGTTGTCGCCGACGAGCGTCAGCCCGTCCTTCATCTGGGCTGGGAAAAGCTGCAGGTCGAAGGACAGGCCGTAATCCTTCAGCCGCGCGACATTGGCCCGCACCTTGGGATCGATGACCTGGTCGGCGGAAGCGGCAAAGCGGAAGGCCGGCATTTCGTGCCAGTGCAGCTGCATGCGCACGCCGCGCAGCAGCGGATATTTTTTCAGCCGGTCGATCTGGTGACGCACGTCGTCCACGGTCATGTCGGCATAGCCGACGATGGCGTGCGGCCAGCCGGTTTCTTCCGCGGTCTTCTGCAGGAAGGCGACCTCTTTTTCGAAATCCTCCTTGGCCCAGTTGGTCTGCACATAGACCGCCTTCTCGACACCCGAACCTTGCTGATCGGCGAGGAATTCCTCGATCGGATAATCGCGGCGGATCGGCTCGTATGGACCGAAGATGCGCGGCACCATCGGCCCGCGCAGCCAGGGCTGGTCCTCTCGGCGCCAGATGTGGAAATGCGCGTCGATCGCCTTTTGCATCACAAAACCCTCGTCCAGATTGCCGCGGCCGCCGGAGCTGGGCGGGCGAGCGACAGGATGAAATCGGTGAGGCCGGCGATCGACGAGCCGTCGACCAGATCGTCGAGCATCGGCAGGATGGCGCGAAGTGCTGCCGTGGCCGGCCGGAAGCGCGGGTCGCCGGCCAGCGGCGTCGCCAGCGAAAGCCGAAAGGCGCGGGCGCTCAGCCGGCGCATCGCGGTCTCCAGCTCGGCATGATCGCCGCGCTCCAGCGCATCGGACAGGATGACGATTGCCGCCCCGCGCGCAAAAGCGGAGAAGCGCGGCACCGACAGGAAGGCGAGCAGTGTCGGTCCCATGCGGGTGCCGCCGTCCCAGTCGTCGACCTGCGCAGCGGCGCGGGCCAGCGCCTGGTCGCGATCGCGAATGCGCAGCGGCGAGGTGATGCGGGTCAGCCGTGTGCCGAAAGTGAAGATTTCCGCCCGGTCGGCGCCTTGCACGGCCCCATGCGCCAGCTTGAGATAGTCCGATGTGTAGAGCTTCATCGAGCCGGACACATCGATGATGATGAGAAGCTTGCGCGGCACTGTCTGCCGCTGGCGCAGCAGCGGCGAGGGGATATCGCCGTCGGCACTGACGATTTCGCGCAGCGAGCGGCGCAGGTCGAGCTTGCCGCGGGCATGCGTGCGCACGGTGCGGAAGGAGCGGCGGGCGGGCAACGCGGTGGCGAGCTTGCGGCGGAAGGCGGCAAGCCCGTCGCTGTCGCGCTGGAACTCGCGGACGCTCAACTGTTCGCTGGCCGAAGACAGTTCGCCGCCTTGCTCCTGGCGGACCACCTCGATTTCTTCTTCGCCCGTTGCACCATCGTCCTTGATGCGGGTTTCCTCGTCGGCCTCGCCTTCGACCACGGCAGCAGTGCTGCCATAGAAATGGCTCCGGAAATGCGCCTCGAATTCGTCGCGGCGGTCGGGCGGCGGCGCCAGCGTGGCAAGGGCCGCCTCGTGGATGTCGGCCATCGAGCGCGGCCCGAGCAGCGTCACCGCCTGCATGAAACCGGAGACCTGTTCGGGCGCTATGGCAAAGCCGTAGCGGCGCAGAAGGCGGGCAAAGCCGAGCAAGGGGGTGGCCGCGCGAGGTAAGCTGACTTTGTTACACATGGCTGACAGGTCTTCGGCGTCGCGATCCTTCGCGCCCCCCTCTGTCCTGCCGGACATCTCCCCCACGAGGGGGGAGATTGGCGGTCACGAATGCTTTCGCCAATCTCCAATGTTGCAGGAAGGGCGACGCCGACGAAACTGCCAATCTCCCCCCTCGTGGGGGAGATGTCCGGCAGGACAGAGGGGGGCGCCGTAGAGCGCCAGTATTGTGGAAAGAGGCGGGTCGATCGTGCATCACGCCAGCGCCTCCTCGACAATCTTGCCGAGCTCCGGCGCGATGCAGGATAGATCCTCCTCGTCCTTGATCAGCACGCCGATGGCGCGGCGAAACGCTTGCGGCCATGGGCTGCCGCCCTTTTCGAGGATGGTCGCGGCATTGGCCCATTCGACCGCCTCGGCGATGCCTGGCGGCTTGGCCAACGGACGGGCGCGAATGTCGCGCACGGCAGCAGCCACGGCGCGGGCCGTGGCCTCGGCGACATCGCCGGCGCGCAGCATGATGATCTCGGCTTCGCGCCCGGCGTCGGGATAGGTGATCCAGTGGTAGACGCAGCGCCGCCGCAGCGCTTCGGCCAGTTCACGGGTGCGGTTCGAGGTCAGGATGACGATCGGCTGCGCCGTCGCGCGAATGGTGCCGCGCTCGGGAATACTGATTTGGAAATCGGAGAGGAACTCCAGCAGCAGGGCTTCGAATTCATGGTCGGAACGGTCGATCTCGTCGACCAGCAGCACGCGCTTTTCCGGCGCCTTCAGCACCTGCAGCAGCGGCCGCGCGATCAGAAAGCGGTCGTCGTAGATGTCGATCTCGTGCTCGCCGGCATGGCGGATGGCGAGCAGCTGGCGCTGGTAGTTCCATTCGTAGAGCGCGTGTGCGGCGTCGATGCCCTCATAGCATTGCAGCCGCACCAGATCGCGTCCGAGCACCTCGGCTATCGCCTTCGCCGCTTCCGTCTTGCCGACGCCGGGCGCGCCTTCGAGCAGCAGCGGCTTGCCCAGCCGGATCGTCAGGAAGATGGCGGTGGCCAGGCTCTCATCGGCGAGATAGTGCGAGGCGGCGAGGCGGGACGCCACCGCCTCCGGCGAGGTCGCGACTGTCTCGGCACTTCTCTTGGGCATTTCCAGCACTCAGTTCGGGGCTTGCGCCTTCAGCGCCCGCAGGATGCGCTCCGGCGTGATCGGCAGCGTGTCGATGCGCACGCCGACGGCGTCGAAGACGGCATTGGCGACCGCCGGGATCTGCGGGTTGGCGCACATTTCGCCCGGCCCCTTGGCGCCATACGGCCCGTCGGCCGAGGGCCGTTCCAGCACGATGATGTCGGTTTCGGCAAGATCGCCAGGACCCGGCATCAGATATTGGTTGAAGTCGGTGCCGCCATGGTCGCGATTGGGATAATAGGGTTCGGTCGTTTCGTAGAGCGCATGGCTGATGCCCATCCACGAGCCTCCGACCAGCTGCTGCTCGACCATTTTCGGGTTCAGCGCGCGGCCGATCTCGAACACGTTCTTCACCGTCAGCACGGTGACCTCGCCCGTCTCGTCGTCGACCTCGACCTCGGCAACCGTGCAGGCGTGCGCATAGCAGGTCGAGGGCTTCATCGCGCCGGTCTCTTTCTCCGGATAGGAGCGCGGGATCAAAAACATGCCGCGGCCGGAAATCGAACGGCCGCGCTTGAAATGCGCTGACAGCGCGACATCGAAGATCGAGATCGATTTCTGCGGCGCGCCCTTGACCAGGATATTGCCCTGGCCATCGGTCTCGAGGTCCGAGGCATTCACCTCCAGCTCCTCGGCCGCCACTTCCAGCATCACCTGGCGGGCTTCCCTGGCCGCCTGGATGACGGCGTTGCCGGCGCGGTGCGTGCCGCGCGAGGCGAAGGTGCCCATGCAATGCGGGCCGGTGTCGGTGTCGGCGGTGTCGACGACGACGCGGTCGGTCGGCACGCCGATCGTCTCGGCGCAGATCTGCGCCATGATCTGCTTCATGCCCTGGCCGAGGTCGACGCTCGACAGCGTGACCATGAAATTGCCGGTCGGCGTCGAATGGACCAGCGCCTGCGTCGGGTCGCCGCCGAGATTCATGCCGGTCGGATAATTGATCGCGGCGACGCCGCGTCCGCGCCTGATCGCCATCTCAAGCTCCCTTCGCGTAAGAGGACATCGCCATGAATTTTTCCGCCACAGGCCAGTTGGCGGCGCGCGAGGCTTCCTGCATGCACTCGATCAGTGCCGCGCCCTCGGTCGGCTGCCGGTGTGCCTTGATGTCGCCGTCACGATAGGCGTTGATGAAACGGAATTCGAGCGGGTCCATGCCGATCAGCCGGGCGAGCTTGTCCATCTGCACCTCCAGCGCGAAATCGCCAATCGTCACGCCGAAGCCGCGCATCGCCGAGGACGGGGTGCGGTTGGTGTAGACGCAGTAGGTGTCGATCCAGACATTCGGGATCGTATACGGGCCGGGATAATGCCCGGCGCCCTTCTGTGCGCCGTAGGGCGAATGGCGCGAATAGGCGCCGGCGTCGGTGTAGCCGGTCACTTTGCGCGCGACGATGCGGCCGTCGTTCATGACGCCGTCCTTGATGACGACTTTCTCGGCGGCGCGCGGCGAGGAAATCTGCATCTCTTCCTCGCGGCTGTAGATAAAACAGACCGGTCGTCCTGTTATTTTGGCGCCAAGGATGGCGATCGGCTCGACGATGACGTCGACCTTGCCGCCAAAGCCGCCGCCGACAGTGCCGCCGACGAAATGCAGCTTGTTGCCGGGCATCTGCAGGATGATCGAGGCGTTATCGAGAGTGAAGAACATCGCCTGCGTGTTGGTGTAGCAGGTGAAGCGGTCGTTGCCCTCCGGCGCGACGATGCAGCCGGTCGTCTCGGTCGGCGCATGCTCGATCGGTGAAGACTGGTAGGTCTGTTCGAGCACGCGGTCGGCTCCTGTAAAGCCTGCCTCGACATCGCCGAAGCGCACCTTGCGGCATTCGCCGCTATCGTAGAGGTAATAATTCCGGCCGTGATATTCGTTGACGATCGGCGCGCCGGGCTTCAGCGCTTCGTCCATGTCGAAGACGGCCGGCAGCACCTCGTAATCGACCTTGACCTTGGCGGCGGCTTCCTGGGCGGCACGCTCGGTCTCGGCCAGCACCGCCACCACGGCCTCGCCCTTCCAGCGCACCTTGCCGTCGGCCAGCACCGTCTCGTCCTCCGGCCCGATCTGGATCAGGATCAGGATGGTGTAGACATTGTGCGGCACATCCTTGGCGGTCAGCACCTTGACGACGCCGGGGTGCTTTTCCGCCTCTGACGTATCGATGCTGCGGATGCGGGCGTGATGATGCGGGCTGCGCACCATCTTCAGGTGCAGCATGCCGGGAAAATTGCGGTCGGCGAAATAGGCGGTCTTGCCGGTGACATGGCCGGGCGAATCCGAACGCGGCCGCGGCTGGCCGATCTCGTGCAGATCGTCCTTGCGCTGGTCGGCGAAGTAGTTCTTGCGGAGTTCCATCTTTTTGACTCCCTCAAGCCGCGTTCTGCGAATTGGAGCGCGCAGCGCTCAGCACCGCCTGGATGATCGGTTCGTAGCCGGTGCAGCGGCAGATATTGCCCGACAACGCCTCGACCACGTCCTCGCGGCTGGGGTTCGGGGTTTGGTCGAGCAGCACCTTGGCGGCCATGATCATGCCCGGCGTGCAGAAACCGCATTGCGTCGCGAAGGCGTCGAGGAAAGCGCGTTGCAGCGGATGCAGCACGCCGCCTTCTGCCAGCCCCGTGGTCGTGGTAATGGCCGCACCGTTGCAGGTCTCCGCCAGCGTCAGGCAGGACAGCCTGAGCTCGCCGTCGATGATGACCGAGCACGCGCCGCAGGTGCCTTGATGGCAGCCGCCCTTCGGCGAGGTGTCGCCGATCTTGTCGCGCAGCGCATGAAGCAGCGTCGTGCCGCTGTCGATGAACTCGGCTTTCTCCGCACCATTGAGAGTGAACTGAACCGGGACCTTTGCCATCTTTTTACTCCTTGCGCCGCAGCCAGGCGGACATACGCGCCACGGTCTTTCAGGCGAGCAGCAGCCGGCCGAGATGGACCGGCAGGACTTCGTAGCGATACCAGGCGCTGGCGATCGGATCGGTTGGCGGCGAAGTGCCGTCGCGCGCAACAGCCAGTGCCGGTGCGATGCCCTCGCTCGTGAGTTTGCGGCCAATCAGGGCCTTCTCCGCCGCCCTGGCACGGATCGGCCGGTCGGCCATGCAGCCGAGCGCGATCCGCGCGGATGACACGGTGCCGTCCGGTGCGTCCTCCAGCACGGTGGCGATGCTCAGCACCGAAATGCCCTTTGGCTTGACCCTCGACACTTTCAGGAAGCGAAAGCCGCCTTCCTTCGGAATCGTGAAGCCGACCGCAGTGACGATGGCGTGGTTGCTTTCGCGTTTCGCCAGGAATGTCTCAATCGGCAGCTCGCCGTCATCGGCGCTGACAGTTGCATCCAAAGCCAGCAGCGCAACGGTGAAATCGCCGTAAGGCGTTGGCGCGAAGAGATTGCCGCCGACGCTCGCCATGTTGCGGATCGCCGGGCCGCCGACGGCGCGCGCGGCGTGGGCAAGAGTGGCCAGATCCGGGTGACGGGCGATCGCCGCCATGGTCACCGAAGCGCCGATGCGGACCGTGCCGCCGGAGACCGTGATGGCCGACAACGCCGGGTCGGTCGACCTGACGAAACCGGAGATCGACACGAAGCCTTCATTGACGGCGCGCACGACCAGCGTGCCGCCACCGAGATAGCGGGCGCCGGCGGCTTTCAGCGCCGCGCTGGCGTCCTTCACCGTCGCGAAAGTCTGCAGTGCAAGCGCCATGGAACGCTCCCTTTTTCGGGGTTAGTCCGTCATTCAACTCTGGCCGGCAAAGTGGTTCTTCAGGGCGTTGAACCCGCCCTGGAAAACATTGGCGCCCATGCCTTCGGCCAATTTATCGGCTTCCTCGGGAGCGGCGTCGAAGCTGGCGGTCCATTCGGCATAGGTGCGGTCGCCGTCCGTCACCCGCCGCAACTGCAGCGTCGACTTGTGATTGGTCAGCGGCTGCGGCGTCTCCAGGATGGCGTAGCTGACGAGGAAGTTCTCGTCGGAGAAATCGAGCAGCTTTTCGCGGAGGCGGGCGCCGCTGGCGAGCTGGAAATTGCGCACGCAGCCGATCGTGCCGGCATCCTTGCCGTCCTCGATATGGCTTTCGACCATGCGCGGGTGCCAGGTCGGCAGGCCGTTGAAGTCGCGTATGCGCGCCCAGACCCTTTCGACCGGCGCGTCGATGACGCTGGAGATGGTGACTTTCGCCATATGATCGTTCCCTTGCAAATCAGCTGCCTGGGAGGGTAGGGCGGCAGGCTCGGCGGCGCTTATCAATGCGTCTTGAACGCCTATCAAATAGTCTGAAAAAACGGGCGCTCAGCTGATCGCCCGCGCCGCCTCGCGGTAAAGCGTCGGCGGGACGCCGACATGGTCGCGGAAGAAGCGCGAGAAATTGCCTTGCGTGGTGAAGCCGAGATTGCAGGCGACCGAGATCAGCGGCTCCTGCGACCACTGCAACTGCCGCACCGCTTCCTCCATGCGCAGCGTGTTCCAATAGACGTTGGGCGTCAGATTGGTCTGTTCCTTGAACAGCGCGAAAAAATGTGGCCGCGACAGGCCGACGCTGCGCGCCACGTCGTCGAAGCAGATACGCTCGCAGACATTGGCTTTCATCAGCTGGATCGCCTTGCGGACGCGGAAGTCCTGCATGGTGTTGACGCGGCCACGCACGGTCTGCGGTGCGGACGCGTCGGCGGCATCGAGCACGCTGTCGATGAAGCGCTCGATCTCGTAATTGGCGATGTCGTCGATGCTCTCATTGTCGCTGAGATGGTCGAGGAGGTTAGCCGCTGCCTTGTGCAGCCAAGGCTCGAGCGTGATTGCCGGGGCGGAGAACAGCGGCGCGGAGGAAGGCAGCTCGCGGCGCCTTCGAGCCCAGTCCGGATCGATGTAAAAGGCGAGGAACAGGCCGGGCGTGCCGTCGCGGGACAGAGCGTGGCTGTGCGGCTGGAAGGAATTGATGCCGGCGGCGGTGCCCGGTCCAAGCCGCACCGTCTCGCGGCCGATGGTCATCTCGCCGGCCGTGCCTTCCAGCCAGATGATGATATGCGCCTCGACATGGGCATGGGTGACGAAGTCGCTGGCGACGTTCAGGACAGAAACATGTCCGAACCGGCCCCAGTAGAGCCTGATCGCTTCCGTCATGGGTATATCCTCCCGCAGGCGACTGGCCTCCCTTCGCCTGCTGCGAGCGATTGTGCGGCTCAGTTCGGGCTTGCGTCAAGACGGATGTGCACGTCCGGGCGCCGGCCATGCGCCGCAGCGGCGGATTTTCAGACCCGGCGATAGGAGCGCGTCCCCTTCTCCCCCTGTGGGAGAAGGTGGATCGGCGCGCTAGCGCCGAGACGGTTGAGGGGTGTTGGAAGAAATGAGGCGATGCCAAGCTGGAGCACCCCTCATCCGTCGCCTTCGGCGACACCTTCTCCCACAAGGGGAGAAGGGGGAGGCTGCGCTTGAACGTCAGTCGTTGCGCCTGAAATTGCGGATGCGGTCGAACAGCACGGCGAGCAGGATGGCGCCGCCGATGAACACGCCTTGCCAGAAGGCATTGATGCCGAGCAGGCCGAGGCTGTTGCGGATGACCTCGATCAGCGCCGCGCCGACGACCGCACCGAAGGCCGTGCCCATGCCGCCGGCCAGGTTGGCGCCACCGATGACGGTGGCGGCGATCACCTGAAGCTCCATGCCGTTGCCGAGATTGGTGGTGACCGCGCCCAGCCAGCCGGTCTGGATGATGCCGGCAAGGCCAGCCGCCATTGCCGAGATCATGTAGACGACGACCTTGATCTGGCGCACCGGAACGCCGGTCAGCGTTGCCGCATGCTCGTTGCCGCCGATGGCGAAGATGTGCCGGCCGAATTTCGTCCAGCGCAGCACAAAGCCGGTGATCAACGCCAGCACGATCATGTAAAGCACCGGATTGGCGATGCCGAACACCCAGGCGCCGCCGCCCAGCGCCAGCAGCTTGTCGTGATCCGGCCCGAACTGGAAGACGACGGTGTTGTTGGAGGCGACCATGGCTAGGCTGCGTGCGATCGACAGCATGCCGAGCGTCACCACGAAAGGCGGAAAGCCGAGATAGGCGATCAGAACCCCGTTGAAGGCGCCGATGATCAGCGCTGTGGCGATCGCAGCGGCAATGCCGATCTCGATGCCGTAGCCGGCATGCATGGTCACGGCCAGCACCATCGAGCACAGGCAAAGCACCGAGCCGACCGACAGGTCGATACCGCCGGTGATGATGACGAAGGTCATGCCGAGCGCCACAATGGCGACGAAGGTGACGTTGCGGGTGATGTTGTAGAGGTTCTTGGTCGTGGCAAAGGAATCCGTGGCCACCGACAGGAACAGGCAGGCGAGGATGACCGCGATCACCACCCAGAAGGTCTGGCTGGCAAACACCTTGCTCAGCAAGGTGTGCTGCTTGTGCGCGATCGTCTGATCAAGGGTGACTGCCATTATCGACCTTTTTTACTCATGGTTGAGGCGTCAATCATACCTGTTCGATGGCGCCGGTGATGAGCCCGGTGACTTCTTCCGGCGAACTCGATGCGATCGTCTTGTCGGCGACCTTGCGGCCGCGCCGCATGACGATGACGCGGTCGGCGACGTCAAAGACGTCGGGCATGCGGTGGCTGATCAGCACGACGGCGATGCCCTGGTCGCGCAAATGGCGGATCAGGTTCAGCACCTCGGCGACCTGGCGCACCGAGATCGCCGCCGTCGGCTCGTCCATCAGCACGATCTTGGCCTGCGAAAGCATGGTGCGGGCGATCGCTACCGCCTGCCGCTGGCCGCCCGACATTTGTTTGACCAGGTCGCGCGGGCGCGTTTCGGATTTCAGCTCGGCGAAGATCTGGCCGGCACGCTTGTACATCGCGGCATAGTCGAGGATGCGAAGCGGCCCGAGGCCGCGGCGCAATTCACGGCCGAGATAGACGTTGGCGGCGGCCGTCAGATTGTTGCACAGTGCCAGGTCCTGATGGACGATTTCGATGCCGTGCTGGCGCGCCTCGACCGGCTTGTGCAGGATCATCTCCTTGCCGTCCATCTGCATCGTGCCATGGCTCGGCGGGAAATTGCCGGCGATCATCTTGACCAGCGTCGACTTGCCGGCGCCGTTGTCGCCCATCAGGCCGACAACCTGTCCGGCCTCGATCGACAACGAAACGTCGTTGACCGCCTGGATGGCGCCAAAATGCTTCGAGATGTTGGTGAGTTCGAGAACCGCCACCAGCCTTCTTGCCTCCCCGTGCTTTGCGGCCTGCGGTTCTGCCGCGGCCATTCGCTCTCCCCAGTTCCTCCCGGAAGCAGCGATTTTGCCCATTTACGCATAAGCCTCCTTGGCGTCAACCACGGCTTCTTTCGAAAAATCAGTTTTGTAGGACAAATAGCATTGACGTCGGTGACAAGGCGATATTAGCTAAGTGTCGGAGGAGCTTGCGCCGAGCCCCCGGGTTGCCGGAAGGAATCGGTGAGGGTTTGTCGGTCAGGGATTTGGTAACCAGCGATATCTGTCGGTGCCGGTCTGAGACTGAATATGAAAATGCTTATCGACCTGGCTTGGCGACACGAGTGCGACGTCCTCTGTCATCTTGCTCCGGGTCGATCTGTGTGTGGCGGGCACGCGGTGTCCGTTTGTTTCAAAAGGGAGGACTGACATGAGGAAATCACTATTGCTCGCTGCCGCCGCCGTCATGGCGTTGGGTGCCGGGCCGGCCATGGCCAAGAAACAGCTCGTCATCGTCGTGAAGGGTCTCGACAATCCATTCTTCGAGGCCATCCACCAGGGTTGCGAGAAATGGAACAAGGAAAACGCCAGCTCGGAATATGAATGCTTCTACACCGGACCGGCATCGACCTCGGATGAGGCCGGTGAAGCCCAGATCGTCCAGGACATGCTGAGCAAGCCCGATACGGTGGCAATGGCGATTTCGCCATCGAACGCGCCGCTGATCGCGCAGACGATCAAAAGCGCCAATCCGTCGATCCCGATCATGACCCTCGACGCCGACCTCAGCAAGGAAGATGCGGCGCTGCGCAAGACCTATCTCGGCACCGACAACTACCTGATGGGTCACAAGATCGGCGAATACATCAAGAAGGCCAAGCCGAATGGCGGCAAGATCTGCACCATCGAAGGCAATCCGGCCGCCGACAACATCCTGCGCCGCGCGCAGGGCATGCGTGACGCGCTGTCGGGCAAGGACGGCCTCGCGGCGCTGGCGGGCGAAGGCGGCTGGACGGAAGTTGCCGGCTGCCCGGTGTTCACCAATGACGACGGCGCCAAGGGCGTGCAGGCGATGACCGACATCCTCGCCGCCAATCCCGATCTCGACGCCTTCGGTATCATGGGCGGCTGGCCGCTGTTCGGCGCTCCGCAGCCCTACCGCGACCTGTTCAAGCCGATGGCCGACAAGATCGCCAGCAACGCCTTTGTCATCGGCGCCGCCGACACGATCGGCGACGAGGTGGCGATTGCTCGTGACGGGCTGGTGACCGCGCTGGTTGGCCAGCGGCCGTTCGAGATGGGCTACAAGGCACCCTCGGTGATGATCGACCTGGTCGACGGCAAGCCGGTCGCCGATCCGGTGTTCACCGGCCTCGACGAATGCACCAAGGACACCGTCGACACCTGCATCCAGAAGTAGGTTCGCAGTTTCGGGGCGCCCGTCGGGCGCCCCGTTACGCATCGTCCATACAAAACGCACGAGGCGACGCTGCTTTGGAGCGTAGGCCGCTGCTTTGCCGTGCCCTGAGTTCAGGCTTTCGACAAGCAGTTGCCGGGGAATACCAATGCCGGACGCGACATCAAAAAAGCGACCCGCCAAATTCAAGGCAGAGCCTGGGCGGCCGGCCGTCGTTCGGCGTGCCGATGCCGCACACTTTCCCGGCTCGAGTGTGCACGCCTCGCTCGCCAACGAAATCGGGCTGAGGATCGTGCGCGGCGACTATCCGCCGGGAACCATCCTGCCCAACGAAGCCAAATGGTCCGAGACCTTCGACGTCAGCCGCTCGGCGGTGCGCGAAGCCATAAAAATGCTGATGGCGAAGAGCCTATTGGCGTCACGCCCGAAAATCGGCAGCTGGGTCGAGCCGAAGGAACGCTGGAACCTGCTCGATCGCGACGTACTGGCCTGGTACGCGACCTCGCCGGACCGTGAGGTGTTCCTCAGGACCGTGCAGGAGTTCCGCCACATCATCGAGCCGGAGGCCAGCGCCTTTGCCGCCATGCGGCGCACCGACGAGCAGATGGCCGAGATCAGCCAGGCCTGCCGCGAGATGGGCGAGGCAACCAATCTGCAGGAGCGGACGCGCGCCGACACGCGGTTTCACCTCGCCATCCTGCGGGCCTCGGGCAACGATCTGCTGGTGCCGCTCGGCGTGCTGATCGAATCGGCGCTCGACCATTTGTTCCAGTTCGTCACCCGCGAGACCAGCGATCAGCGGCGGGCGCAGGCACTGCACGAGGCGATCGAGAAGAACATCCGCCTGCAGCGGCCCGCTGCAGCCCGCGCCGCGGTGCACAGACTGCTCGCCAATACCGACGACGTTATCGGCCGGTCGCGCCGGTGATGGTTGCGCCAGGGCTGGCGTTGCTCCGAACGATTGCAAAACTCGCATTCCTTCGCGCCCCTCTCTGTCCTGCCGGACATCTCCCCCACGAGGGGGAGATTGGATGCCACTTCGGCTTTCGCTGATCATCAACGCTAGGCAATGAGGGCGGCGACCTCGGGTGGGAAAGGAATTCGGACTTTTTTGCCGTCGCAGCTATTTTGTTCTTGCTTTGTGCCGGCAGCTATGCTACCAATTTCGGTATGGTGCTAATTGGCTCCAACGACCCGCCCGCCGAGGCGGTTTTTTTGTTTTTGGCTTCTTCCGATCGGAAGTGCGCGTGCTTTGGTGCACAGACTTCTCGCCAATACCGACGTTATCGGCCGGTTTCGGCGCTGATTCGATCGTTTCTCGGCCAACTGCGTGTAAGTCGGGTCAACCAGCAACGAAGGTCGATCATTCCCGTTAGTCGCAAATCGCAAATTTAGGAGATTAGCCGAAACCCTCCCTTCGTCATCCCTGGGCGGAGCAAGGAGCGAAGCGACGCGGCGCAGACCCTGGGATCCATGCCGTTACCTTGCGGCAGTGCTCCAGCAGACCAGAACCAAACGCTGCCACCCGGTCCTGCGAAAAAGCTCGAAGCACTCTGGGACTGGTCGTCTCGATCAATTCGGTCTTCCATTGGCGGAGCCAGCGCTTCCGCAGCTTCTGGCTCGCGGTCATGGTGGAAGGGCGACGAGCGCAATGGCGGATACAAGCGCCGTTCTGAGCCGCTGCATTCTTCGGCTGATGTCACGGCATGATGGGGTGGACGGCGCCCGACGGCATCGGATGTGCCAGAATGAGTTCGTTGAGATCTCAAACAAGGGAGCCGTCCGTGGAACACCTTATCCGTATT
>NZ_JAMYOZ010000060.1:0-14394 GCF_040320095.1 Mesorhizobium sp. M0800
CAAGGGCCTCACGCCCTACGAGTTCATCTGCAAGGCGTGGGTCTCACAACCGGAACGCTTCAGGCTAAATCCGCTCCAGCAAATGCCGGGACCAAACATCTAGCTGCCCTCGCTGGCGAAATCAATCCTGCTGGTGCCATTTTCAGATACATCGTAAGATATATCTTGACTCGACCGTGGCGGGCACTTAGTTGAGATATATCGTAAGACATAACTCAAGGAGCAGACAATGCACAAAGGCGATCATTTCGGGCATCATCGTTTTGGCGAACACGCCGAGCGCGTTTTCATGCATATGGCCGGCAAGTTCGGTGGGCGCGGCGGCTTTGGCCCGTTTGGGCATGGCATGAGAGGCGGCGGACGCGGCGGGCCGGGCGACATGTTCCGCGCCGGCCGCATGCTGGCCGACGGCGATCTCAAGCTGATCACGCTGTCGCTGCTGGCCGAGGCGCCGCGGCACGGCTACGACATCATCAAGGCGCTGGAGGAGCGCACCAGCGGCGTCTACAGCCCGAGCCCCGGCGTGGTCTATCCGACGCTGACCTTCCTGGAGGAGGCCGGCTACGCCGTTTCTGCGTCGGAAGGCAACAAGAAGGTGTTTTCGATCACCGAGGCGGGGCAGGCGCATCTCAACGAAAATCGCGAGATGATCGACCACGTGCTCGACCACCTCGAGCGCTTCGGCCGCAAGATGGCGAAGGCGCGCGACTGGTTCGGCTGGAACGATGACGGCGACGGTGGCCGGCGCGGCCGCGGCCGCTCGGAAAAGCGCGACGAGTTTCGCGCCGTGCGCCACCGGCTGCGCGCCGCGCTCGGCGAAATCGTCGATGCGCCTGAAGCAAAGCAGGCCGAGGCAATCAGCATATTGGAAGCTGCCGCAGAGGCCTTGGAAGCGTTGTCGCGCGACTGATCTCTGGCTGCCAAGCCAGTTGCGGCCCTTGCCCGCTCGGCCAAGGACCGGTACTGAAAATCATCCTGCACCGCGCTATGTGGTGCAGGATGATTGCCGTTGGAGGATACCCCATGTCTTTTCTGAAGCGTCTTTTCGGCGGAGGCAACGAAGCCGCCGAGCCAAAGACAGCGGCGCCGGCAAAGCAGATCGAGCACAAGGGATTTTTGATCAGCGCCACGCCCTACAAGGCGGAGGGCCAGTACCAGACCTGCGGTGTGGTTTCGAAGGAGATCGACGGCGTGATGAAGGAGCACAAATTCATCCGCGCCGACCGCTTTGCCGGGCTTGATGACGCTGTCGACATCTCGATCAAAAAGGGCATCCAGCTGGTCGACGAGCAAGGCGAGAAGATCTTCGGATAGATCGGCTACTACAGCCTTGGGTCGATTGGCTCGCTTTCCAACGCCAGCACGGCGAAGACACACTCGTGAACCCGGCGTAGCGGCTGCTTGGCGACAAATCGCGTTAGCGCTTCATGGCCAAGCGCGAACTCTCTGAGCGCCAGGCTGCGCTTGCCGGCCAGGCCGCGTTCTCGGAGGCGGACGAGATTGTCGGGCGCGTCATATTCGGGACCATAGATGATGCGCAAATATTCCGGGCCGCGGACCTTCAGCGCCGGCTGGATGAGCCCCTTCTTGCCACGGCTGACGAAGTCGCATGGTTTGACCACCATGCCTTCGCCGCCTGAGCCAGTCAGCGCTTCCCACCAGGCGACGGCCTCGGCACACGCGCTGCCGTCGGCCAGATCAACCATACGCCATCGAGTCGGCGTGACCACGCCGCCACGGGCAGCCAGACGGTCCGCGAGCGACATGTGCCAGACATGGTCCTCGTCAAACCAAACACGTCCCTCGCTGGCCAGCAGGTGGAAAGGCGCGGCCTTAAGGTCCTCGACGCCCGAAACTGGCCATACGTAGGGCGCCCAGGCGGTGGCGTATTTGGCTGCGCGGACGGCCCGGTCTTCAAGGCGTGCGTTCAGGCCGGCTGCATCGACGCCGCGCGCCATCGCACGGGCCAGCGCCTCGCTGCTGGCCTTGAGACCGGCGGCAGAGGATGTGGCCACAGGCGCATACTGGCTTTCGATCAGACTGCCGGCCTTGGCCGACCAAGGCATTATCTCGGCGTCCAGCAGCAGCCAGTCGCTGTTCAATTCCTTCCACAGGTCCGCCGCGTCGACCTCGGTGCGGAGACGGGCGAGCAGGTCCTCCGTCATGGCACTGTCATTGAAAAAGGAGCGTCCGGTGCGGGTCCAGATTGCGCCGGTTTCGTCGCCAGAGACCCCGAAGCGGCTGCGTGCCGCCTGCGCGTTCCGGCAGAGCGCGATCACTGCCCGCGAACCCATGTGCTTCTCCTCGCACACGATCTGCGCAACGCCGCGCTCGCGGAAGTAAGCGAAGGCATCCTCCGGACGTTCCAGCCAGCCGTCCTGGCTGCTGGTCTCGGACGGCGACATGGTCGGCGGCAGATAGATCAGCCATTGCGGCGAGAGCGCGAAGCGGCTCATCACCTCCAGTGCTGCCGACGCGTTCTCCTCGGCCACGACAATCCGGCCCCTCAGTCCGGTCTCGATCCAACGGCGACCGGAGACATCCTGATAATCGAGCACGCCGTCGGCGTCGGCCTGTGCCGATTTACCGGGACCGGACCCGCCCAGCGGACGTATCGGCTCCGACCAGGTCTGGATTGCCGGCACCTCGACCAGTTCGCGTTCCGGCCAGCGCAAGGCCGTCAGCTTGCCGCCGAATACGCATCCGGTGTCGATGCACAGGGTGCTGTTGACCCATTCAGCCGATAGCGTGGGCGTATGTCCATAGATAATGGCCGTCTTGCCACGATAGGCCGCGGCCCAGTCGGCGCGGACGGGCAGCCCGAACTCGTCGGTCTCGCCTGTGGTCTCGCCGTACAGAGCGAACTCGCGCACAGCGCCGGAACCGCGTCCGATCATCTCTTCCTTGAGGCCGGCATGGGCGACGGCGAGGCCTCCGCCATCGAGCCAGACATGGCTGCGCAGGCCGTCGAGAAAGGCCGGCAGCGCCTCGCGCAGGCCTCGGTCCTGTGCATTTAGCTGATCGACAGTCTGCTGGAGGCCGTGAGCGACCGTGACCTTGCGGCCTTCTAGCCAGCGGCTGAGTTTGCGTTCATGGTTGCCCTGGACACAGTATGCGGTTCCAGCCGCGACCATGCTCATGGCAATGCGCAGCACGTCGGGCGAGTTGGGGCCGCGATCGACGAGGTCGCCGACAAAGACGATCTTGCGGCCCTCTGGTGGGACCACGGTGACCGTTCGGTCGCCCTGATGCTCAGACCAGACGATGCTGTAGCCCAATCGAGCGAGCAGGATATGAGCTCATCCGAACAGCCGTGGATGTCGCCAATGATATCGAACGGGCCATGGTCGTCGCGCTTATCGGTCCACAGCGGCTGTCGCGACACCTCGGCCGCGTCGATGCTGGCCTCGCTGGTAAGCTTCCAGACTTGGCGGAAGCCCTCGCGTTGGAGGCCGCCAAGACCCTTGCGGATCTCGGTTGTCATGCGCTGGGCGACCCCGGCGCCAAACGGCCGGTCGGCTCGCACCGCATTGCGTGCGACGCACACCTCGACGCCTGGATCGAGGACCACGGCGACCGGCAAAGCGTGCCACTTGCGCGCCAGCTCAATCCAGGCCTTGCGGTCGGCGGCTCGCACATTGGTGGCGTCGATGACGGCCAGCCTGCGGTGTTTGAGCCGCTGGCCGGCTATTTCGCGAACCAGGTCGAAGGCATCCGCAGAGACGTCCTGGTCGGTTTCGTCGTCGGAGATCAGCGCCCGGCACTGGTCCGAGGAGATAATCTCGGTCGTCAGGAAATGCTTGGCGGCGAAAGTCGACTTGCCCGATCCGGTCGAGCCGATCAGCACGACGAGGGCGAAGTCAGGAATGGTGAGGTTGGTCTTATCGGGTTCTCTCATCGGGTGAACACCGCCATCTGTGTGGGGGCGCCGAGGGTCGGGTCCTCGGCTCCGATACCGCTGAAGGTGGCTGCATAGCCATAGATCTCGGTGATTTTGGCCGCCCAGGCTTGGAACTGAGCCCGGCTCCATTCGAAACGGTGATCGGGATGGCGAAATGCGCCAGGGACCAGTCTTGGAAACAGAGCGTTGTAGTCCGCATTCGGAGTGGTCACGATGACGGATTTGGGCGCCGTCTCACCGAAAACGATGCGTTCGACCAGGGGCAGCCTGTCCTCGTCGAGATGCTCGATGACCTCGACCAGAACGGCGACGTCGGCTGCGGCCCAACGGCTGTCCCGGTAGGTCAGCGATCCATGCAGCAGCGTGACCCGGGCCTCGGGCGGCCCGCCTAATTCGTTCAGCTTGAGACGCTTTGCGGCCCATTCCAGTTCGCGCGCCGCCGGATCCAGACCGAACAGCTTGTGGATCCATCGCTCGCGCACCAGCCTGTCGAGCAGCTTGCCTTCACCGCATCCCAGGTCCGCAACCGTGGTTCCTCCCGTCGCCCGAATGGCGTGGACAACTGCGTCCATGCGCAGATCGTTGAGCCGGATCGGCGTCTCCAGCGCTTCCTCGGGCGTAACGCGCGGCTCGGCAGGTTGTGCCTCGCCAGCCGTCTCGGGAGCCAGCCGCTCCAGGGCGATGCGGGCCAAAGCCCGGCGATTGCCAAGGTAGCGGCGCACGATCAGGTCTTTGGCCGGATGGTTTTCCAGCCAGCCCTCTCCCTTGGACAGCAGCTTGTCGATCTCTGCTTCGCCGACCCAGTAATGCTTGGCATCGTCCATCACCGGGATCAGCACATAGAGGTGATTCAACAAGGCGCTGAGCCGGCCCGTGCCGGTCAGCTTCAGATGGCCGTATCGGGGCTCGCCTGCAACACCCCCGATTCCTTTGATTGGCGTCAGATCGACTGTCCAGCCCAAGGGTTCGAACAAACTTCGAACCAGAACCTCACCGCCGCGCATTGGCAGTGGCGTAACCACGGCTTCCAGCGGCAGTTCGCTGTCGGCCAGTTCCTGGCGCTCCTTCGATATACCGGTCATCGCCGTCCGCAGCATTTTATTCAGCGCCACCGACAGGAAGGATGATGCTGCGTAAGGCCGGTCGTTCACATATTGGTCTAGCAGGCCTTCTGCCTGGCCCTTGCCCCGCACCAGGCCCACAGGATCGACATCGAGCAGGAGTGCAGCCTCGCAACGCTCTTCGGTTGCCTCGGGATAGAACAGCCACGCCTTGCCGAAAGACAGGTCGGTCTCGTGCAGGCGATCCGGATGCTTGTGCAGCAAGAAGCCGAGATCGGTGGCCGGACGGTGCGTTGTGGCAACGGAAAGGAACATCCGCGACCGATAGCGCAGACAAGCGGAATAACCAATGGCGGTTGTGTGGCCCACCACAATAGGTTGTCGCCAACGACAACAAGGGCAGGCGCCGGGCGCCTGCCCTTGTACAATTCAGACGATCCTGACGCTTTACGCCGCGGTGGCGACGCGCTCGGCATTACCGGTCGCGGCCACAATGGCGTCGACCTTGGTCGAAGCCTTGGCCAGCGCTGCTGCCACCGCATCGGCGCCCATGCCGACTCCTTCGATGCGGATGACCTCGACATCGGTCATGCCGAGGAAGCCAAGCACGCTGCGCAGGTAGGGAATGGCGTGATCGAACTGCACGGCCGCACCTTCGGAATAGATGCCGCCCGAAGCCAGCACGATGTAGACCTTCTTGCCGGTGACGAGGCCCTTGGGGCCGTTCTCGCCATAGGCAAAGCTCTTGCCGGAACGGGCAATGTGATCGACCCAGGACTTCAGCGTCGAGGAGATGTTGAAGTTGATGAAGCCGGTGGCGAGAATCACCGAATCGGCGGCGAACAGTTCATCCAGCACGACATCGGAGACGCCAACGACTTCAGCCTGGCGCGAGGTGCGCGCTTCGGCCGGCGTGTAGATGCCGGTCGCATAATCGGCATCGATGTGCGGCAACGGATTGGCGACGAGGTCGCGCACGACAAGCGTGTTCGACGGATCGGCGGCAACAAGCTTTTCAGCGAATTCAGTAGCAATACGGGTCGAGTGCGAGGCAGCGCCGCGCGGGCTCGATGTGACAAGAAGGATGGACATAATGGGGTCTCCAGGGTTGGATCAAAATCTCCCGGCAGATATGTGTGCGCAGACCCATTTGAAAAACTGGTATATTTTGTATATTATCCATCTAAAATGTGGATTGAACGATGCAACCGAACCCGACGCTTGACCAACTGCAGATCCTGGTTGCGGTGGCCGAGACCGGCAGCTTCTCGGCCGCCGGGCGCAAATTGAATCGCGCGCAATCGGTGATCAGCTACGCCATCGCCAACCTCGAAGCGCAGCTCGGGCTGAAGCTGTTCGAGCGCGAGGGCACGCGTGAACCGCAACTGACCGATGTCGGCAAGGCGACGCTGGAAGATGCGCGGCGCATGGTCGGCGTGCTGCAACGCATCCGCTCGCGTGTCGACGGATACCGGCAGGGATTGGAGGCGGAAGTTACGCTGTCGGTCGACGTGACGCTACCGTCGCCGGTGCTGGTTCGGGTGCTAAAGGCATTCGAGGCGCAGTTCCCTGCCGTGACGCTGCGTCTGCATATCGGCTCGCTCGGCCTTATCCTCGATCATGTTGTCGGCGGACAGGCCGATCTCGGCATCGGGGGGCTTCTGGGTGAGACGGAGGTGAATCTGCTTCGCATCGGCTTCTTCTCCCTGGTGCCAGCCGCAGCGCCTGATCACCCTCTGGCGCTGCTGCCGAGACCAGTGGCGCTAGAGGATGTCCGCGAACACATCCAACTGGTCGTCTCGGACCAGTCCGAGCGTACGCGCGGGCGTGACTATGGCGTCTTCGCCTACCGCACCTGGCGGCTGACGGATGTGCGCACCAAGCACGTGCTGATGCGCGAGGGGCTGGGCTGGGGCGGGCTGCCGCGATGGCTGATTGCCGATGATCTGGCGAACGGCCGGCTCGTCGAACTCGATCTCGAGCCTTACAGCGAAGTCCGCTCGCCGCTCTATGCCATGCACCGCGCCGATCGCAGCCCAAAACCGGCGGCCGCCTGGCTGATCGACCAGTTCAAGCGCCAGCTAGGCTGTTTCAACGAGTTCGAACCGGGTGAGGTGCCTGAGGAGGAGCCGGAGACAGGCCGTCGATCAGCGCTATGAGAACGGCGCGATAGTCCTCGATCGATGCTCCAGTTTCGGTGGCGAGCGCTGCGCGGTCGAAGGCGGCTGCGAGCACCGCGGTCAGTGCTTCCACAGGCAGTCTCGTCGTGGAGTGCGAGCGCATCGCGGCAACAAGGCCGTCGCGCAGCGAACGGTTGCCATGGCGATTGTCGATCGCATCCATGGCGGCGCGGCCGAGCACGGCCGGGCCATCAAGCAGCAAGAGCCGCGTACGGCCGGGCGCACGCATGGCAGCCAGATAGGCATCCGAGCCGCCAATCAGCGCATCGCGGGCAAATAGCGAAGGCGGCGACGCGCGTTCGATCTCTTCCGAGACGGCTTGCGCCTCCTGTTCGACCACAGCGGCAAACAACGCCTGCTTGTCGGCAAAGTGATGATAGAGCGCGCCGCGCGTGACCCCGGCAGCGGCGGCGATCTCGGGTGTACCGGTCTCGGCATAGGACTTTTCGGTGAACAGTTTGCGAGCCGCGGCGATGAGCTCGGCGCGTGTCGCGGCGGTGCGATCACGGTTGGAGCGACGAGCGGATCCTTGTTGCATACATGCAGCCTGTATGTTATTGCCATTTACCTGCAGACTGTATGTTGTTTGCCGGGAGAAGGAAAGATGAGGACGACGAGCTATTATCCGGTGCTGATGACGAGCGACGTTGCCGGCACGACAGCCTTTTATGTTGCGCATTTCGGCTTCAAGCCGCTGTTTGAGGCCGACTGGTACGTGCATCTGCGCTCAGCCGAAGATCGCCGCGTCAACCTCGGCATCGTCCAGGGCGATCATGAGACGATCCCGGAGGAAGGGCGGGGCCGCACATCTGGCCTGCTGATCAATTTCGAGGTCAGGGATCCGGATGCCATCTATGAGCGGATCACCGCCGCTGGCCTGCCGATCCTGCGAACGCTGCGCGACGAATCCTTCGGCCAGCGCCATTTCATCACCAGGGATCCCAACGGAGTGCTGATCGACGTGATCAGGCCGATCCCGCCGAGCCCAGAATTTATGGCGCAATATGCGCAGGGTGCTGCGGCGAGCTAGCTTGCCCTCGCCAACGGCATCACGGTGACCTGAGTAATGCCGGAGCGGCGCACCACCGTGCACAGTGTCTCGCGGCCGATTCGCTCGGCGTCGAGCATGCGCACCAGATCGTCGACGCCGGTGACCGGGCGGCCGTCGATGGCGGCAATAATGTCGCCTTCCCTGAGGCCGGCTTTGGCCGCCGGGCTGTTCTTTTCGACGGTGCGCAGGCGCACCGCCGTGCTGCTCGATACTTGCGACAAAAGGGCTGCGCGGCGCGGCAGGTTGGTGGTGTCGGCGGAAACGCCGATGAAGGCACGGCGCACACGGCCGAAGCGGATGATTTCCGAGATGACGAAATTGGCGGTGTTGGAAGCAACCGCGAAGGCGATGCCTTGCGCACCGTGGATCATCGCGGTGTTAACGCCGATCACCTCGCCAGCCGAGGACACCAGCGGTCCGCCAGAATTGCCGGGGTTGAGCGCGGCGTCGGTCTGGATGACGTCGTCGATCAGCCGGCCGGTGGAGGCACGCATCGAGCGGCCGAGTGCCGAGACGACGCCAGTGGTAACGGTCCATTCGAAGCCGAGCGGATTGCCGATGGCAATTGCAATCTGGCCGCGCCTCAAACGCTTGGAATCGCCAAGCGGCGCAACATCGGCAAAGTTGCCGTCGGCGCGCACCAGCGCAATGTCGGTGTCGGGATCGCGGCCGAGCACGCGGCCTTCCCTGGAGGCGCCGTCCGGCATTGACACGCGCACGCTGCGCGCATCGCCGACGACGTGGAAGTTGGTGACGACCAGCCCGTCCTGCGCGATGACGAAGCCGGAGCCATGGCCGCCCGGGCCACCGATGCGCTCGATGCGGCAGACGGCGGGCCCGATGCGGTCGACGGCATCGGCGACCGTCGCCGAATAGGCATCGAGAAGGGCATCGTCATATTGCAATTGCTGGGCGGGCAGGGCCATCCGAGGGCTCCGTTTGGAACAAGATGAACAATGCCTATATGTGCGGAGCGGCCGGACCGGCCGCGACCTGACCAGATGGCCAGTCAAATGCCCAACTAGCCGTCAGGCGAGTATCCGCCAACGCCCTGCCGGGCGATATCTGGGTCACGAAGAACCCAGGAGATAAATCATGAGCGATTTCAATCTGAGCACGTTTTCCGACGCCATTGCCGACATCGCGGCAGCCGCGGCACCAGCGACGGCCAGCTTCGCGACGCACCACCGGACGTCAACTGCTTTCCACTGGCGGGACGGCTATTTCGTCACTGCCGAGGAGGCGGTCGAGGCCGGCGAGGAGATCGAGCTGACGTTTTCTTCGGGCGAAGCCGTCAAGGCGGAACTGGTCGGCCGCGACCCGTCCACCGGCACGGCCGTTTTGAAACCGGCCGGCGCGCCGGGCGCCCCGTCACTGGTAAAGGCGGATGCGGTGCGGCCGGGCAACCTGGCGGTCGTGGCGGGCAATAGCGACGGCACCTCGCTCGCTACCTTCGGCACGGTCGGCGAGGTCGGCCCGGCCTGGCGTTCAATGCGCGGCGGCACGATCGACCGGCGCATCAACCTTGCCGTCAATGCCGGCGGCCGTTTCGAGGGTGGCCCTGTGCTCGACGCCAAGGGTGGACTGATCGGCATGCTGCTGTTCGGGCCACGCCGGCGGGCGCTGGTCATGCCTTACGAAACGATCGAGCGGGCAGTCACGACGCTGCGCGAGAAGGGTCATGTCGCGCGCGGCTATCTTGGCGCCGGCCTGCATCCGGTCCGCAATGGTGATACCCAGGGCGCCATGGTGATGAGCCTCGACGATAACGGGCCGGCGAAATCAGCCGGTCTCAGTCTCGGCGACATCATCGTGTCGTGGAACGCGGAGACGGTGCATGGCCCGCGCGAGCTGATCCGCAAGCTCGGGCCGGACAGCGCCGGTGCCTTGGTCACACTCGGCGTGGTGCGCGGCGGCGAGAATCGTGAGGTTTCCCTGACTATCGGTGAAAAACCACTGAGCTGAGGGATTGATGGTAAGCGGTGAGGTCGCCGGCAGACGGCTGACGGTGCTGATCGCGCTCGGTGACGCCGAGCGCGCACGAAGTCTGTCCGCCGTTCTCGCCGCGACCGATGATCTGCGGCCGGTTCTGGCGGGCGAAGTCGACGGACGTGGGGCGGCGGATGTCGCCATCGTCGATGATCATGGGCTACAAGGCGGTCTCTTCGACGCGGCGATGCCTCGCGTGCTGCTATCGTCGCGAGCGGCCCGTGAACGGCCGGCCGATACAGTGTTTGCCGTGCTGCCGGTGCAAGCGGACGAGTTGCTGATCGCCGCCGCCGCGCGGCTGGCGGCGGCGGGCTACCGGATTTCGCGTGACAGTCATGCTCTATCCGATCTGCATCACGATTTGCCCTTCCATGGCAGCGATCGGTTCGAAGAGGAACTGACCGACGAGCAGATCGTCCGGCCGACGCTTTCGCCGCGCGAGAGCGAAGTGCTGGCGCTGCTGGCCGAGGGCGCGCCCAACAAGGTCATCGCGCGACGGCTGAACATCTCCGTGCACACGGCGAAGTTCCACGTCGCTGCGATCCTGACGAAGCTCGGTGCCGCCAACCGCACCGATGCGATCGCCATCGCCATGCGGCAGGGCCTGGTGCTGGTCTAGTTCAGATTGTCTCAAGGCCGACGCAGCGTAACCCGCATCCGGTGTGTTGGGCCTTGCGCGGCGGTTCTCGGCCGCGCAAGGATCGTGTCTTTCATGTTGCAGGAAGGCGCAAGGATGTCGCTCAAGGGAAAGACACTTTTCATCTCCGGCGGGTCGCGCGGCATCGGGCTGGCGATTGCGCTGCGCGCCGCGCGCGATGGCGCCAATGTGACGATCGCGGCCAAGACCGCCGAGCCGCATCCGAAGCTGCCCGGGACGATCTACACGGCGGCGCACGAGATCGAGCAGGCCGGCGGCAAGGCGCTGCCGGTGCTGTGCGACATTCGGGATGAAGAACAGGTCGCCGAGGCGGTCGCCAAGACCGTGGAGAGGTTCGGCGGCATCGATATCTGCGTCAACAACGCCAGTGCCATCCAACTCACCGGCACGCTGGAGACCGATATGAAGCGCTACGATCTGATGCACCAGATCAACACGCGCGGCACTTTTCTCGTCTCCAAAATGTGCATTCCGCACTTGAGGTTGGCGGAAAATCCTCACATCTTGAATCTGGCGCCGCCGCTCGACATGAAGGCCAAGTGGTTCAAGAACCATGTCGCCTACACGATGGCAAAGTTCGGCATGTCGATGTGCACGCTGGGCATGAGCGCCGAGTTCGCCAGGGACGGCATTGCGGTCAATTCGCTATGGCCGATCTCAACCATCGACACGGCGGCGGTGCGTAACCTCCTGGGCGGGGCGACGGTGGCGGCGATGAGCCGTTCGCCCGACATCATGGCCGATGCGGCATACGCCATCCTGGTCAGGCCGTCGCGTGAGGCGACCGGCAATTTCTACATTGACGAAGAAGTGCTGCGCGCTGAGGGCGTCAGCGATTTCTCGGCCTATGCGCCGGGTGCGACAGGCCCGCTCGCCGGCGACTTTTTTGTGCCGGACGAGGTGTTCGGCCGGACGGATACCAAAATCAAAGGTATCTACTGACGGAAAGTATCTAGCTGACAGGCATATCTCTTAAAGACCGGCACAGACGCGTGCTCAGTCTTCGGCTTTCTTGGCTTTGCCAAGACCCATCAGCCGGTCGATATAGGCAAGCATCAGTGCCGACAGAACGAAGGCCAGATGAATGATGGTCAGCCACATCAGCTGGTCGGTCGTGTAGGAGACCGAGTTCAGGAACACCTGCAAGAGGTGGATCGAGGAGATCGCTACGATTGTCGAGGCGACCTTGACCTTCAGCGAGCCGACATCGATCGTGCCCAGCCAATGCACCTTGCCGTCATTTTCATCGAAGCGGCTGACGAAGTTTTCGTAACCCGAGATGATCACCATCACCACCAGTGAGGCGACCAGCGCGGCATCGATGAGGCCGAGTATTTTCAGGATGGTGTCGGTGTCATCGAGCGTGAAGGCGACGGAGACGAACTCGAACAGCTTGTTGCCGAAGGACACGGCATAGATGGCAAGTGCCGCACCCAGTCCGAGATAGAAGGCGACCAGCAGCCAGCGCGAGGCGAGAATGATCGATTCGATGGCGAGTTCGAGGCGCTTCATGCGGCGATTCGGGCTCCGTTGTCGGAGCGCCGTATTTCGGGCAGGCTGCGGCGGTTTGCAAGGTTTCAAAAAAACGAAACCCCGCCGGGGAGGGGAACCGGCGGGGCTCGTGTGTCCCGCTGGAGTCGGGACAGGGCAGGGAACGCCCTTTCCAGAATCTGGGATGGGTAACCGCGCGTTTCAAGATTGATGACCGCGCGATTCAATGGTTGATCAAATCGCGCGGTTCACATTGCGGTTTATTGGGCGCTGGCCACCGGCGCTACCAGGGGGGTAATCCGGCGGATGGCGACGCGGCGGTTCTCGCGGTTGGGTCCCGACGTGTTGACCTTGAGATACTCCTCGCCATAGCCCTGCGTCGTCAGGTTCTCCGGCGGGATGCCAAAGGCGTTGGTCAAGGCTTCGGCGACCGCCTCGGCGCGGCGGTCGGACAGAGCAAGGTTCGCTTCCGGTGTGCCGACAGCGTCGGTATGGCCCTCGATCAGGAAGCTCTCGGCCGGATTTTTCTTCAGCAGCTTGTCCATGGCGTTGGCAACACCCTCCAGCTTCTGGACCTCGGTGTCGGAAATCGAGGCCGAACCGAATTCGAAGTTGAGCGTGTCGAGGTCGATGCGGCGGGCGATGTCGCGCACGCGGGCCGAGCGCTTGACCTCGTCGATCGAATAGAGGCGCTGGACCCTCTCGACCGGCGGCCGTTCGAGGAAGGTGTAGTAGTCGTCCGGATCCTCGACCTCTTCGGAATCCAGAATGTATTCCTCTTGCGGGATGGTAAGGCGCATCGGCGGCAGGTCGTCGCCCGGGTCGCGCCAGTCTGCATCATCGTCATAGTTCCGCTCGTCGACATAGCTCAGCACATATTCGCGGCCGTCGGGCGCGATGCGTGAACGCTGGATGACGTCGCCGTAGCGGTTGCGGATGGTGACGATCCGGACACCATTGTCACGCTCGACGATTTCCCGGGTGCGATCGCCCGACAGGTCCTCATAATAGACATTCCTGGCGCCGCGGTGCATGCGCGGTGCATCGCTGCTTTCGACGAACGTCTGGTTGTTGAACTGGAGGATGACGCGGTCGCCGAATTCCCTGACGACGTTGGCACCCTGGGGGCGCGGACGACGACGAACATCCTCGATGTCCGGCGCACGCTCGACGCGCTTGCCTTTTTCCTCGGTCACCGGAACGATCTTTTCAGGCTTGATCTCCCGCTGGGCTGCCCGGTCGTCGGTGGGCGGCGGCCCCTGATCGACCGGAGCCGGCTTCGGGGCTTCCACCTGGTTCTCGCCCTGCTGGGCGGGCTGGTTGCCCTGCTGCTTACCGGCATTTTGGCCGCGCTCCTTGCCACCCTTGTGCTTGCGCAAGACATCCTTCTGGCTGTCCAGAACAGGTGCCTCGTTCGGATTGGCCTGGGCTTCACCCTGGACCGGATTTTCACCCTGGACAGGCGCGGCCTGGCCAGTCGAAGGCTGTTCGCCGGTCGAGGGCTGTTGCTCTCCTGTCACCGGCTGTTCGCCGACAGGCCTCTTGCCACGTTTCTTGATCTTGTCCTGGGGCTGTTCGCCCTGGACGGGAGCGGCCTGCTGCTCGGTCGGAGCCGGTTGGGCCTGTGGGGTCGCTTCCTTATTGGTCGGCGCCGGCTGGCCTTCCGCCTCCGTGGCGGGTCCGGTCAATTCAGCAGGCTTCTTGCGCTTGCCCGGCTTTTGTCCGGGCTCGACAGTCGGAGCCTGTTCTGCCGGGGCAGCCTCGATCTGCTGGTTCTGTTTTTGCTTCTTCTTGCGCGGATTGACGTTGGGCTGGTTGTCGTTTGCCGGCGCTGCCTGCTCGGCCGGTTGTTCCGATGGGGCCGCTTCGATCTGCTGCCGATTGCGCCGCTTCTTGCGGGGTTGCTCGGACTCGGCTGGAGCGATCTGCTCGGCCGGAGCGGATTCTGTTTGCTGCTGCTGATTGCGCCGCTTCTTGCGGGGTTGCTCGGACTCGGCTGGAGCGATCTGCTCGGCCGGAGCGGATTCTGTTTGCTGCTGCTGATTGCGCCGCTTCTTGCGGGG
>NZ_JAMYOZ010000061.1:0-13827 GCF_040320095.1 Mesorhizobium sp. M0800
CGGGAAGAGGATGCTGGCTTCTTCGGCTGAACCATCCTTCTTGCGCCACCCAGCACCACGCGGACCGCTTCCCACAACCTGTCCGGAATGACCGTTTCGGGGCCGGAAGCAGATTGTCGGCTATGGGAGAATCCGCCCGACTCCTTGCGATAGACGAAAGTCCGCTCTGGAAAAGCACCGGGGGTCTTGAAATGGCACGACCGAGCCGACGGGCGCATCGGCTCGGACTATACCGCGTGGGAGCGCTCTACGTCTCGATCGGGCGGAAAGTGGTCGCGCACGGGAGCGGCCTAAGTAGGCTCATCTGCGCCAACAGGCGACTCCCAAAACAAGATCCACACCAGCAAACCCCTTTGGCGGAACGAAACAAAACTTGCCGTCGCCGGAGTCGCCCCCAAGCGAACGCCCCACCTCGCGCAGGCCGATGTCTGCCGCGGAAAAGCGAAGGAGGGTAAGGTTATCGCGCCAAGCTGATCGCCGCTCGGCAAAGGTCTGTTTCTGGGCCGGAAGCAGACGGTCCGGTTCTCGAACGACCTAGTCAGAAAACTGCCCTTCCGCTGACGACCCGCGACGAGACCTGGCATAACCCTTCTGATGGTGGCGGTGCTGCGCAGGTTGAACGGATCGGGTATACTGGACGAATATCCGAACCTCTCCGCTTATGTAGCCCGCGGCGAAGTGCGGCCAGCCTTCAAGCGTGCTTTCGATGCTTAATTGGCGGTTTTCACGCCGCATCGACCGGCTGATGACATTCTGGTTACTTGACCCTCTAGCTTTGGTTGCGGTCTACTTTCTCTTCATTGGCCAGATACTGGTGGACGAAGGCGATGGCCATGCTGCCCTCGCCGACCGCCGAGGCAACGCGTTTGACCGGGCTCAGGCGTACGTCGCCGCAGGCGAAGATGCCGGGCGCGCTGGTCTCGAGCAGGTAGGGGTCGCGGCCATGCGACCAGAGCCTGGCCTTCTTCACGTCGTCGCCGGTCAGCACATAACCGCGTGCATCGCGCGCTACGTCGGCCGGCAGCCACTCGGTCTCGGCGTTGGCGCCGATGAACACGAACAGCCCGCCGCATTCGTGCCGGCTCACCTCGTTGCCGGTCTTGTCGAGAATGTCGATGGCCGTCAGGTGCGTCTCGCCGTGCACGGCCTGGACTTCGGAGCGAAGCTGGACCTTTACGTTGGATTTCGCCCTGAGCTGCTCGATCAGATAGTGGGACATGCTGTCGGCAAGCGAGGGGCCGCGCACCAGCAGCGTCACGCTGCGCGCATGGCCGGAAAAATGCATCGCCGCCTGGCCGGCCGAATTGCCGGCGCCGATCAGGTAGACATCCTGCCCATGCGTGCTGCTCGCCTCGCTGCGCGCGGCGCCATAATAAACGCCTTTGCCGATCAACCGGTCGAACCCGTCGATGGCAAGACGGCGCCAGGCGACGCCGGTTGCCAGCATGAGGCTGCGGGCGCGCACGACATCGGTGCCGTCGAGCACCACCTCGTGCGTCGTCGGGTCGATGCCGGCGACCGAACGGGTGACCAGGATTTCGGCGCCGAGCCGCTTTGCCTGCTGCAGCGCGCGGCTGGCAAGCTCGTCGCCGGAAATGCCGCTTGGAAAGCCGAGATAGTTCTCGATGCGCGAGGATGTTCCCGCCTGCCCGCCGGGCGCCTCGCGTTCGACGACGATGGTGCGCAGCCCCTCGGAGGCGCCATAGACCGCAGCCGCAAGACCGGCCGGTCCGCCGCCGATGATCGCGACGTCGTACTCGGCGCCGCGCGGGCGCGTCTGCAGCCCGAGGCGAATGGCAAGATCGCGCACGGCGGGTGCTTCGATAATCTCCCCGTCCGCCAGCCGGGCAACGGGACCATCGAGAGCCGGCCTGCCGAGGGCAGACCAGAAAGCCTCGGCATCCGACGTGTCGGGCAACAGCCAGGTGAACGAAATCTGGTTGCGGGCCAGAAACCGGCGCAGTTCGCCGCACGCCGTGTCCCAGCGATGGCCGACCAATGTGACGCGCGGCCTCTGCGGCTCGGCAGTGACGCTTTGCAGCCCGCCCATCCGCTCGCGGGCAAGCGCGCTGACCTTTTGGGCCACGTCCTTTGAAACCGCGGCGATGGAATAATACTGCTGAACCTCGATGCGCATGACGCGGGAAGATTCGGCGGCGCGATAGCCACCGGGAAAACCCGAGCCAAGCGCAATCGGCACCTCGCCGAAGATCGTTCCCGGCAGACGCCAACCCAGCGTTCGCTCGATGCCGTCGAAGGTCTTTAGGACTTCGATCTTGCCGGCGAGAACCGCAAACAGCGCGGCCTCTCCACCCTCGTGAATCGCGAACTCTCCGGGGCTGAGGTGAAGATCGGCCGCTGTCCGCGCCAGCCGCTCCAGCTCTGCCGCCGGCAAACCCGAAAACAACGGGATCGCTCCCACTTCATCACTTGTCAGCATGGCCCCTCGCGGGAGCCAGTTAGCGTTGTTTTTTTGTCGTGATCAATAAAAAAGCGAGGCGGAGCCGCGTTTTGGCAGAGAGCGCAACCTCCCCGTTGTTGTACCGTTGTTGTGGGGGAGATCGGCAGCCTCGACGCCATGCCACGCATGCTCGTAGCTCGCTCAAGCCGGACGGCACGTGGATCATCGTCGAGCCGTTCGCGCACGATCATCTGGCTGTTAACCCCGTCGGGCGCGCCTATTATGCCGCCTCCGCCTTTGTGTGCACGCCCGCGTCGCTGGCGCAGGATGTCGGGCTCCGGGGCTGGCGCCCAGGCCGGAGAGGCAAGGCTGAGGGAGGTCGTCACCAGCGGTGGATTCACCGCTTCCGCCGCACCGCGGAGACGCCGTCCAACATGGTGCTGGAGGCCCCCCCGTAGTAGGATGGCTGCCGCAGGAAGATTGCTGCTCAAAAAGGTTGCTGCTCCAATCGATCGGAGGAAGCTATGACCGCCTACAATGTAGTCCGCTTTCGCACAAAGCCAAGCATAGAAAAGGCCTTCGTCGAAGCGCACAAGATTATCGCGCTCAACGCGACAGGCTTTCGCAAGGGCGCCCTGATCAAGACTGGCGAGCCCACATTCTGCTTTGTCGGCGAGTGGCAGGACATGGACAGCCTCGCCGCCGCGCGGCCGTCGATGATCGGCATTCTCGACACGTTCCGCGATATGCTCGAAGACCTCGGCGGCGACCTCGGCCTTACCGACCCGGTCTCGGGGACAGTCGTTGCTGAGGTAAGCTGAGGCAGGCTCGAGTTCGCGAAGGCCGGCCGAACTCCCAGGCGATCAACCAAAAAGGCAGAGCAGGTTTTGGCGGATGTAGCCAAGCGACAGAGGTTCGTGCCGGAATTGGTCGGGCGTCTGACGGGCTGTAGCGGCTGAGCCGGAGGCTTGGGTGGCCTCAGCCCGCTGCGTGAGGATTCGCCGCGCGCTACGGTTTTTCTCTGCTTCGGATGATCCAAGCGGACAACGGTCCGACGAAGACACTGTCGGCGAGTGCTCGTTCCTCCGCACTCAAAGAACCAGGCATCGTGCACGCAGTGCTGGGTTCGCTCAGCAGCGTCGAGGTAGCGAGTGCAAGGAGACTTGCTCTCATTTTGCACACCCGCTCAGACCCCACACGCATTGCGCCGATGTTAGCTCAACCTGATAGGATGACCATGCGCGATTGCGATTGAGGATCAGGTAATGGCCGGAAGCGGTCCGATCGATTGCGGTAAGAACGCGCGAGAATGCAGACATCCAATCCGGGGTTCGAAGTCTCGTACTGACCCAACCCAGACGTTCCCGACCGCTGGAATACTGTCTTGAAACCGTGGAAAGAAGCCGGGGGCTTTCACTTGGGCTTGGTCCAGGCACTGCTCTCCGGATCACTCCGCCAACGTTCCCTCGGGATAAGAAGCTGGCGTTGGGTGGTCCCACGGGGGCTCTGTCGCCAAGTTGTACGTCACGTGCGCACTTCACAAGCCACCCCGGCCATAGCGCCAATGCCAAGCATGCACTAACATTCCAGCTTGCCCCTTTGGGGCTGGCCAGTGATCTGTTCAAAGGGAAGTACCCATGACCAATCATTGCTGTGGACCGGGCTATGCTTCTCCAGCCGAGGCGATGACGGCACCTCGCGAAAAGCTGCTCTATACGATTGCCATCTACACCGGCACGGGCATTCAGAAGCCGGACTATCTGTGCACCATTGATGTCGACCCGGAGAGTTCGACCTACAGCCAGGTGATTTCGCGTTTGCAAATGCCGGGTATTGGCGATGAGCTTCATCACTCGGGCTGGAATGCCTGTTCGTCGTGCCACGGCGATGCGAGCATGGAGCGGAAATATCTGATCGTGCCGGGTGTGCGCTCGTCAAATCTGCATATTATTGATTGCGGTACCGATCCGCGCAGCCCGACACTGTTCAAGGTGATAGACGGCGCTGAAATCAAAGCCAGGACTAACCTGTCGGCGCCACACACGGTGCATTGCCTCGGCTCGGACATCATCGTTTCCATGCTTGGTGACGCCCAGGGCAATGCCCCCGGCGGCTATTTGCAACTCAGCAAGGAGTTCGAGATTGTCGGCCGCTGGGAAAACTCCATGGGCAGGATCAAGTTTGGTTATGATTTCTGGTACCAGCCGCGACACAACGTAATGGTCAGCTCGGAATGGGCCGCGCCCAATACCTTCATGCCTGGCTTTGACCTGGAAGAGGTTGGTCATCTGAAATATGGCCGAGAGATCCATTTCTGGGATTTTGAAAAGAAGGAGCCAAAGCAAACATTCTATCTCGGTGAAGATGGCTTGATCCCACTGGAAGTGCGATTCCATCATAACCCCGACAGCAGTCACGGCTTTGTTGGCGCGGCCCTTTCTGCAAATATCATCCATTGGTGGAAGGACGCGGCGGGTGACTGGCAATGGGAAAAAATTGTCGATGTCGAAAATGAGCCGCATCCCGAATGGCCCATTCCGATACCGGGCGTTATCTCAGTCATACTGCTCAGCATGGACGATAGATACCTCTATCTGTGCAACTGGTTGCATGGCGACATCCGTCAGTATGATATCTCGGACCCCCACAACGCCAAGCTTACCGGACAAGTGTGGATGGGCGGACTTCTCGGACGTGCGCCTGAGGTCAATGGCGTGAAAGTGACTGGCGGGCCGCAGATGATACAGCTCAGCCTCGACGGCAAGCGCCTTTATGTGACGACCTCGCTCTTCTCGACCTGGGACAATCAGTTCTATCCGGAAATCCGCACCAATGGCGGATGCATGCTGATGGTCAATTGCGATACGGAAAACGGCGGCATGGAAATTGATCCGCGATTTGTCGTCGATTTTGGCGAGGAACCAAATGGACCAAGCCGCTGCCACGAAACCCGTTATCCCGGCGGTGATTGCACGAGTGACATCTGGGTATGACCAACTTCACCATCACTCTCGTCAATCAAGGCGGTGCGGCCTTTGACGTCGATCGCCGCAAGCCCCTCTTGCAAAGCTTGCGCGAGCAGGGCGTGGACCTGCCCTACGGGTGCAAGTATGGCGGCTGCATAACCTGTGCGGCCAAAATAATCAGCGGCAAAGTCAATCAAAAAGCGCAGCGGGCGCTGAACAACCGCCAGATCACCAATGGCTATATAATCCTCTGCGTTGCCCGCCCTATGAGCGACTGCACGCTGGAAGTCGGCGTTGAAAGCCACGACAAGCTCTATCGCAACCCCTTCCTTGACCCCTTGGCCGCTCATGAATTGAAAGCCGATATTGCGACCCCGTTGGAAGCAAAGAAATGACCCATATGAATCATGATGAGCCCTATTCGGAGGCTTATCTGCAAGACATTCTGAAATCGGTCAAAACCATCGCGATGGTTGGGGCCAGCCCCGATAAAACTAAATTTTCCTATGGGGTACTCAGGGTGCTTCACGAAATCGGCTACGACATGATCCCGGTTAATCCCACTCCCGGTCTGGCTGAGATTCGAGGGCTTAAGGTGTACGCGTCACTAGCGGCCATCGACCGGCCTGTGGATATGGTTGAGGTTTTTCGCCGCTCCGAAGATCTGTTGGAAGTTGCACAGGAGGCCATCGCAATCAATGCCAAGGTTCTGTGGGGTCAGATTGGGGTGCGCGATGACGCTGCCGCCCAGTTGGCGGAGGAAGCGGGCTTGAAAGTGGTGATGAACCGCTGTCCCAAGATTGAGTTGTTCCGCCCCTTCTGGAAGCCAAAGCTGCACTTGGGAATATGACTGCAGGGGCGCAGAATTCGGGGTTGTCGCGGCAACCAACCTGTTCCCTCTGGAGTCTCAGACGTTGATTCTGCTAGCAGATTGAATTTTGCCCGAGGTACGATGCCAGATGATCGCTGAGATCACGCGCGTCGTCGCCAGCGCCGTCGATCAGAGCAGACTTGCGGCGGCGCAGAAACTGCGTCCCCATCAGGTACAGGCCCGGATGTTCCGCTACACCGCCGTCGTGACGGACGTGGCCCTTGCGGTCGAGGACCGGCAGTTCCAGCCAGGAGTAGTCCGGCCGGTAGCCGGTGGCCCAGATGATCGTCCTGATAGCGCCTCCGGCAAGATCGAGGCCGAGCGGCGGGTTGTCCTCGACACGGGTCGGCGGCAGGCGATCCGGCGGCCCGACCGTAGCGTCCAGGCCGTTGGCGCGCGCCCATTCGTCGATGAGGTCGAGCAGCCGTGCCATCTTGAGATCGGAAAGCGCGCACATGTTGCGCAACGACCCCGCAAACTGGGCCTTGCCGTCTTCGGTGATGCCGGCAAGACGACCGATGAGCCGGACGCCGAGGTCGTCGAGCGCATTGAGGTCGAGGGTGATGCGGTCGGGCGTGCCGGCAAGCTGTAGCGAAGGAACCCGTCGCGCCCGCCTGATGTCGTCCACCTCGTCGTAACGCTCGTCGAGCACGCCGGCGGCGTCCATCCACCATTCCAGGTCCTTGCCGCGATAGACGCGGGGCGCCCGGATGTGCTCGCCCACCGACAGGGTCACTTGACGCCCCGAACGCTGCAGCTCCTGTGCGATCTGGGTGCCGCTCGACGACGCGCCCACCACCATCACGCCACCGTCGGCGACCTGACCCGGATTGCGGTAGGACTGTGCCGTCAGCATGGCGACCGACGGCGGCACGCGGCTGGCGACGTCGGGCAGGCGCGCGATGTTGCACGCGCCCGACGCCAGCACGACGGTCCGACACCGCCACTCGCCGCGGTCCGTGCGCACAAGATATCCCGCCCCGTCGCTGCGAACCGAGGTAACGGTCGTGTGGGTTCTGACCGGAGCCGAGATCGCCTTGGCATAGTTCCCGAGGAAGTCGATCACCTCAGGCATCGTCCGGTAGCCGTCGGGATCGTCGCCGTCATAGCGGAAGCCCGGCAGCCGGCTCTGCCAGTTCGGGGTGAGCAGCCGCAGTGAATCCCATCGCTCGGTGCGCCAGGTATGGGCGATCTCGCCGCGCTCCAGCAGCACATGGTCGATAGAGCGCTCCGCGAGGCAGCGGCTCATCGCGAGCCCCGCGTGCCCCGCGCCGACGATCACTGTGGTGACGGAACTAATCGCACCCTCTCATCAGGAGAGTCTACGGTTCGAAGCGCCTTTCAATTCACCACGACCGTGACGTTCGTCGGATTGGTGACAATGTCATAGACCGCCGACCGCTTCTGCGACTGAGCGACGATAGCCTCGATGTCCTCGCGCTTGGCGTCGGCGTCGATGTTGTATTTCACCGTGATGCCGCTGAAGCCGTTGCGCACGTCGCTGTCGATGCCGAGTATTCCGGCGAGATCCATGTCGCCTTCGATGGTCGCCTTCACCGACTTCAACTGGATGTTCCGGTTCTGGGCAACCGCGGCGATGCCGGCGGTCAGGCAACTCGCCAGTCCGACCAGCACGTATTCGACGGGCGTGGCGCCCTTGTCCTGGGAAGCGAAGACCTCCGGATGGTCTGCGTCGAATGTGAAGGTGGTCTTGCGATGCTGATCCTCGCCGAGACCGTAGAAGCTCTCGACCGACGAGTGGCTGTGGGTGCCATCCTTCCATTCGCAGGCCGCGCGCCACTTGAACTGCGCTGCCTCCGGGGCGTTGGTAAGCGCTTCGCGTGCGCCGAGCAGCGCCTCTACGTTAACGCCGTTGTTTGCCTGTACTTCGGAAGCCATAATTATTATCCTCCCTACCTTGCACTGGCTCAAAAACCCGACCGATCTCACTGACCTCCCGATCAGATTTCACCATGGCGCGGCATGCTATGGGTCGCGAAGCGTTTCTTCAAGTTGTTTCCGCAGCGGAATGTTCGCCCTCGTGTGCCGAGTTGTGCCTTGGCAGGCTCTGGCGCGACCACGACCTTCAGCGTGGTCAATTGCAGTGTCTGCTTCCGGGCGGAGGCAAAGTTCGCCTCTATGGCCGACATCAGGCGCGAAGCTGCCGGATCGAAATACGAAGCGATGAGCAACCCGCGCGACGCCGTCCTCATTCAGATTTCAATTCGTTCGGCCAGCGCGGACCGCGGAAGTAGCTCCTCCCGTGCCTGGTCAGACAGGCTGTCGTCCCCCATTCTTTGCACAGCGCCTCAATGAACGGATTATCCTTTAGCTGCCAGATTGCGGTGTTAGGGCGGTACGGACCTATGCGTTGACGGCGTTTGGAGTCGTATCGGGCTGCACGCGGTGGATCCTAGAGGCGGCAGAACATGCGTTTGATGGAGTTTCGGTCGATCTCGCTCACACCATGTCTTCGGCAACACGAAAAAGGAGGCGGATATACCGCTCCAGATGGGCGAGGCTTTCGCGCGCCAGCTCCGCATCATTCCCTGCTTTCGCGAGAACAAATCCTCCTTGTATGACAGTCTGCGTGTATCGAGCCAGACTTTCGGCGGTCCAATCATCCGTGATGCCGCGCTCACGGCGAGCCAGTTCGATGTCGGCTTCTAGCGTGGACGCATGACCGAATATGCTAGCTCCACAGGCATCGCGGATGCTGGGAAAACTCGAGAAGGTCTCTTGGGCCATCGTTCCGACCAGACAGCTGGAACCTGCCAGATCGTCGGTGATGATCGCTTTGCGAAAAGCGACATACGCAAGCACCCTCTCCAACGCATCGAGAGGGCGATGATAGGGAGCAGCGGCGAAAAAGTCCGAGGTGGTCTTAGCCCAAAATTCCGCAGCTGCAATTCCCAGGGCTTCCTTGCTACCGAAGCTGTGGAAGAATGCCCCCTTAGTTACCGCAGCCGCCTTGCACAGATCATCAACGCTGGCTGAGGCGAAGCCTTTGGCGCGGATAGTGTCCCTTGCAGCTTCCAGGAGCCGGGTTCGGGCATCACCGCGCTCGGGAGCATGTTTGGTTGGCCTAGACATGCGAATATTCATACCTTACGATCGGTATGTGTCAATAGTGAAGCCCCCATTCGCCAAGGGTGCATAGGTCTCGAAAACACGGAACGCGATATGAATTTATATGACGACGATCTTACCCGGTTTGCTGAGCATGGGGCCGCCCTTCTCCCTGCCACAGATGGCGAGGATCGAGTAGAGCATGACGGAGCCCTGATCTGGTACGCATCATTTGGTAGCGGTCCTCCCGTCATCCTCTTGCATGGCGGACTCGGCCACAGCGGCAACTGGGGATATCAGGTTTCGGCCTTGGCGGCGGCGGGCCACCGCGTGGTGACGATCGACAGTCGCGGACACGGCCGCAGCACCCGCGATGACAGGGCATATTCCTATGAACTCATGGCTTCTGACGTCGTGGCTGTGATGGACCACCTTTCCCTTGACAAGGCTACCTTCGTCGGCTGGAGTGACGGCGCCTGCGTCGCTCTGGTACTTGCCTCCAAGGCACCAGCACGCGTGGCAGGCGTCTTCTTTTTTGCCTGCAACATGGATCCTGGTGGCACAAAGCAGATCGAACCGAGTCCGCTTCTCGATCGTTGCTTCAGTCGCCACAGGAAAGACTACGCCATGCTCTCCGCCACGCCAGGCGACTTCGACCAGTTCGTCGGCGCCGTGGGGCTGATGATGCGAACCCAGCCAAACTATACCAAAGAGGACCTTGGCGCCATCAAAGTGCCTGTGTTCATCGCACTCGGCGAGCATGACGAATTTATCAAGCAAGAGCATGCCAACTACCTGGCTGACGCTATTCTGGGGGCCGAATTGATCATTTTGCCCGGCGTTAGTCACTTCGCGCCATTACAGCGTCCGGACGCATTCAACGCGACGGCCCTCGCCTTCATAGCCAAGGTATCGATCTCGGGTTCGGACCGATAACCAGTAGCTGGCGGTCGCGGCGAGGCAGCCGGCTGCGAGGAGAACGGCGTTGAGTCGTATTGGATTGCGACGCGGCGGAAAGGCAGCAGACCGCCGTCGCCTGTGAGACTCTGCTTCGGGTCACAAGCAGAACAGCAGCCCCCTACGGCTCGTCCCTCTCATCGCGCAAATTAGACACAACGCGGCGGTTCTGCGACCTGCAGGCGGCGTCGGGGCACTCGCGGACGAGCCTGTCCTTGCCGTAGCCCTTGGCCCACATGCGGTTGCGGTCTATGCCGCCGGCGGCGAGGTAGTCCATCACCGCATCGGCGCGCTGCTGCGACAGCGCCATTTCACTTGCGCCGGGATCGTCGGCGAAACCCTGCAGCTTGAGCAGCCAGCGCGGATGCTTTGCTAGCCAGGCGATCTGGGTGTCGAGGGTGGCCTTGGCGACAGAATCGAGCGCGGCCGAACCTTGCGTGAAATAGGTGCGGCGGCCGACATTGAGGATAAAATCCTCCTCGCTGCCCGGCTGCACGTTCTGGAAGCCGGCAACCTCGGTGTTGGTGACGTCGGGCGTGGAAGGGGCCAGCGTGTTGCTGGTCGAGCAGGATGCGGCCAGCACCAGCAGGCCCGCGGCGAGCAGCCGGCGCGTGTTTTCAATCATGCGGTTCATGAGGCGCCAATCATTCGACAATGGTGGAAGCGGGCGCCTGGTCGGCGATGTGCGGCAAGACCTGCACCGCGGTGCCGATCGGGCAGCGCTGGTAGAGGTCGATGATGTCTTCCGGGAACATGCGGATGCAGCCGCTGGAAGCGTCGGTGCCGATGCTCCACGGCTCCAGCGTGCCATGCAGGCGGTAGCCGGTGTCGGCGCCGTTGCGGTGCAGATAGAGCGCGCGCGGCCCGAGCGGATTGTTGGACGCGCCGCCTGCGACCATGGGCGGTAGGTCCGGCTTGCGCTTACGCATTTCGGGGGGCGGGACCCATTGCGGCCACAGTGCGCGGCGGTCGATCGTCGCGCGGCCGTACCATTTGAAGCCGTCCTTGCCGACGCCGACGCCGTAGCGGATGGCGGTCTTGTTTTCCATAATGACGTAGAGGAAGTGGTGGCGGGTATCGACCACGACGGTGCCGACCGGCTCGCTGCTGAAATACTTAACGATCTGGCGATGCCATCTCTTGTCGATCTTGGCGAAGTTGGTCTTGCGATACACAAAATTGTTGTCGCTGGCGGTACCGGCGAAAAAGGATTTTGCCGCCGCTGCTTGAGCAATATTGCTGGTTGCACCCACCGCGACCAGCGCCAGGCCGCCGAGCACGACCTCCCTGCGTGATAAAACCATCGGCAATATTCCCCCCCATGCCAAAAGCCTGGCGGACCATAGTTGAGAATTACTTCGCCTCAAAGTGGAAAATGCTGCGTTGCTTCAGTCCGCCGTGTCCGGACATTCGGCAATTTGGCGGCGAGTGACCGAATTGTGACAATCTTGCCGAGGACGAACGTCTAACCTAAACCCCATCCAGGATCTTAACCAAATTGGCGCGACTGTTTGGGACCGGGCGTAGTTGCGACATTTGCCCTATCCGGACGTGTGAGCGATGCCGTGGGCATGATGCATGCTTTTTTTCGTTCGGTTGCTGCGATGATCGTGATGTCCGGCGTGGCAGGTTGCACCAGCATTTCCTACTACGCACAATCCTTGAAGGGTCACGTGGAGATCATGGCGGCGCGCCAGGATGTAGGAGAGCTGATCGACAATCCTTCGACCCCTGGGACATTGCGCGCTCGAATGGCATCGGCGAGCGCCGTCCGACAGTTTGCGATAGATGAACTAGCGCTGCCGGACAACAATAGCTACCGCAGCTATGTTGACGTTGGTCGGGACGCGGTGACATGGGCCATCTTCGCAGCGCCGGAATTCTCGCTGACGCCACGAACATGGTGCTTTCCAGTGTTCGGATGCGTTCCGTACCGAGGATACTTCTCCAAAAGGTCTGCGATTGAAACCGCTGTCGAACTTCAGAGACAGGGCCTGGACGTCTATGTGACGGGCATCACTGCATATTCCACACTCGGCTGGTCAAGTGACCCGCTGCTAAGCACCATGCTCAGCCAAGATGAAGCGGGTCTTGCAGGGCTGGTGTTCCATGAGCTGGCCCACCAGCGCGTCTACGTACAGGACGATTCCGGGTTCAACGAAGCGTTCGCTGCCGCTGTCGAAACAACCGGTGTAAGAAAATGGCTGCGCGCGAATGGGGATACTGCCGGTTTGCGCCGTTACGAAGCCGACCGGAGGCGCAGAGCTCAATTTCTTGCGCTGGTGTCGCAGACCCGAGACGAGCTAAGGCACGTCTATGACGACAGCGCTACCTCTGAGCAAAAGCGGGCCGCAAAGATAGCCGCGATCGAACGGCTGCGGATGCGCTACCGAGAGATGCGCGATAGTCGCTGGCGTGGATACCGGAGATACGATGTCTGGTTCGATTCTCCGATCAACAACGCGAAGCTCGCCGCGACTTCCGTCTACGGCGATCGGGTGGCGACGTTTCTCCGCTTGTTCGATTTGTGTTCGGGCGACTATCCACGATTCTTCGCGTCGGTTCGATGGATAGGAGCGTTAGACAAATCTGACCGCGCCGAAGCGCTCAAGGCGGCAGATTCATGCGATTGATCCGGTCAAATCCGCAAGCCAGAAGCGGCGAATCGGTCGCTGATGTACTCGGCAGCCGGGGCAGGTGATTGAATTGACCATTTGTCGGCCGATTTCCTAGGTGCTCTGACGTCGGCGGGGCCGGAAGCCGCATGCCGGCCTACAGAAGCCAAAAGCGGACTTGCCTGAACTCCCCGCGGGATCTTGGACCATAATGATTGCCGGCGGGCCGTAGCGCCTCAGCGTGCGCCCCTACGAGGCCGAAAACCTCACGCTCACGCCGCGCTGCCGAAAATAAGCCTGCATTAGCTTGCGGCCCGAACGGTTGTTCTGCGCCAGCCTGGTCGGATCGAACACCGCTTGTTCTATCCCCTCTCGCGCCAGCGCTGCTTTGAGCGCCGCGATATGTGCGTCGATGTCGGCATTGTTCACCCGGAGCGATGCATAGATGCTGTCGGTCGCCTCGGCCACGGTCGGCTCGCTCACGGGTGTACTCCTTTGGCTATTCGGGCGGCGGCTTAGCACAGATCAGCGGCTTCGCCGATACCGATAAGACGGCTAGATGGGCGGCAACAGTGTTCCTTGGGGTCGGCTGTGAATCATGGGTTCCGCCTGAGTCGGAGATCGCAAGCCATGTCGATACGAACGAGTCAGGAGGATTGGACGCACACGTTCGAGTATCCGAGCTTGCCTGCCGCGACGCGGGCGGGGGATGGCTCCGCCCGGGCGTGGCCTGAGGAAGTTCACCTCAAATTGCTCTTCGGAAACAGCAGGCGATCGGGTTTTGCATTCATTCGCGCCAGCATTTCCTGGGCGACAGGGTCGGCCTGGCGCTAGACTGCGGCCCCGGCTGGATGCTGCCCGATGCGATCAAGTTCGCTCGCGCGGTCGAGAAGTACAATTTGATGTGGCTCGAGGACATGCTGACCGGCGACTATGTGCCGTGGGTCA
>NZ_JAMYOZ010000062.1:0-13641 GCF_040320095.1 Mesorhizobium sp. M0800
GGTATGCTGCTGCTGGAGTGCGGCGATCTGCCGCCTTTCACTCATGCGGTTCAGCAGGCTACCCAAATTCCTGTCTTCGACTTCACCTCGATGGTCGAGTTCTTCATCGGAGGGTTGGTGCGCAAACCCTTCACGGGCCTCATCTAAAGGCGCTTATGGGGGACGTGTAGGCACTGATGATGCGGTCACTAACAGACGAATGCTATCACCCATGCGTTCCCCGCTTACGGCGGAACCCTTTTAATTAATCCCAATCGACGATCGTAACGCCACCCGAATGTCCGCGTATGCTGCCGATATCCATGCGGACGGAACAGTCACGCCTGGATATGATGCGCCCGAGATCATAGCGTAGCAAGCCGACCGCGAAGGCGGGCGTCGGCGCTCTTATCTGTTCGATCCAGATCGAGGACTTTTGGCGAGCGGCGGTGATCCTCCTCAACAAAATCATCCTCTTCGCGCCGTTACCGACGTGGCTGTCATCCGCGATTATCTCGGCCATTCGAGCATTGCCACCACAACCGTTATATCGTTGGCCCTGGCTGGCCGACGTGCTCGCGCGCATCGCCGGCATCCCGCATAGCCGGCTTCCTGAATTGCTACCGTGGGAATGGAGAAAGCCCGATCAGCAAACGGCAGCCGCCTGAACCATGGCAGCGATCGCCTACGTCTTCACGATCCGGCGCATCGCCCAAATCCTGGGCCAGGATGAAGACCTGCTGTGGGACCTGTCGGACCGGCCCTTCGCGGAATCATTCGAGACCAGCTCGATCCAACTGGCTAACCGGCGACAGCTAGTTGTCCCTTCAAATCCGGCACGCCGCGGTCCCTACCGGATGCTTACGTTATATCTCAACGAACCTGAAGATGAGACGCGATGCGCCCGAAACGTTCTGGAAACATGCGGGCATCGAAGCGACCCGAGACAAGCCGTGGAAACCGAAGCCGGATCTACTTTCTTTCCTCCAGTCACTTTAACTTTTTCCAGAGATGTGGCCGGATCTTTTTTCGGCAATTGCCGACGTTCACGAACCGCTACGCCAGATAAAACCGGACGTGAGATAATGAGCAAGGCAGAACGCCAGCCGCATCGGGGCGACATTGCTCTTCCCCCTGCGCTTGGCCAAGGTTTTATACGCTTGATACCCAACAACCTGAAGCACGCTGGCAAACGACAACAGTTTGCGTGTTTCGGTAATTCCCGGATACCCTTTTCGCTAAATCCCGGACCGGAACCCCTGTCCGGCTTTTGCGAAATGCGCAGACAGTTGCCCCGCACCTCGCGAGCGCTGCGGCTTTCGGCAAAAGTATAGGCTACCGCCGGCGACGCCGGACCATTCCATGGCCGATAGTCGACCGCCTGCGCCCAATGTTGGCAAAGCTTGGTGCGTTTGCGCCCCGGATCGAGCTGCGTATTCCGATGAAGCCGGCCACCGATTCCGATTTGAAGCCGGCCAGTCATTCCGATTTCATTCCGGCCACCATTCCGATTTGAAGGCGGCCAGTTTTCGGTCTGATCCTGGGTCTCGTTGATGTTTGGGTTGGGTTTTGTTTCAGGTCAAGCTTCGGTGTTTTCGGGGACGATCGGGGCGCTGTTTTCGCATGCTTTCACCGGTGAGATCGATGCGATAGGCGTTGTGAACGAGGCGATCCAGGATGGCGTCGGCCAAAGTTGGGTTTGCAATAATTTCCCACCAGCGATCCACGGGCACCTGACTTGTGACGATGGTTGAGCGTCGTTCGTAGCGATCCTCAATGATCTCCAGGAGATCGCGGCGTTGGTCGTCATTGAGTTTTTCAGGTCCCCAGTCATCGAGGATCAGCAGGTCGGTCCTGGCAAGAGATTTGAGGATCCTGCCGTATCGCCCGTCGCCTCTTGCAAGCGCGAGGGCGGCGGACAGCCGGGGAACCCGGTGGTTGGCGACTGAGAAGTCTTCGCGGCAGGCCTGGTGGCCAAGAGCGCAGGCAAGCCAGCTTTTGCCGACGCCGGCTGGCCCGGTGACAAGAAGACCGTGATGCTTTCTGATCCAGTCGCAGCCGGCAAGCGCCATGAACATATTGCGGTGGAGGCCGCGTGCGGCGCGGAAGTCGGCATTCTCGATCTGCGCGTCATGGCGAAGCTTGGCAGCCCTGGCGCGAGCCTCGAAACGCTTCTGGCGGCGCATGGTCGCCTCGCGTTCGAGCAGCATGGCAAGCCATTCGCCATGCTCGAGGCCGCGCACTTCGGACTGTGCGTCGAGTTCCTGGAAAGCGGTTGCCATGCCGTAAAGGCCGAGCTCTCGCAGCATGTCGATGGTGGGATTGATCAGCATGGGTGGATCTCCTCAATGAAAGTAATCAGGGCCACGCAGATTGGCGTGATCGACGATGGCGGTTGGTTCGGTGGAATGGCGTGCGGCTTTGTGGTTGGCGATGAGCGAAGCAATGCTCTTGCAGTTCAGGCCACCGATCTCGACAGCGCGGGCTGACACGGCTTCGGCCCGATTGCGATCGATGTCCCGAAACAGGCGTAGGATGCCCAGACATGTTCGAAAGCCCTGCTCGGGATGCGGACGGCTGGCGAGAATTGCGATGACCAGACCTTCGGTTTGCGGCCCGATCGAAGTGGCCCAGCGGCGAAAGCGCTCCGGCGTCCATTCGGCATAGCGCCGGTGGGAACTGGGCATGTGATCCCGATCGGTTCCATGGCGAGGACCTCCATAGCGGCGCTGATGCACCGCGACGCGCTTGCCGCGGTGGAAGATCTCGATGGTGCGCGCCGTTGCTCTCAGATCGACCTGCTGACGAATGAGGCTGTGGGGCACGGAATAAAAGAAGGTCTTGAACTCGACATGATAATCCGTCGAGACGCGGGCCAAACGCCATTCGGCAAACTCGTAATCCTCCAGTGGAAGACTGGCCAAAGCCGGGCGCTCGACGGTCTCGAAGAGCTGCCGGCGACTGACGCCCAGCCGGCGCATGACGTGGTCGTTGATGCGATCGAGCGCCTGGGCAATGGCGGCATTGGCTTCAGCAAGCGAGAAGAAGGTCTGATTGCGCAGACGCCCCAAAATGCAGGACTAGGCGAAACGCACTCCATTCTCCACTTTCGATTTATCCCGGGGCTTTCTTGGCCGTGCCGGAAGAACGCCGACGCCATAGTGGGAAGCCATCATGCCGTAGCTGCGGTTGATCTCGGGATCGTAAAAACTGGCTCGACTGACGCCAGACTTCAGATTGTCGGGAATGACGAGTCTGGGAACGCCATGAAAAAAACGAAACATCCGGACATGCGAGCCAATCCAGTCGGGGAGCGTTTGCGTCCAGGTGGCCTCGGCAAAGGTGTAGCTGGACGCACCCAGCACCGCCACGAAGATCTCCGCCTCGCGGATCTCACCGGTTTTGCGATCGACAATCGGAATCTTTTTGCCGGAATAATCCACGAAGACCTTGTCGCCGGCCGCATGCTCCTGGCGCATCGTCGGTGACAGTCGCTGCTTAAATCCCCTTAGAAGTTCACAAAAGCGACTATAGCCGTAACCGTAGGGATGCGACCCACGATACTCCTCCCACAGGATGAGCAAGGTGACGCCGGGCTTCTTGAGCTCGACCGCAAGATCGGGCCAGTTCGGTTCCGTGCGTCGTCGCGTGCCCTGTTTGACGCCGTTGCGACTGAAGAGCTTGTGTTCAAGCGCATCGTCGGTCAGCTCGCCCGGCAAGGGCCAGCTCAATCCAACCGCGGCTGCACGCTGCAAATTATCCTGCACCGTACTGCGCGCTATCCCCAATACGACCGCAATCTCGCGGGAGCTCGTCCCGCTTCCGGCAAGCCGCAGCATTTGTCTCAATTGTCTCATGGTCAGCCTTCTCTTTGCCGGCATCAAAATGTCCCCGTTCATGGCGAGGTGATTGATGCCAAAGTTGCTGACCCAGGAGGTAATCTTCAGTGCCGAAAACTGGCCGGCTTTTGATTGGAACGGTGGCCGGCTTCAAATCGGAATGGTGGCCGGTCTTTGATCGGAATGGCGGCCGGCTTCACGTCGGAATCCGCAATCGAGCCGCGGAAGCGGCGTCTCGTCACAGAACACCTTTGGCGGGGAGCGGATGAAGGCGGTAAGCGCATCGTAGAGAAGCTCGAGCCACCAGGCGACCCGCGTCACCCAGGCGCCGAGCGTGCCTCGATCGATAACCACGTCGCAGGACGCAAGCATCTGGGCCTAGCGATGGAGCGGCAGATGCCAAGCAAACTTCGAAACGGCGACATGGGCTGCAACGCCGTGGTCACCATGCCGCCATTCATCACGCGCGCCGGCGCGGGCGCTTGCACAATGACGCTTTCGCAGGCCCAGCATGCATAGCGCGGCCGGATCGTCCGCTTTACCGGGACGATCGCGGGCACGATGTCGAGTGCCTCGCTGACGTCCGTACCGATGCAATGAAGTTCGAACGAGCACCACGGGCAATCTTGCTCTCCGGCTGGATGAGCTCTTCATACCGTGGGAGGTGCTTGGGCAAACGACCGATGTTGCGCGAGGCGATCGTCGCTCCTGCTTTGGCCCGTCAGCCACGGGTGTTGAAGCGTTCGTTCTCGAACCACGTCACCGGCACGAACATGGCCTGCTGTTCGCAGGCTTGCTCAAGATCGTCGAGAGGTCAGCCCGGCTTCGCGGCGCCAGACATTCAGCAAACCGCGATTGACGCACCAACGCCGGGCGAGGGCCGAGATGTTCACGTCGAGTTCTGCGCTTTCGGCAAGGATCCGCGCCTTCTCTTCGTCGGTCCAATTCCGCCGCTGGCGTCGACCGGTGATCACCTCGATCCGCCGGTAGACTCCATCATGCCCGGCTTCATCGATCTCCAACCATCCCGTCCACTCCTGTCGATGAAGGAGCTTATCTCGCGGTCTCAATCAGCAAAGAAAAGGTGGGCTGTTCGTAGCGCTCACGACAATGGGACTGATATCCTTCCGCCAGATGCGGGATTGCAGGATCATCGCGGTCTCGTTCGAAATTGGTGTTTCACTCGTCGCCGATGACGAACGGCGTTTACTTCGGGTCATTTTCAGAATGCGAGCCTCAGCGAAAAATTGTCGCCCAGCCTATACCTCATTTATTCAACTTAGGCGCTGCCACACAATTCCTCATGCTCTCGCGGCTATGGGCCACAAGCGCTTGGTGTGGAGCCCCCATATCGAGCGAACGTATGCAGGCGCACACCTCCCGCGTCACCGCACATGATGCTCGACTAGGATTTTCGCATTGTCGAGCAGCACTTCCGCCGGAACCCCGCCAAACCGCAGCAAGGCGCCTTCCATGACTTCAGACCAATCTACCTGGCACTTCCTAAGTGACGCGCGAGCATGCATCCACGGCGAATAACCCAGCGTCCCCAGGAACTGGTGAACCCGCTCGCGGCCGTTCTTGAATCGTCAGCAGATTCACTGCGCCAAGGACTACCCGTTGCTCACGGCCAGCCGCGGCTGCCAGGCATTCATCTCGTTACCGCCGTTCCTGATCAGATTAACCGCAGAGGCTTTAGTGTTTCTTCTCGATGAGCAGTGTATATCCACGGCTTACAAGTGGTTTGATCGCTCGGCACGCGTGTATGAAGACGATAAGCCCTAATGTTGCAAGATTTGGCTGAGAAAGAGTTTTGTTCTGTCGTGCTGAGGGTTGGTAAAAAACTCGCTCGGCTGCGCTTCTTCCACAATTCGACCTACGTCCATAAAAATGACCCGGTCGGCTACGGCGCGGGCAAAGCCCATTTCATGCGTGACGCAGACCATCGTCATGCCATCGCGTGCAAGGCTCGTCATCGTTTCTAAGACTTCCGATACCATTTCCGGATCGAGTGCAGAGGTAGGCTCATCAAATAGCATGACGGCTGGCTCCATGCATAGCGAACGTGCGATGGCTACGCGCTGCTGCTGTCCACCTGAAAGCTGAACCGGATATTTGTTGGCCTGTTCGGGAATGCGCACGCGTTCCAGGAATTGCAACGCCGTCTTCTTGGCCTCTGCTTCAGGCACGCCTTTGATCCACATTAGACCTGCCATGCAGTTCATCAGCACCGTCATGTGTGGGAAAAGGTTGAAGTGTTGGAACACCATGCCGACGTTCTTGCGGACCTCAGTCACGTTGCGCATCTTATTGTGCAAGGCGATTCCGTTAACGATGATGTTCCCTTCTTGATGCGCTTCGAGTCGGTTGAAGCATCGGATCAACGTCGACTTTCCTGATCCGGAGGGACCGCAGATGACGATGCGCTCCCCCTTTCGAACGGTAAGATTCACATCCGTCAGTGCCCTAAAAGCGCCGTACCACTTGGAGACGTGCGTGGCCTCAATGATCTTATTATTGCCCATTATGATCTGTGTCTTTACCGAAGATTCCTGTGACGAATGCGGCTGCACGTGCCGCGCATTGTCTGTCGCGGTTAAAGGTGCGCCGGCATCAAATCCTTTCAATTTGTATGCTTTGATAGGCGTCATCGCACCTTACTCCTCGCAAAATAATTCTCAATCCGCGCCTGAATAACCTCGAGACAAGCGGATATGATCCAGTAGATCAGGGATGCCGTTACAAGCATTTCCATATGATGGAAGGTCGGCTGACCGATCGTACGAGCAAGAAAGGTTAACTCCCAGACGCCGAGGACCGAAACGAGCGAGCTGTCCTTCAGCATTCCGATGAATGTGTTTCCCATTGGAGGAATAATGACGGGAAGCGCCTGCGGTAGAATGATCCTGCGCATGGTGAGACCGAAGCCGAAGCCGATTGATCTCGAAGCCTCCCATTGGCCGCGGTCGATGCTTTGGATGCCTGCTCGAAAGATTTCTGTCATATAAGCGCCTACACAAAGCGACAGCGCCAATATCCCGGACGGAACGGCGTCGATCACAATACCCAACTGCGGCAACCCCAAGTAAATCAGGTAGATTTGCATCAGGAGAGGCAGCCCGCGAAAAAATGAAGTGTAAAAACTGGCGACCGCGTACGCGAAGCCATTGCTTGAGAGCTTTGCAATCGCGGCGATAATCGCGATCAAGGACGCAAAGATTAGCGAAAGCGCCGACACATAAATCGTGGTTACCACACCTTGGGTGATCAGGAAAGGGAGGTTCTCCCAGATGAATGGCAAACTGAGGTTAAACGACTTAAAGAAAGCCAGAAACAGAAGCAACAGTTCAAGCCACACGGTGCCGATTTGCACCTGCAATGGCGCAAATCCTATTAGTACGATATTGGAGCAGAATACGACCGCAATTACAAATGCTATTGCAAAACGGCCATAAAGCCCGCTTTGATGCGGCTCGCCGATAACCGGTCGCATGAGCTCCCCGAAGCTCGTGTCAGCAAGATCAAACATGAGAAAGAACGCCAGCACGACGACAAACGTCAGGGCGACAAACCAAGGTTTATGGACAAGCACCTCGGATTCGACTGTATCTTGGTAGAGCATTATGGTTCCCCGTTTCGTGGCCACAGCAGACACTGCAAGCTATAGCCCTAAGCCCGCACCAAACCATCTGACAGACAGCTTCGCGCGTTTGCGATCCGGCCTGTGTGAGCCGCGCCTCTAACTTGGCAGTCAGATGCCGCTCGCGTCATTTTACATGATAGCCGCGGCGGCTTCCGTCAAATGCCGTTTATATATCATGATCATCTAAAAGCGAGATAGTGTCCAAGTGCGTGGTGTCGTTACCGATCAAGAGCGGATCGCGGCGGATGCGGTTGTGATGGCGCTCGGCAACCATTCACCGGTTTCATGCAGCGCTACGGCGTCAAGTTGCCGGTCTATCGGGTCAAGAGCTATTCGCTGACGATCCCGATCACTGACGCCTCGCGCGCTCCCAAGTCGACTGTCATGGACGAAACCTTCAAGATCGCGATCACCCGGCTTGGCGACCGCATCCGGGTCGGCCTGCTGGGCGGTGCCTACTGGAAACCGGTGCAGTCGGGCCTCGACGGCGAAACCGACAGCCAGGCAGTTGTGCGGCTCGCCGAACTGACGCCCGAGCGGACTTTACCGGAAGCCTGGCGACTGACGCGGCCGCTGTCACCGCAACGCACCGCCGAGCTCGATGGCGTAGCCATCGATCCTGATCGCCTCATTCTGCCCCGGGTCAGCCATCCCTTGATCGTTGAGGGCGCCGGCGGCCTGATCGTGCCGCTCACCCGCAAAACCCTGTTCATCGACGTGTTCGCGCGCTGGCGCGCTCCGGCCGTTCTTTGCGCGCGTACGGCGCTCGGCACGATCAATCACCCGGTCTTGCGCGGCTCATCACCCAGCAGACCGTCCAGAAAACGTTCCGCGGAAACCGTCACCCGCTCCTGCGTGAACAGCGGCCGCATCCGCGCCACCTCCGAAACGTGGTCACCCATGGATTTAGAGATCGATAAAACGCGCAACTGTAATGCTAAGGTCTGACAAGGCTACAGAAGCTGACGCCGATCCACGCTCGAACCGCGGCACAGCACAAAACGGAGGGTCAACGGCAATGGCAAGAAAAGCACTCATCCTTGTAGAAGGTTATGCAAGGGGTATCGCGCCGCTATTCGTCCAAGCGGCCCAGCGTCTAGGTCTCCATCCAATTACCCTGTCGGCTGATCCAGCTCAGTACGACTATCTACGGCGGAAATCTTGAGGCAATCCGTGTCGATACAGCCAATCTCGATGCGCTGATCCGCGAATGTTCCCAACTAGGCACCTCCTATGACATTGTTGGCATTACGTCAGCGACGGAGACGTTCTATGCGACGGCTGCCAACCTCTGCCGGCATTTCGATCTACCGGGACCCAACCCCGCATCGATCGAGCGATGCTGCGACAAATTCATTCAACGTCAGCTCCTTGCCGAGGCCGGCGTTCCAATACCAACTTATCGCGTGGCAACAAACGCGACGAACGTGGAACGCTCTGCCGCGGAGATCGGCCTGCCGGTGATTCTTAAGCCAGCCGTAGGTAGCGGCAGCCGCGGAGTCCGGTTGTGCCGCAATGTCGATGAGTTGGCCGAACATACGAGCTACCTGTTGAGCGGGAAGCACATTTGGCGGTCTTCGCCGAGAATACTGGTCGAGGCAACCCGCACCACCAGCATCACGCAGCGCGCTACACGGCGCTAGGAGCCGAGCGACTGAGCGGGGCCAAGCTTCACCTGAACCTGCACGGCTACCCTCCCACGAATATGTTCGGTCGCTCACCGGCTATGTGCCGCACAGATTCGAAAGTTGGATGGCTTCCAGGGGGTTCTTCCTGCAAATGCGCCACCATGCCGGCTGGGCGGACGCGGCGGAGTGGCTGGTCGACAAGGTGACGGCACGCCTGGTGCGCCTGCCCGGCCTGGCGGAATTCAACGCGGCGCAGATCAGGCTGTTCGAGAGGCATGTGGGTCCGATCAATCTCCGCATGATCAACGGCATACCCTGCGATGTGTGAGTCGACGACGGGGACGTCCTGCCCATGACCTTCGTCACCGAAACGAGACGATCTACGGTCGTGCCTTCATCGCTGGCCATGATGTGCAGACGAAATTCGTACTGGCCCCATACGAGGATTATCAACAATTGCAGTCGGAGCCAATGCTGGCGCGAGCATGACCCATGGTTCCGGACTCGAGTTAACGCGTGTTGCTCTGAATTGCACCAAAGTTGGCGACGATCCCCTCTCACCTGGCGCGGCCTGCGCCGGTGCGGGGAAGTAAGGCCGCGGATTTTTCCCGTTCGCTAACGGTTCGGAAATGGGGTTATCGACCAACTGATCATGTCGCCGGCACGCTGAAGTATCGCCTCGGTCTGAGCATGGCTGGGTGCAACGGCGATGACATGTCCCATAGAGTCTCGGTAGTCGCCGCTCCTGACGATCGGCGTCTTGGGTTCAACATACAATTTGACCTCGGCGACACCTGGGACAGCAGCCGCCCGCTTGTCACCACCGATCCAATCGAGGATGCCATCGCGATCAGGAATTAGGGCCCGCCAGCCCGCAACATGCGAACGTCTTCTACGCAGATTCCATTCCTCGCCGATGACAAGCTTGATGTGCTCGGTGACGAGATCGACACCGTAAGCCAGCTGAACCGGTTGAGGACCGCCAGCAAGACGCGGATTGACTTCAATGACGACTGGGCCACGCTTCGTCCACCGGAGTTCAATATTGGTTGGCCCCCAGCCAAGGCCGAGAGCTGGCAAACAGCTAAGCGAAACATCGGCAATGCGCTCATGCTCGTCATCAGTCAGCAGGGCCGGAAAGGTGAACACACGAAGGACGAAATGCGGTGGGGGACCGAAGTCAGAGGCCTCAATCCCAATGACCTCATTTCCCATTATGTGGGAGACATATTGTGGGCCTTGAACAAACTCTTCGACCAGTATCCTCGGCGTAGACCGCCATATGTGCTGCCCGCCCAACAGGGAGGTCGTATGTTCGGTCAACTCGTCGAGATTGCGGCACAATCGGACACCGCAGCTGCCGCTGCTGACGGCTGGTTTAAGAACAACCGGCAGGCCAATCTCCGCGGCGGAGCTTTCTACGTCCGTCGCATTCGCGGCCAAGCGATAGGCAGGCATTGGAACGCCGGCCTCCGCGAGGAGTTGACGTTGAGTGAATTTGTCACAGCATCGTTCAATCGCTGTAGGGTTCGGTCCCGGCACTTCGAAATACCGGCAGAGCTTGGCTATTGTCGCATAGAATGCTTCCTTCGCGCTCGTAATTCCAGCAATGTCATAGGTCGCACGAAGTCGGGAACATTCGCGGATCAGCGCATCGAGATTGCCTGCATCGACGCGAATTGCCTCAATTCCTTCCGCCGCAAGATAGTCGTACTGAGCAGGATCAGCCGCAAGAGTAATTGGATGAAGACCAAGACGCCGAGCCGCTTCGACGTATAGCAGACCATTGCTCCTTGTGCCTTCAAGCAGGATGAGCGTCCTTCTCGCCATTGGCGTTGACCTTCCGTTGGGTTGTACGGTGGTATGATCGTAAACAGGCATCAGCTTTCAGCCGTGCCCGACCTTAGACTTTGCGGTGAGCGTACCATCGTCAGCGGTGCGCGCTCGCAAAGATTCTGTGAAACTTATTAGAAGGAAATATTGCAACGTTTTGGTTGCCGGCGCTCCCACACCCTCGCCGCTCGCCCCATAGCATCTACCCCGTGGGACGCGACCGCCTTGTGCGAATTCCTCCCGTGCGGAGCCGCCAGTGGAGTTGATAGCCGTCCGGATTTTCCAAGGGCGAGATGACGAAATGCGCGCTCGGGCGTTCCGCGAGCCTGCGGGCAGCCCTCAGCGCGCCGACGATTCCCGTCGTCTCGTTCGCGTGCTGGCCACCGCTGATGATCACGGCGCGGTCGGATCCCTGGCGGTATCTCGCCCCGACCGTTCGGCCGGACCGCGAGTGCGCCTCGAAGGTACCCCACCGATCTGGTCCAGTTCCTTCCTCACCTGGGCGGCGGAAATCGGCGCCTCCGCCGATCGAGCGGCATGAACTCATCCGCTGCTTCCGTTTCGGTCAACGGCCGTGTCTCGATCCGCACCGTCGGCGTGGTATCGGCCAAGCGGATTTCCGGCACGATCTGGCCCGGCTGCCCCTCCAATCACGAAGAGCTCGACCGGATCTCTTCTGGAACAGCTCAAGCAGGGAAAAGTAGAGATCCCCGTGCAGAGCCTCCCGCGTTGAAACCGCTTTTTCGCCTGTTGGCAGCCTCCGATCGTTGTGCGGGAGAGAGGCGCCAATATTCGGTTCCTCGAAATATGGCTCCTTGTCCCCCAGTCATTGGAGGGCAATCGACGCATCGCGGCTTCGAAGTGCGCAGCGCAGTCGGTTTCCAAACGCTCGCCCACGCTGTCCTCACCAACCCTTATCCAACCCGTTGGCGAGATCAGTGTCCGCCGACGAAGTCAACATGCAAACGGTTTGGCGCGAAGACGATATGCTCGAGAGTCTCACCGTCATCTCCGGTAGCTGGCGAGACCGATAGCGGATCATCTTGCGATCAGCGCTGATGATGGCACGGGCCCGTCGCTCCGGCAGACCCATAGCGGACCTCAGATGCGCGACGGCTTCGCGCTTGGGCTGGACGGATTTCCGAGTTCGAAATCACATCGGTCTTTTCCGCCGCTTTCGCCGTCATGCGGACGCGCTTCTCTCTTCGTGCCAGACGAAGCGGGTCAGTCTGGGCGAGGTTGGCCGTGCCGATCTTGTCCTTCCAGCGCGTGCCAGAGCGATCCGGCGGACGAGTGCGCGCCCAGCACGGCGACGTGCGCCTCGCTACGGCGGATGATGAAACAACTCATATGCTCAAGGCCAGTATGCGTCGCCCTGCCCGGACCACATCCGCGAGATCGATGTTGACGAGCAGTCCCTCGAGCAGGCCACATACGGCCCGCGATAAAATCTCGAACGCGGTAAGATCAATGATCTGTTGCAAAAACATTTAAACACGAAAAAAAAAATTCATAAATGTATTCTTTCAATATCCGTCTAACTATGAAACAATAAATAAAATAGTCCGCCAAGCAGAGGAAAACACATGAATGACAAGGTGAGCAGTAAAATTACCTTACCATCTCTTGAAGAATACTTCAGCGAAGATTACTTTCATTTTGGCGATGTGGTCAATCCGCCGGAGGTAAGTGACCGACAAGCAGGAGCAATTTGGGAGCTTCTTTCTCTTAAACAAGGCAGCCCAGTTCTTGAACTTGGATGCGGTTATGGACGGATTACCAACCGGTTGGCTGAAAAAGGAGCGCAGGTATCCGGGCTTGATATTTCGCCGATCTTGCTAAAAAAAGCTGAAGCGGATGCGGATAAACGCGGATTAAATGTTGAGTATGTTTTGGGTGACATGCGCTCGCTTCCTTGGCGAGATCGATTTGACGCGGTTTTTCTTTGGTACACGACGTTTGGTTATTTCGAGGACGCAGACAATGAGAAAGTCATTCGTGAAGCGGCTTCTTCACTTCGAAACGGCGGACGTCTTCTAATCGATTACTCGAATCGCTTGGCCTTCTTGCGCCACAAGTCGCCTATTTACATTGTGCAGCGTAACGACGACCTAAGAATCGATATTATGAGCAACGATGTGCTAAGCGATCGTCGGAACCTCGAAAGGATTATCGTCCGCGATGGATGCGTTAGACGAACGCACCTTTCTTTCAGACAGTATGGGTTTTCTGAATTTGTTCGCATGTTGCGAAGCGCGGGGTTCGAGACTGTTGAAGCTTATGGGGAGGAAGGTGGAGCGTTTACATCCGATAGCCCAAGCCTCGTGGTTGTCGCGTACAAATAATACAAGCGGCCCTATCCTATAGCCTTTTAGACTCTGCCTGTTCGACCCTCGTTAGGTGCCTTATTTTAAAGGATTTCGGCAAGATTCGCAGGTTTTCTTGAAACTGTTGCGCGTTGGCACAATATTTCGCTTCGAAGATAGCAAAGCCGAGTTGATTGCCTTGAGCAATCGTCATTTTTCAAGATAGGAGAACTGCCAATGCCCGCATTCAGTCAACAGGAGTATCGCGAACGCACGGCTCGGCTGCGTCAGCTAATGGCTGAGCGTGGCGTCGACGCACTGCTTGTCTTGACTGAATCGAACATGAATTGGCTCACCGGTTACGAAGGTTATTCCGACTACGTTCCGCAACTCGCTCTTGTGTGCCAAGATGA
>NZ_JAMYOZ010000063.1:0-12784 GCF_040320095.1 Mesorhizobium sp. M0800
CGCGCGAAATCCGAGTTGCGGTTTTGTCGGGGGGGCGGGTAGTTGTTTTTATTCCACCGCGGCTAGTGCTCCGCGACCCGTGGCGCCACATTGGTCCCGGTGCGGGGCTGCGCGCGGGGCACCGCGCAGGAATATGGTGGGTTGATCAAGCACGGCGCCAAGCTTCTGTTCGCCTATGCCGAAGCGACCGTGCCAAAGATCACCGTCATCACCAGAAAGGCCTATGGCGGCGCCTATGACGTCATGGCGTCAAAGCATTTGCGCGGTGACATGAACTATGCCTGGCCAACGGCGCAGATTGCGGTGATGGGGGCCAGGGGCGCGGTCGAGATCATCTATCGCAAGGACATCGGCGACGCGGAGAAAATTGCAGCACACACAAAGGCTTACGAGGATCGCTTCCTGTCCCCCTTCGTTGCCGCTGAGCGTGGCTATGTCGACGAGGTGATCATGCCGCATTCGACCCGCCGCCGCATCGCCCGCGCGCTCAGGATGCTGCGCAACAAGGATATGCAAAACCCCTGGAAGAAGCACGACAACATTCCGCTGTGAGGCGCTGATGTCGCGCCTGATCCTCTACATGGGAGCGCGCTTCGGCAGGTTTGCCGTCCTGCTTTTCGCTCTGCCGCTGTTCTGCCCAATAGTCTTATGGTTCTGGTTTCTCGACCGGCATCCGCTCGCCGTCATCGCGGCTGGCGTTGTTGCGATCCCAGCTGCGATGCTGGCCATCGTTCTGTTGATCGGGACGTTGTTCGCCGGTTTTCGACCCAGCAAGGTGGAGGGGATCGCTCGGGAATCAGCCCCGAAATTATGGGCCATCTGGGAGAGTATTGCCGGCAAACACCGCGCCAGCCGGACTACCATCGTGCTGAGCCCCGATCTCAACGCCAGTATCGGTGAAGAGCGGCCGTTTCTGGGCCTGCTTGGTCGCAGGGCAATTCTCACCGTGGGCCTGCCGCTGCTCGCAGCGACCGACCAAAAGGGGTTTGCGGCGATCTTGGCCCATGAGGACGCCCATCTGAAAAATAAAGATACAAATGGCGGGCTCAACCTGGCCGAACTCGAAAAGAGCTTCGATCTAATCTTCGACTTCGCCCCACCGGGAAAAACCGTTTCGGGCAGCCTGTTCTACTGGATGCTTGGGCCGCTGTCGCGCACGCTGGAGCGCGAAGAAATACGGTTGTCGCGGCGGGCGGAAATTGACGCAGATCGTCATGCAGCGATGTCCGGCAATGCATATGAAACGGCGCGCGCCATGCTGCTGATCGGTGCTGCCAGTGCGTTCTTCGATGACCAAGTGTATATTCCGCTTAAACGTGAACTGCTTGGCACCATGGTACCGCCTCGTCCACCACTTGAAAGAGTTCTGGCGGCCGCCAGTCACCTGTCGAGGCTTCCCATCCTGCAAGAATATGCGCAAAAGGCCTGGGACGCGCCAGATAACGAAAGCGCGGATCATCCGCCCTGGTCCGAACGTTTGACCGCTCTTGGATTTAGCTCGGCTCCAGAGATAGAACCAGTTCTGGTTTCCGCCTTGTCGAGCCTGCTGAGCGATGAGATCGTCGCCGAACATGTCCGCCATTTCGACGGCGAATGGACATCGAAGATCGCCGACTATCTCGATCGATAGCTATCCACCTGAAACTATAGCGGCTAATGCCCAGTCGGCGCAGGCTATTCCGCTTCCGCCGCTCCGAACCCGGCCCCCCTCGTCGCGCGGACAGCGCCCGACCATGGCGTGGCGTGATTGTCGATGCGCATCTGGAAGATAAAATAAGTCGGCGAGCAGAAGCCGATGCCCTTCACTTTGCCGATACCGGGAATGTCGGGCGGCAGCGACTGGCACATGTAATCCTCGCGGCAGAAATGGTCGGCCGAGCAGGCAGGACGATTGCCGCGATTGACGGCGCCGCCCAGGCACTGGTCGAAATTATTGGTCGCCACGCAGGTGTCGAATTTCTTGCCGCCGACCAGCCCGCAAATCTCGTTGGGCATCGGCTTGCCCGTCTTGAAGGCGGCAAAGCTGCGATCCCGGTCGTCGCAGCCGCGATAGGCGATACCCGCCGGCACACCGATCTTCGGCGGTCGGCAGGTGTAGGCGGCGCGCGAAATGCTTGGCGCGAACGCCGCGAACTGACCGGTGATGGTATAGTGGTCATTGAAAGGCTGTGCCGGGTTGCTGGCGATCGAGCCGGTCAGGCACGGATGGCCGGAGAACATGCTTTCGCTGTGCTTGGGCAGCAGGCATTGCGCCAGCTTGGTGCGCACGCCGGACGCGGTCACCAGCGGCGTGCAGACGGTGCCGGCGCCGCATTGCCATGTCGCGCCGAAGCGGGCCGCATCCTGTGGCATCAGGCACGGCATCCCCATTTCGGCCGGCGAATAGGCGATTTCGCCGGCATCGTTCCAGGTCGCCGGCGGCGCGAACGATAACGGGCGAAAGCGGTTCGGTTCCTTGCCGTCGGCAGTCGCGCGCAGCCAGGCGACGCGGCGCGGGATGTCGGCGTGGAGATGCGGCGAGATGCCAACCTCGATGTGGTTGAGCGGCGAGGTCGTCTTGTCGTCAAGGCCGATGAAATGGAAGCCGGCAGTCGAGCCCGCCTGATGGCAGCCCTGGCAGGCGCCGTTGTCCAGCCGCTCGACCAATGCCTCCGGCGTGCGCACCAGCTTCAGCGCGGAGAAATCGACACCAGCGAAATCCGCGGGCTGGAACAGTGGCGTGAACGGGTGGTTGGCCTGCCTTGCACTGCCGAAGGTCGACCACGAAATGACCTTCCTTGCCAAGAATTCATCGGGGATTTGGTAGACGCCGAGATCGACCGCCGCGACACTGGTGCGGACATAGTCCGCAAGTCTTGCTTTCAGCGCGACGTCTTCGGCAAGGCGTGCCGCATCGGGCGTGTTTTCCAACGGCTTTTCGCTGGCAGCCGCTCCGTCGATGCCGAAAATTCGCATGAGATAGGCAGCCTGCCCGCCGAATTCGGTCTCCTGGCCGGAGGGGAAGCGCACCACTTGCGCATTGAGCTCGAGCTGCTTGAAGGTGAGCGCCGCCCTGTCCAGCGGCCCACCGATCAGCCAGCCGGCATCGACGTTCTCGTCGAGCTGTGGTGCCCAGCGCCCGGCGACGCCGACACAACCGCCATCGGCATCCGGCGCGGCATTGTAGACGGCACTGAAATTGAACGGCAGGCGCGAGGCCAGAACCTTGCCGTTCTTCTTGAAGCTGTAGACGAGGCGATAGACGAAGCGCACTTCGCCGCAACTCGTATCGCCTTGCAGCGCGGCGAAGTCGCGCCGGTCGAGCCGGTTGACCACGCCGACAAGGCGGAAGCGTGCGGCCTCGGTCCTCAGCCAGCGCATGTCCATGACGCGGCCGACATTGCCGTCGGTCACCTCGTAAAGCGGCCGGCCGCCGGCCTTCATCTCGGCCCGCAATGCCGCGACGTCGCTTGCAATCGTTTCGACGATCGCGTGATAGGCCGGCGCCTTGTCGTAAAGCGTCTTCAAATCGCCCTTGCCATCGACGCCTAAAATGCCGGCGAACCCGTAACCGTTGCTGTCGAGGGCGGCGAGAACGGCCGGGTCGTCGACGATCGTCAGCGGAGTTTCGGCGTTCGCAGCCTGCGCCATGAATACGGCGCTGACGATCGCAACGAGCAGCGTGAACATGCGGTTCATTCGGCAGCTATCCCGCGACTTTCGATAAGCTCGCGCAGGACCGGCACCAGCGCCAGCGGCAGGTCCTCGGCGATCAGCCCCGGTCCGAAACGGCTGCCGGCCTCGGCATGGATCCAGACTGCCGCACAGGCCGCTTCAAAGGCCGGCATGCCCTGCGCCAGCAGCGCGGCGATGATGCCCGACAGCACGTCGCCCGAACCGGCGGTGGCCAGCCAAGGCGCGCCATTGGCGTTGATCGCCGCCCGGCCGTCCGGCGCCGCGATCACCGAGTCGGCACCCTTGTAGACGAGAGTGGCGTTGGCCCGTTCGGCTGCGGCGCGTGCCTTGGCGAGTTTGGACAGGTCCTTGTCCTCGGCGATATCTGAAAAAAGCCTGGCGAATTCGCCGTCATGCGGCGTCATCACCAGAGCCGGCGCGCTCGGCCGGCTGGCGGCTTCGAACAGGGCATCCGGCGCGTCGCGAAACGAGGTGACGCCGTCGGCGTCGAGCACCAAGCCTTCAATCCCGCCGCCCTGCCCATGGGCGCCATTCAGCACGGCCAGGGCGAATTCGCGCGTCTTCTCACCAATGCCAAATCCCGGGCCGAGCACGAAGGCCGATGGCCGGCGGCTGCCGACGAATTCGTCCACATCCGCGACAGTGTCTACCTTGCGCAGCATGATCGAGGTCAGATGCGCCGCGTTCACATGGATGGCGTTCGCCGGCGACAACATGGTGACGGCCCCTGCCCCGCTCCTTGCCGCGGCAAGCGCCGACAGCCGCGCAGCACCCGTCGCCGACGGCCCGCCGGAAAAGACGCCGACATGGCCGCGTTTATACTTATGGGTGTCGACGGCCGGAACCGGAAAGCGGCCAAGCCAGAGCGCCGGAATGTTCTCGAATGTTCGTGGTTCAAGCTGCGCTACAACACTGTCGCTTATGCCGATATCAGCGAGCATGATTTCGCCGCACAGCTCGCGCCCCGGCAACAAAAGATGGCCTGGCTTTTTTCGCGCAAAGGTCACGGTGATTCGGACGCGGAAAGCCTGACCGAGGACATTGCCGCTCTCACCAGAGACGCCCGACGGCAGGTCGACCGCGACGACCGGCAAATTCAACTCCGCCACATTGTCGATCGCCTTGGCGGGGTCGCCGGAAAGCGGCTTGGACAGCCCCGCCCCGTAAAGCGCATCGACCACGATCGAGCCCGTCTCGGCAACGAAATCCGACAGCGGCCGAGCTTCAACCGGACACTCCGAGGCAGCGACTGCTGCATCGCTGCCTCCTTTAGGCGATCCGGACGCCCATACCGAAACGTCGACGGCGCTCTCCCGAAGGATGCGCGCCACGACATAGCCGTCGCCGCCATTGTTGCCGGGGCCGCAAAGCACGTGGACGCGCGTTGCGTTCGGGTAGCGCTTGAGTACTACGGCAGCAACCGCAGCACCGGCATTGCGCATCAGGCCGATGCCGTCGAATGGACCAGCGGCAATCGCCAGCCGGTCGGCCTCGGCCATGTCGGACGGAGACAGAAGTTCATTGCTCATGCGGGCGACATGCACATCCCCAAGCATTGTCCAGTTTTTGATCCGACGCAAACAACGAAGGTCCCCAAGCAATTTGGCGGCGTACATCGTTCGGGACGACGGCGCGCAGCTGCCCATGAAATACCCGATCTGCCCAATTTTTGTGCGGACGGCAGGACCGGCGGTGTGTAGGCTCGCGGCATTCATGGCGCATCCAACGCTGCGAATGACGCGAATGTACATTCCCGCGTGGCATGGTATCCAAATCATGTGAGGCCGTTCGGCGCCCCATCAATTGGCACAGTTCGTGCTTGATTGAGGCGCAAGCGGGGCTCACAACCCGTCTTTTTTGGCAGTGGAGGCCACTTTTTACATGAAAAAGATCGAAGCGATCATCAAGCCGTTCAAGCTAGACGAAGTGAAGGAAGCGCTTCAGGAGGCCGGCCTGCAAGGTATCACCGTTACCGAGGCCAAAGGGTTTGGCCGCCAGAAGGGCCATACCGAGCTTTATCGCGGCGCCGAATATGTCGTCGACTTCCTGCCGAAGGTAAAAATCGAGGTCGTGCTCGGCGACGATGCGGTCGAAGCCGCGATCGAAGCCATCCGCAAGGCGGCCCAGACCGGCCGCATCGGCGACGGTAAGATCTTCGTCTCCAATATCGAGGAAGTGGTGCGCATTCGCACCGGCGAAACCGGCATGGACGCCGTCTGAATTTTCCCGTTAAAAGGCCATGTTCAAAACGTCATCACATAGGGAAGCAGGGACATGACGACAGCCAAAGACATCATGAAGCAGATCAAGGACAACGACGTTAAGTTCGTCGATCTGCGCTTCACCGATCCGAAGGGCAAACTGCAGCACGTTACGATGGATGTCGTCGAGGTCGAGGAAGACATGTTTGCCGATGGCGTCATGTTCGATGGTTCCTCGATCGCAGGCTGGAAGGCGATCAACGAGTCCGACATGGTGCTGATGCCGGATTCCGATACGGTGCATATGGACCCGTTCTTCGCGCAGTCGACCATGGTCATCCTGTGCGACATCCTCGATCCGATCTCCGGGGAATCCTACAATCGCGACCCGCGCGGCACCGCTAAAAAAGCCGAGGCCTACATGAAGGCCGAAGGCATCGGCGACCAGATCTTCGTCGGTCCTGAAGCCGAGTTCTTCGTGTTCGACGACGTCAAGTACAAAGCCGATCCCTACAACACCGGCTTCAGGCTGGATTCCACCGAACTGCCGTCCAATGACGACACCGACTACGAGACCGGCAATCTCGGTCACCGGCCGCGCATCAAGGGCGGCTATTTCCCGGTGCCGCCGGTCGATTCGGCGCAGGACATGCGCTCGGAAATGCTCACCGTGCTCGCCGAGATGGGCGTGCGCGTCGAAAAGCACCACCACGAAGTGGCCGCCGCACAGCACGAGCTCGGCATCAAGTTCGACACGCTGGTCCGCAACGCCGACAAGATGCTGATCTACAAATATGTCGTGCACCAGGTCGCCAATGCCTATGGGAAGACGGCCACTTTCATGCCGAAGCCGGTGTTCGGCGACAATGGCTCGGGCATGCATGTCCACCAGTCGATCTGGAAGGAAGGCAAGCCGACTTTCGCCGGCAACGAATATGCCGGCCTGTCCGAGAGCTGCCTGTTCTACATCGGTGGCATCATCAAGCATGCGAAGGCTATCAACGCCTTCACCAACCCGCTGACCAACTCCTACAAGCGCCTGGTGCCGGGCTATGAAGCGCCGGTGCTGCTCGCCTATTCGGCACGCAACCGCTCGGCCTCGTGCCGCATTCCGTTCGGCTCGTCGCCGAAATCCAAGCGCGTCGAGGTCCGCTTCCCCGATCCTGGTGCCAACCCCTATCTCGCCTTTGCGGCCATGTTGATGGCCGGCCTCGACGGCATCAAGAACAAGATCCACCCGGGACAGCCGATGGACAAGGATCTCTACGACCTGCCGCCGAAGGAATTGAAGAAGATCCCGACCGTCTGCGGGTCGCTGCGCGAAGCCCTGCAGAGCCTCGACAAGGACCGCGGCTTCCTGAAGGCCGGCGGCGTCTTCGACGACGACCAGATCGACAGCTATATCGAGCTCAAGATGGCCGAGGTGATGCGCTTCGAAATGACGCCGCATCCGGTCGAATACGATATGTATTATTCGGTGTGATCCGGATCCTTACAGCCAAACAGAAAAAACCCCGGCGGAGATGACGCCGGGGTTTTTTGATGTAATGCGATGGGAAAGAATGTCACGGCGCGGACCCGAGGCCCGCGCCGTGAACGTTGCTCACGCCGCGGCCGAAACTTCGGCGCTGGTAGGGACGGAGGCGATCGTCTTCAATATCTGCGAGGCGATCTGGTAGGGGTCACCCTGCGAGTTCGGGCGGCGATCCTCGAGATAGCCCTTGTAGCCGTTATTGATAAAGGAATGCGGCACACGGATCGAGGCGCCGCGGTCGGCGATGCCGTAGCTGAACCTGTTCCAGGGCGCGGTCTCGTGCTTGCCGGTCAAACGCTTGTCGTTGTCCGGCCCATAGACGGCGATGTGATCCATCAGGTTTTTGTCGAAGGCTGCCATCAGCGCCTCGAAATAGCCCTTGCCGCCGACTTCGCGCATATAGGCGGTCGAGAAGTTGGCATGCATGCCGGAGCCGTTCCAATCGGTGTCGCCGAGCGGCTTGCAGTGATATTCGATGTCGATGCCGTACTTCTCGGTCAGGCGCTGCAACAAATAGCGCGCCATCCACATCTGGTCGGCGGCCTTCTTGGAGCCCTTGCCGAAGATCTGGAATTCCCACTGGCCTTTGGCCACCTCGGCGTTGATGCCTTCATGGTTGATGCCGGCGGCAAGGCAAAGGTCAAGATGCTCCTCGACGATCTGCCTGGCGACGGAGCCGACATTGCTGTAGCCGACGCCGGTGTAGTACGGGCCTTGCGGCGCCGGATAGCCACTCTCGGGGAAGCCGAGCGGGCGGCCGTCCTTGTAGAAGAAATATTCCTGCTCGAAGCCGAACCAGGCGCCCTCGTCGTCGAGAATGGTGGCGCGCTTGTTGGACGCATGCGGCGTCACGCCGTCCGGCATCATGACCTCGCACACGACGAGAGCGCCATTGGTGCGGGCGGGATCGGGATAAACGGCGACCGGCTTCAAAACGCAGTCGGAGCTGTGGCCCTCGGCCTGCATGGTCGAAGAACCGTCGAAGCCCCACAGCGGAAGCTGGTCGAGCGTCGGAAACTCGGCATAGTCCTTGACCTGCGTCTTTCCGCGAAGATTGGGAACCGGAGTGTATCCATCGAGCCAAATGTACTCGAGCTTGTATTTCGTCATTCTAGCCTCTCGTTGCTTGATCACCGAACCCTGGATGGCGCCGGGGCGAGCCGGCCTATCCAGCAGCCGACCTGCCGGATTACTAAAATGCAATTCGTGTGCCATTCTCGCCGGCGATGGATGCGGCAAAAGTGAGGTTGTATCCGCCCAAAATCGCTGGTCCGCCGTCATGCTGCGCTCGGATCATCCACAAGCATATTTTGCACAAATAATGTGCAAGTACTGATCTTTTTGTAATCATGTTGCCTATTTCGATTGCTGAACCTATGTTGGGGAAAGGTTGAATCGGCAAGGTTCTGTCGAAGAAAGGAAACCGACAATGGAAATCACTTCCACTCGTCAGTCGGCCAAAATCCTGATGTTCCCGGTGGCAGCGCGCGCTTCTGCCTCAAATTTAAGCGGAAAGGCTAAGTTCGCGGCAGAACTTGCTTCGTTGCGCAACCGCACGGATTTCGGAAGTGCCTGGTATCATGAAACAGCGATCGAGGAAGCGAACCAGGATCGGAAGAGCTAAGCCCTGCGCTCGATAAATTGAAAAAGCCCGGCGCGATCGCTCGCGCCGGGCTTTGCTTTGAGCCGGGACAGGTCGGCTACTGCTTGGTGTGCAGGTCCGTTCCGAGGGTATCCCTGACGAAGATCATGCCGATGATCAGCGACATCGCTGCAACGGCGACCGGATACCAGAGGCCATAATAGATGTTGCCCTTAGCCGCGCTCAGCGCGAAGACGGTCACCGGCAGTAAACCGCCAAACCAGCCATTGCCAATATGATAAGGCAGCGACATGCCGGTGTAGCGGATGCGGGTCGGGAACATCTCGACCAGGATCGCAGCGATCGGCCCGTAAACCATGGTCACGTACAGAACCAGGATGAACAGGATGCCGATGGTGAGCGGCCAGTTGATCTGCGCCGGATCTGCGAACATGGCAAAAGCGCCGGACGCGGGAATGTTGTAGACTGTCACCTCGGTTGCGCCAGCCGCTTCTTCCTTGGTCAGGATCTTGTCGGCGACTGCCTTGTCTATCGGGACGGTCGTTTTTTCGCCGGCACGAATCGCGGTGGCATCGAGTTTAAGCTCGGGATTGGCAGCCACAAAAGCGTCGAGCTTCTGGTCGGCCACTTTCGATGCCGCACGCTTTAGAGGATAACCTCCATCCTGTAAGGCGATATTGATTGCCTTGCCAAAGGCTGTCTCCTTGGCCTTCAGCTGGTCGCCAGCCGCGACCGCGTCATAGGCTTCAGCCGTTTCGTTGCCGATCTTGACCGTTGCAGCAGTTCCGGGCGCGGCTGTCGTGACCACATCGTATGGCACGGAACTCTTCGCAAGGAATGCCGTGGCCACATCGCACGAGCTGGTGAATTTCCATGTTCCGGTAAGATTGAACTGGAAACTGCAGTCGCCCGGTGCCGCGGTGACGGTTGCTCGAACATTTTCCTGCGCGGTAGCTAGAGTGGGATTAGCGGCGCGGGTCAGTGCCTTGAACAGTGGAAAGGTGGTGACGATCGCCAGCGCCAAACCCGCCATGATGATAGGTTTGCGGCCGATCTTGTCGGAGAGCCAGCCGAATACGACAAAGAAGATGGTGCCAAGCGCCAGCGCGATCGCGATCATGATGTTGACCGACTGCGGATCGACCTTGAGCACATTCTGCAGGAAGAACAGCGCGTAGAACTGGCCGTTGTACCAGACCACGGCCTGGCCAGCGGTAAGGCCAAGCAGTGCCAGCAATGCGATCTTGGCGTTTTTCCACTGGCCGAAGGCTTCGGACAGGGGTGCCTTGGAGCCTTTGCCCTCGGCCTTCATACGCTGGAAGGTCGGAGACTCGGCAAGTGACAGGCGAATCCAGACCGAGATGGCGAGCAGCACCGCGGAAACCAGGAACGGAATGCGCCAGCCCCAAGCTGTGAAATCTTCCTTGCTGAGGGAATTCTGCACAATCAGAATCACGATCAGCGACAGGAACAGGCCGAGCGTTGCGGTGGTCTGGATCCATGAGGTGTAGAAGCCACGGCGGTCATCTGGAGCGTGCTCGGCGACGTAGGTCGCGGCGCCGCCATATTCGCCGCCAAGCGCCAGACCCTGCAGCAGACGGAGCGCAATCAGCATGATCGGCGCGGCAATGCCCCAACTGGCGGAGCCGGGAAGCACGCCGACGAGGAAGGTCGACAGACCCATGATCATGATGGTGACAAGAAATGTGTACTTGCGGCCGACGAGATCGCCGATGCGGCCGAACACCAGGGCACCAAGCGGGCGAACGATGAAGCCTGCGGCAAACGCCAGAAGCACGAAGATATTTCTCGTTGTTTCCGGATAAGAGTTGAAGAATGCGGTGCCGATCGCGGCCGCCAATGCACCGTAGAGATAGAAATCGTACCATTCGAAAATGGTGCCGAGCGAGGAAGCAAAGATGACCTTCTTCTCCTCGCGCGTCATGCCGCGGCTTGTTTTGCCGGCGGTCGATGCCATTGCCATGAGCGTATCCTCCCGTGTGATTCTGTCAGTCCTCGATGCGGCACTTCATCGTCCGCGTTTCCTCGCAACGCAGACTCAGTGCAGCCATCGGTGCAAAAAATGACAGAAAGCAGTGCCCAGAGGCAGACCGCCTTTGGGATTATGACTTTGGTCTAATGTGCAGTGCGAAATCGCAGGTAGTGCCGTCAGCCTTTGAGAGCGTCGAGCAGTCCGACTGCCGCCATCATGTCGCGCTTGCGGGCCGCGCGGCGCGCGAGCGCCTCGGCATCATGGCCCCATTGCTCGGCCTGCCAGTCCTCGTCGACATGGCCGGCAGCCCAAGCCGCCTCGCCGTCTAGCTCGCCGAAATCGACGGCCAGCGCCAGCAGCGCCGATCCGGTCAGCGAGGTCATGACGTGGATGGCGGCAAGGCGCAGCGGATCGGCACGCTGGGCAAGATGCTGGCCAAGCAGCGCGATGGTCTCGCGCGGCTGCTCGACATGGATCACGCCTTCGGCGAGATGGAACCGGGCGCCGAGCGCGCTGCGCGACCAGTCGATGACCGGATCCCAATGCTGGTTCTGCCGGTCGACGAGTCCTTGGGGCGCATCGGCGCGGTAGCAGAGCAGATCGGACGAGGCAAAGCGCAGGATGTCCTCCAGCACGGCCTGGGGATCACTGGCGACGCCATCGATTGCCGTATTGACCAAACGCATCACCGGCATCGTCACCGGGTCGATGGTCTCCTCCTGTGCGGCGAATTCCTCGGCGACTAGAGCAGCCGCCTTTTCGGTCGGCAGCGCCAGCAGCGCCTTGGCCGGCGTGCGGACGGGCTTGCCATCGAGATGGACGGCAAAACCGTCTTCGACCGGTGCTACCGCGACGGTCTTGTAGAAGCGCTTCGGCAGCGGCGTCTTCATCTGGATCTGGGCGCGACGCACCGGGTCCGGATCAGAGAGCTGCTTTCCAGCTTCGAGGTCGTTCAATATATCGCGCATGCTCATCCGGGACTTTGTTTTCGGACCGGCCGGTTGACGATGATGAGTCCGGCGGCGATCAGGGCGAGTGCCAGGAAGATACGAACGGTCAGCGGCTCGTTCAAGAACACGGCGCCGCACAGCACACCAAACACCGGCGACAGGAAAGTGAAGCTCGACAGTCCAGATGCAGGGTAGCGCCGCAGCAGCCAGAACCACAGCACATAGGTGAAGGCGACGATGTAGACGGCCTGGAACAGCAGAGCCAAGGTTGGCAAGACGGTAAAGTTGCGGACGGGCGGCCCGGCAAAAGGCATCACCAAAATGCCGACGACGGCGGCCCCGGCCAGCTGATAGAGCAGCAGCTTTTCGGCGCTGGCCGTCACCAGCTTCGACCGCTTGATGACGATATTGGTCACGGCCCACAGGATGCCGGCACCGAGACTGAGCAAATCGCCGCCCAATGTTGCGCCGCCATTGGCGCTCAGTTTATCGGAAAACACCGCGATCAGTCCGGCGAAAGCGAGCAGAAGACCAACGAGCTTGCGTGCCGTGATGCTTTCGCCCAGCAGGAAATGACCGCCAACCAGCATCCAGAACGGCATGGTGTTGACCAGCAAGGTATTGCGCACAACCGTCGTGTGCTCGAGTCCGACGTAGAGAAACAGGAACTCGAGACCAAAAAGCGCACCCGCCAGAATGCCAGCGACGAGGGTTTTGTCGGGCGTGAACAGCGCAATGCCGCGCCAGCGGCACCAGCCGAAAACACACAGGCCGCCGATCGCCGAGCGGGCGATGGACAGGAAAACAGGGTCGTAGCCGGCATACGAG
>NZ_JAMYOZ010000064.1:0-10564 GCF_040320095.1 Mesorhizobium sp. M0800
CAAGGCCAAGTCCGGGCGGTCAAAATCATTGATCCGGTGATTACCCGTTCCGTGGTGCTTGCCGTCAACCCGAAGGATGAGCGCTCTCCAGCCGTCTCCGCGGTCCGCAAGCTGATCCCCAAGGTCGTAAGGACTTTGATCGAGGGCAGGCACTGGTCAGCCACGGTTCCGGACCGGGCCTAGGCACATCCGAAACCAAGTTCCAGTCTGTCGCTCCGCCGCGGGTGCTTGAGCGGTATCAATCTGGATTCGAGATGGCTTTGGGCGACATTCCATATTTGACCGCATGCGACTATCGCGATGAAATCGCAGAGGAGCGAGGCACGGTTCGGTTATCGGCCGTTCTCGTAGGTTGGCAAATTCATTCAAGCGGAGCATGCGATGTCCAATGCCACCACCTATCAGCTTTTCATCAACGGCAGTTGGCGAGACGGTAGTGGAACCCTGACGGTGACCAACCCGGCGACAGAGCAGGTATTTGGCTCGGTGGCCGCGGCGTCGGCTTCGGATCTGGACGAGGCCCTTGCTTCTGCTGAGCGCAGACGCCGGGCCTGGTCCTCCCGACCGCCGAAGGATCGCGGCGAAATCCTTGTCGCGGCCGCAAGAATCCTGGCAACGAAGGTGGGAGACGCAGCCAAGGATTTGTCGAGAGAGCAGGGCAAGACGATTGCCGAAGCAACGGGCGAGTACGCGCGCGCAGTCGAAACGCTTGAGTGGTACGGTGAACACGCCGAAGAATTGTCGGCCCCAATTCCACATGGCCCGAACCGAATGATTGCCCCTGAGCCGCTCGGTGTGGTCGCTGCCTTCACGCCGTGGAACTATCCCGCCGTGCTTATCGCCCGCAAGCTTGCCCCAGCGCTTGCGGCAGGCTGTCCTGTGATCCTCAAAGGGGCTGAAGAGACACCAAGCGCCGCCATCTACATTGTCGAAGCGTTGCGCCAGGCGGGTATCCCGGACGGCGTGATCAATCTCGTCTTCGGCGTGCCGGCGCAAATTTCTGAACATTTGCTCAACTCGCCAATCGTAAAGATCCTGACCTTTACGGGCTCCACCGCTGTTGGAAAACATCTTGCCAAGCTTGCCGCAAATAACTTGCAGCGGTGCATCCTTGAACTCGGTGGGCACTCCCCAGTCGTTGTCTGCGAGGACGCGAATCTCACAAAGGCCGTTCCGGCAATTTCGGAATACAAATTCGAGTGCGCGGGCCAGAGCTGCAACGCGCCCAGCAGGATTCTCGTCGCCCGCCCGATCTATGAGGAGTTCCTTTCCCGGATGACCGAAGCCGCTTGCAAAATCAAGATCGGCCCACCTGACGACCCAGCGACGGATATGGGGCCGATGGCAAACGCGCGGCGAATCGAGGCCATGCAGCGTCTGGTCAAGGACGCGGTGGATCGCGGCGCCCGCGTCGAGACCGGTGGCGCCCGCTTGGACCAGCCGGGTTTCTACTGGCCGCCAACCATCCTGACAGGGGTGCCAAAGGATGCGAAAGTGCTTCATGACGAGCCGTTCGGGCCGATCCTGACCGTGGCGCCTTTCGACACGATCGAGGAGGCTATCGAGGAAGCCAATGCCACCGAGTATGGCTTGGCCGCCTACTTCTTCACCGGCGCGGCCAATGCGAAACGGACGCTGATTGGCGGTGTTTCGGCTGGCGCTGTCAGCATAAATTACCTGAAAGGGGTTTCCGCGGATGCGCCTTATGGAGGTGTCAAACAGAGCGGCTATGGGTATGAAGGCGGCGAGCAGGGCATGCGAAGCTTCCAGAACTTGAAACTGGTCAACGGGCTTGGGTCATTCGGGTAAGAGCTGGTGAGCAAAAGGACACGCACCATTGCCGGCGAAGACATTACAAAGAGCGTCGCCGACGCCCTTCAGTACATCTCGTATTACCATCCTCCAGACTATATCCGGTACCTTTCGCAGGCATACGCCCGCGAACAGAGCGCGGCGGCAAAGAACGCCATCGGGCAGATTCTGCTGAATTCGCGGATGGCGGCATTTGGGCGGCGGCCGATCTGCCAGGACACCGGTCTCGTGGTGGTCTTTGCCAAGGTCGGCATGGGCACCCGCATTCAGTCAACGGCCAGTTTCGCGGACCTCGTGAATGAAGGCGTCCGCCAAGCATATCTCGACCCCTACAATCCCCTCCGACCATCGATCGTCTCGGATCCGCTTGCCGGGCGGGTGAACACGCGGGACAACACGCCGGCAGTCGTCCACGTCGAGCTCGTGCAAGGCAACCAGATAGAGATCACCATCGCCGCAAAAGGGGGCGGGTCCGAAAACAAGGCGCGTTTCACCACCCTGAACCCCAGTGCGTCCGTTGCCGACTGGGTAGTCGACACCGTTTCGACGCTGGGCAGCGGATGGTGTCCGCCCGGCCTGATCTCGGTCGGCATCGGTGGCAGCGCTGAAAAGGCGATGCTGCTTGCCAAGCAGGTCATGAACGAGCCGATCGACATGTCGGAACTGATCGCCAGGGGGCCGTCAAACGCGGAGGAGGCGCTGCGGATCGAGCTTTATGAAAGAATTAATGCGCTAGGCATCGGAGCCCAAGGCCTCGGAGGTCTGACCACCGTGGTTGATGTCAAGGTTGCAACTTATCCAACTCATGCGGCGTCTAAGCCCGTGGCACTCATCCCGCAATGCGCAGCCAACCGCCACTTGACGTTCACATTGGACGGTAAAGGACCAGCGCAACTCCAACCGCCCGACCTTTCCCAATGGCCCCAGATCGATCATGAAGACTTGCAGACAACCGGCGTCCGCCGGGTCAACTTGGATGGGCTGACGAGGGAAGAGACAGCATCGTGGCGCTGCGGGGACACCCTTCTCTTATCCGGAAAGATGCTGACGGGTCGTGACGCCGCCCACAAGCGAGTGGTCGACCTGATCGATGCCGGTAAGCCGCTTCCGGTCGATCTGCGAGGACGCGTGATCTACTATGTCGGACCAGTCCGCGCGGTAAGGGGTGAGGTCGTGGGGCCGGCTGGCCCAACAACCTCCAGCCGCATGGACGGTTTTACTGAAAAGATGCTCGCCGAGACTGGCCTCTATGCCATGGTCGGTAAGGCGGAGAGGGGGCCAACGGCCATTGAATCGATTGTCAGACACAAGACGCCCTATCTAATCGCAGTGGGTGGCGCTGCGTACCTGATATCGAAATCGATCAAAGCGGCGCGGCTCGTTGCCTTTGAAGACCTGGGCATGGAAGCCATTTATGAATTCGAGGTCCAGGATATGCCTGTGATCATGGCTGTGGATGTTGAGGGAAATTCGGTTCACAATTCCGGGCCGATTGAGTGGCGTAAGCGCATGGCTGCCGATAGCATCGCGCGCAACATCGGTGTTTGATTATTCCCGTTAGGCAATCCGTCCTGCCTCGCTTATCCATAGACTCCGAAAGGGCAGTGAGAAGCTGTGCTTTTGTTTGGGCAAGCTGTGCGAATGGGCCCATGCGTGCGCCAGCACCGCCTGCGAGGAACGCAACGCTGGCTGGCACGTCGGCACCATGGATACAATTGGCGCAGACCCAAAAAGCAGCGCCTAAACGTAAATAGCCCGGCAAGGCCATGAAGTCGAAACTAAACACTGTGCGCTTGGACAATTGGGACCTTCGAATTCTCTCGGAGCTGCAAGCAGACGGTCGGATATCGAAAAGCGAGCTTGCGAAGCGTGTTCATCTGTCGGCGTCGGCCTGCTCGGAGCGGCTCCGCGTACTCGAAACAGCAGGAGTTATTGAAGGCTATTACGCGCGGCTGAGTCCATCCCTCACGGTGGGCGTGGTTTTCGTGATGGTGGAGGTGGTGCTGGATCGTCACCGCCTCGAAGACCAACGACACTTTGAGACCGCGATTCAAGGCATCCCCGAAATTATGGACTGCTGGGCTATCGGGGGCCGGGTCGATTACCTGATGCGCGTTGCAGCTCCCTCTATGGCTGCTTATCAGGAATTCATGGAGGGGTTGCTGCAGCTAGGCCTCGGGATCGACCAATATTATAGCCTTGTCGTGACGAAATCCGTAAAATCCAATTCGCCGATACCCTCGTCCGCACTAAGAGAGCGGTGAGTTTCCGGGGCCCGTGCTTTCCACGGACGTTGGCCAAAGTTCCGTGAATTCGTCGGCCGCAGACGCGCATTGCCGTGGAACGTGAGGCGTGTCCTCCGGTATATTCACGGCTTAGAGGGCGGCGACCGAGTGTTCTCCGACAAATGAGAAAAGAGGAGAGGGGCGATGAACCTGACCAATCTGGGAACCAAGCAAGTCCAAGAGAAGGATCGGAGCTTCGTCTTTCATCCGTCCACGCACTTGGCAAAACACAGCCGCGGCGAGACGCCGAACCGGATTATGGTCGGAGCGGAAGGCGTCTACATCTGGGATACTGAAGGCCGAAAGAGCCTCGACGGTTTCGGCGGGCTCTACTGCGTCAACATGGGATATGGATGCACGGAGATCGCTGATGCCATTGCCAAGCAAGCGCACGAACTGCCGTTCGCTCATGTCTATGCCAGCCAAGGCACGGAGCCTGTTGCCCGTTTGGCGGAGGCCGTGGTCGAATATTTCGGACAGAACATGCAAAGGGTCTATTTTGGCCTGTCCGGTTCCGACGCCAACGAGACCAATATCAAGCTCGTCTGGTACTACAACAACATCCTCGGTCGCCCCGACAAGAAAAAAATAATCTCGCGACATCGCGGTTATCACGGTTCCGGGCTGATCACCGGTAGCCTGACAGGCCTTCCGTTCTTTCACAAATTTTTCGACCTTCCATTGGATCTGGTGCGCCATACAACGACGCCACATTACTATCGCCAGGCGCATGAGGGCGAAACTGAAGAAGCCTTCTCCAAGCGCTGCGCCGATGAATTTGAGGCCCTTATTGTTGCTGAGGGCCCAGATACGGTCGCAGCCTTTATCGGAGAACCGGCACTTGGGACCGGCGGCATCGTTCCGCCTCCAAAGGGCTACTGGACGGCCATTCAAGAGGTGCTAGACAAGTACGATATCCTTCTGATCGCCGATGAAGTGGTCTGCGGCTTCGCGCGAACCGGTGAGAAATTCGGTTCCCACCTCTATGGCATGCGTCCGGATTTCGTGACCATCGCCAAAGGCCTGAGTTCCGCCTACCTCCCCATCTCCGGGTCAATCATCGGCGACCGCGTTTGGTCGGTCTTGGAAGAAGGGACGGAGAAGAACGGTCCTCTAGGGCATGGCTGGACATATTCTGGGCACACGCTGTGCGCGGCGGCCGCCCTTGCCAACATTCAAGTACTTAAGGAAAGAAACATCTTGGAGCACGTCCAGGATGTCGGACCATATTGGCTTTCCCGTATGAAAGCCGAATTGGAGGGACATCCTATTGTCGGCGAAGTTCGCGGCGTCGGAATTCTATCCGCCGTGGAGTTCATGCGAGATCCCAAAGCGCGCGTATCGTTTGAGCCCGAACTTCAGGTCGGCGCGCGTGCCGCCGCTGCTCTGCTTGAGAATGGTGTCATCGGCCGGGCCATGCCGCATGGCGATATCCTGGGCTACGCCCCACCGCTGATCATAACCCGAGATGAGATCGACATCATCGTCGACGCGACTGCGAAATCAGTTGATACGACCTATCGCGCGCTAAAGGCCGAGGGTGCGATATGATCCTGACGGGCGCCGGTGGACACTGAACCTTTGAGATCGACAGTCGTTCCGGCGATGAAACCAATCTACTAGGGGCTCCCTTTCGCCTTGCCGGCCTGAAGTATTCCAAGATCATCGTCGCAAGAAGGACGAGAAGCCCGGATCTTCGAGGTCGCCGATTACGACATCATCGGCGACCTTGTCGAAATCCTTCCGCAACTTGAAAGCGTTGTTTGACGATATGCGAGCCATCCTGAATGTCCGGAAGGATTTGCGATATGGTGGGAAACATCACGAAAATTGGTGTTATCGGATCTGGTCAAATGGGGAGCGGTATTGCCCATGTGACTGCGCTCGCGGGTTACGATGTCAGGCTCTATGACATCTTAGAGGAGCGGATCGAAAAGACGATCGCCCAGATCAAAGAGCATCTGGCGCGGCAGGTCGCCTCCGGAAAGATTGAGGAGGAGGAAGCGCGAGAGGCGCTAAAACGAATCTCTCCTGCAACTGCGCTCGAAGAATTCAAGGAAGCGCACCTGGTTATCGAGGCAGCGACCGAGAATGATACGATCAAGCGCAAGATTTTCCAGCAACTCTGCCCTGTCCTAAGCTCGTCAGCGCTTCTCGCAACCAATACCTCGTCGATCTCCATTACCCGGCTCGCGGCAGCGACCGACAGGCCGCAACGCTTCATCGGTATGCACTTTATGAACCCCGTACCGGTCATAAAGCTTGTTGAATTGGTGCGCGGCATTGTTACAGAGAAGGCGACCTTTGACGCAGCGCAGCGCTTTATCGAAAGCCTCGACAAGACGTTCACTGTGGCCGAAGACTTCCCGGGCTTCATCGTTAACCGCATTCTGTTGCCAATGATCAATGAGGCGATCTACACGCTCTATGAAGGCGTCGGCTCAGTCCATGCGATCGACACTGCTATGCGGCTCGGCGCCAACCATCCGATGGGCCCGCTGCAGCTTGCTGATTTCGTCGGCCTCGACACATGCTTTTCAGTTATGCAGGTGCTCCACGAGGGTCTCGCGGACTCGAAATACCGTCCCTGTCCGCTCCTCGTGAAATATGTCGAGGCTGGCTGGCTCGGCCGCAAGAGTGGGCGAGGCTTCTATGATTATCGCGGCGAAGAACCGGTCCCCACGCGCTGAACGGAGAAAGCATGACGCTCGTAGTCCCGGTCAGCGGATAGTGGATATCAACGTCAAGATCCGAGTAAAGGCGGACAGTTCGGCGGTTGAACTCGCCAACGTCACGATGGCGATTAACCCGTTCGACGAGATCGCGGTCGAGCAAGCGATCAGGATCAAGGAAGCCGGCAAGGCCCGGGAGATCATCGTCTCTTCGATCGGCCCGGAGCCACGTCCTGCTGGCCGACTCAGATGGACTCGAACAGCGTCTGCCGAGCCGATCGCCGCACTGATCGTCTCGTTCGCCGGCGGCTACGACACCTTTGTCGCGCCACGACCACCGGCAAGAACGTCTGGCCGCGCGTCGCTGCACTGCTCGACGTGATGCAGGTTCCCCGAGATCATCGCGGTCGAGGCACCCGACACCTTCAAGCGCCGATCTATGCCGGCAATGCGACCCAGACTGTGCAATCCACCGCCGCCAAGCGGGTGGTCACGGTGCGCAGCGCCTCCTTTCCGTTCGCCTCCCAAGGCAATGCGGCTGTCGTCGAGCAGATCTCGGCGGCAGCCGACCCGCAACTATCCACCTTCGCGGAAAACCAGCTGTCGTCGAGCGACCGGCCGGAACTCACCTCGGCTCGCATTATCATCTCGGGCGCACGCGCGCTTGGTTCGGCAGAAAAATTCCAGGAAGTCATCCTACCGGTCGCCGACAAGCTCGGTGCCGCCATCGGCGCTTCCCGCCGCCGTCGATGCCCCGGCTATGCGCCGAACGACTGGCAGGTCGGCCAGACCGGCAAGGTGGTTGCTCCCGATCTGTACATCGCCCGTCGGCATCTCCGGCGCCATCCAGCACCTTGCTGGCATGAAGGATTCGAAGGTCATCGTCGCCATCAACAAGGACGAGGAAGCGCCGATCTTCCAAGTCGCCGACTACGGCCTCGTCGGCGACCTTTTTGTTATCTGCCCGAGTTCTCCAAATCGATTTGACCCGAAGGTACAATGTCCCAACTCCAGATTCTAACTCTAACCTGCGATGACCGCCCCGGCATCGTCGCGGCTGTCGCAACCGAACTGACTGCGCTCGGCGCCAACATTACCGAGAGCAGCCAGTTCTGGGACCGCACCAGCAATCGATTCTTCATGCGTCTGGCCCTTGAAGGTGACGAGTCAGTTTCGACCGCGTCAATCGAGCGTGCGCTCAAGCCGGCAATCGATCGCTTCGGTTTTTGTGTTCACACTGTCGATGCGCGCCGCAGGCCAAAGATCATCATCATGGTGTCGAAATTCGACCATGCGATGCTTCATCTGCTTTACCAGATCAAGGTCGGTTGGCTGAACGCGGACGTGGTCGCGATCGTCTCTAACCACGAAGACAGCCGTGGGCTCGCCGAGCGGGATGGGGTCACCTACCATTACTGGCCGGTATGCAGGGACAACAAGACCAAGCAGGAACAGAAGCTGCTGGGTCTAGTGCGCGAAACTGGCGCTGATCTCGTGATCTTGGCCCGATATATGCAAATCTTATCTGACGACTTGTCAACACGCCTGTTCGGCAAGATGATCAACATTCATCATTCCTTCCTGCCCTCCTTCAAGGGCGCAAAGCCCTATCATCAAGCGTACGAGCGCGGAGTGAAGCTTATCGGCGCGACCGCGCATTACGTTACGCCCGACCTCGACGAAGGTCCCATCATAGATCAGGAGACTGAGCGCGTAACGCATGCAATGAGCGCGGAGGATTACGTCGCCACTGGCCGCGACATCGAAAGCCGTGTCCTTGCACGGGCCGCCAAACTGCATCTGGAGCGGCGGATTATGCTCAACGGAAATAAAACAATCGTATTCTCAAATTGACTGAGACCCGTGATGAAAACCACTCCGGAACGTGGAAGGCTGCCTTGGCGATCTGTCTCGATGCCGTTCGACGAGCAGCGCAGGTAAGGGGGCCTGTTCCCATGAGCTGTCATGTACGGCGACAGCAAAAGGTTCGGTACGCAAAGCTATATCGTCCCGCCGCTGTCCGGTCGTCACGCGACCAGGACTTGTGCGCGGCGCGCCCTGCCGGTCTCCTACCTACCCGGCAGGGCGCCCTTTTTTCAAAAGCGTTGGATGGGGCGTTTGCAGCGCGCCGGATCACCAACCAAAAAGTCCGCAGTGATGTATCCGAACTATCCCCGCGTTCGCACGAGCGGTCGCTCGCGCGAACGCGTACAATGTAAAGGTTTCCAGGAAGATGGGCACCGGGGCGCACGTGGATGCGGACGCGATAGCGCTATCGATCTGTTCACCTCTCAAGAACCAGACGTTTCGCTCGACCGGCTGTCTACCCAAGTCTCATCCCTCGGCTGGATGATGCACACGGTCGCCATTGGCTGGCTCATGGCCACCGTCTCACCTTCCGATCTAATGGTCGCGCTGGTTCAAGCCTCATCCACGCTGCCCGCCTTCATCCTCTCCGTATTTGCCGGAGCCGTTGCAGACAGTTTCACCCGGCTCGGCCGGTCGCTGATTGCGTTGGCATCGGCGGTACTGACTGGGTTCTTGGCGTTAGGCGTCGTCGACCCGTGGATCATCCTCGGTGTCGGTTTTCTGATCGGATGCGGATTCGCGCTGAGCGATCCAGCCTGGCAGGCATCAGTTGGCGATATCGTTGACAGGCGCGACCTTCCGGCTGCCGTCCGAGCAACACAGGATCGGCAGAGGCTAAATCTCGGGAACAATCAGTGAGGCAATCGAGAACATCCGAGTGAGGCAACGGCATTGTTCTTTGGGAACACTCTTGGGCGAGGCAATACGCGCTCTCACCTTGATTGTCGCGCCGCAGAACGCGAAGAGGAGATGAATTTAGACACCTCGGCATCAGTTTCAGAGAGCAAATTTCAGGAGGTTTGTGTGTTGAGAACTTGGTCCAGAAGCTGTCCGATATTTCGTCGCTGGCAAGAACAGAGGCGATGTTGAAGGGGGCCCTCACCGATGCGGTCCATGAGCTCGGCTTTGACTGCTATGCCTATCTGAACATCCAGCCAGTGCGGAGCTACGCGGGGGGAACTCGAGTGGGCCCGTCGCGTCGTTGCGCGGAAGCGATGCCGCGGGCGCGGACTGTCCGCATTCTCGTTGGATGGTAAGATGGTTGACCCGCCAGTTGTGCGACGCGCCCACGATCTCCTGGCGCTCGCCAGCAATAACTGACCTGCCTTCCGTCGGCTGCCAGACAGGGCCCGGTTTTCAAGACGGCGGCAGATGGTTTGCCTTGCCCTCCAATCGTTTCGAGATAGGAAAGAAGGCACTGGGGATCATGCCCCGGTTGGATTTGTTGATTGTGGACATCAGGCAGTTAAGATACTTTGTCGGCGTCGTCGAAGCAGGTAGTTTCACGAGGGCAGCTGCGACCCTCAACGTTGCTCAAAGCGCTCTGAGCCTGCATGTGCGTCAACTAGAGGAAGGATTCGGCACCCAACTGCTCGTTCGCGATAGGACCGGTGTCAGCGTCACGGCGTCCGGGGACAAGCTGCTTGAGCGCGCGCGGAACATCCTGAAGGAAATTCAGCTCACTGAGGCGGAACTGACCAACTCGGTGGCTGCTCCTTCCGGAGAGGTGACCATTGGCATTCCGTCCGGAGCCGCTCGCGTCCTTAGCGGTCCCCTGCTTGAATCGGCAAGAAGCGAATTGCCGAGAATCTCACTTAAGATGACGAGGGCATGACGGGACCGCTCGAGGAGTGGATGGCTGCTGGCCGCTTCAATCTGGCTGTCCTTTACCGTACTGCCGAGAGTGTGGGGCAAATGACGGTGCTG
>NZ_JAMYOZ010000065.1:0-9173 GCF_040320095.1 Mesorhizobium sp. M0800
GAGCCGCCCTGACGGGCGTCAGGGCGGCTCCGCCACATAATCTCGCCCGACGCATAAGAACGGTTGGACTAACCCGCTCCGCGATTGCGGAGCGGCAAGGAGGGTGTGTGCCGCCGGAGTGGTGTTGATCGCGTCGTCTGTCGCTCTGGTCATGTGTCCACAACAAGCTCCGACTGCGTCAGCAAGAAGTGGCTGCTTGCAGCCCATTCCATCCGACAAAGGAGCTTATCATGACCCAACTTCGCCAGCGCATGAGCGAGGACATGGAGGTGCGCAACTTCGCGCTCAACACCCAGCTGTCGTATCTGCAACAGGTGTCGCTGTTCGCCCGCTATTTTAGCAAGTCGCCGGACTTGCTCGGGCGCGAGGACATTCGGACCTATCAGTTCTATCTGACCAACGAGAAGAAGCTGGCGCCCGGCTCGATCCACATCGCCATTGCGGCGCTGCGCTTTCTCTACAAGGTGACGCTCGAAAGGGACTGGGCGCTTGAAGAGGTCCTGCCGCTTCCCAAGAAGCCGCAGAAGCTGCCGATCATCCTCAGTCCCGAGGAGGTTCAGCGGTTCCTCGGTTGCGTCCTCGACGTCAAACACCACGCCATCCTGACCACTTGCTATGCCGCCGGCTTGCGCATCTCGGAAGCGGTTCGGCTGAAGCCCACTGGCATCGACAGCCAGAGAATAGTCATTCGCGTCGAGCAGGGCAAAGGCCAGAAGGACCGCTACGTGATGCTGTCGCCCAAGCTGCTGGAGATCCTGCGCAACTATTGGAAGGTGCGCCGGCCAAAGGCGTGGCTCTTCCCCGGCGATCGTGCCGACCAGCCGATCACCAGGGATGCCGTGGGACACGCCTGCGCGAAAGCGCGCGACCGCTCCGGCTTGTCCAAACCGGTCACGCCCCACAGTTTGCGGCACGCCTTCGCCGTCCATCTGTTGGAGGCCGGCGCCGACGTGCGCACCATTCAACTCTTGCTCGGTCACCGCAGCCTCGCGACCACCGCCCATTACCTGCGGATTGCCACCAACAAGGTGTGCGCCACGTCGAGCCCTTTTGAGCTCTTGCCGCGTCCGGCGCCCATCCTGCCGCCACCCGCCAAGCCTCAGTACTTCTGAGCTCGCTTCGATGGCCCGCTCGGGGCCGGAAGTGGCGGATATCTTCCGCTGCTACGGAGAAGCCTATCGCGAGCAGCATGACGCGTCGCTGTCGACCGCCCAGCGCCGCGTCATGACGGCGATCGAACTGTGCCGGACCGCCGCGCTCGGCGGGCACGTCGAAGCGTGCGATCACTGCGGCCATAGCCGCATTGCGTTCAACAGCTGCCGCGATCGTCATTGCCCCCGCTGCCAGTCGCTGACCCGCGCGCAATGGCTGTAGGATCGTCGCGCCGAGCTTCTCGACACGCAATACTTCCACGTCGTCTTCACGCTGCCGGAGCCCGTTGCCGCCATTGCCTATCAGAACAAGGCACTCGTCTACGGTCTTCTCTTCCGCGCCACCGCCGAGACCATGCGCACCATCGCCGCCGACCCCAAGCACCTGGGCGCCGAGATCGGCTTCTTCGCCGTGCTGCACACCTGGGGCCAGAACCTGCTCCATCATCCGCATCTGCATTGCGTGGTCCCAGGCGGCGGCCTTTCTGCCGACGGCGATCGATGGATCGCCTGCAAGCCCGGCTTCTTTCTGCCGGTCCGGGTGCTCTCACGCCTGTTCCGACGATTGTTCCTGGAGCATCTGGAGAAAGCCTTCGACGCCGGCCAGTTGAAGTTCTTCTCTGACTTGCAGGCCTTGAGCGAGCGCGATACGTTCCGGCGCTATCTGGCACCGCTACGAAAGGCCGAATGGGTCATCTATGCCAAGCCACCCTTCGCCGGTCCCGAACAGGTCCTCGACTACGTCGGCCGCTATACCCACCGCGTCGCCATTTCCAACAATCGCCTCGTCGCCATCGAGGACGGCAAAGTCGCCTTCCGCTGGAAGGACTATCGGCACGGCAGTCGGCAGAAGGTCATGACCGTCGCGGCCGACGAGTTCATTCGCCGCTTCCTGCTACACGTCCTGCCCGAGGGCTTCCATCGCATCCGCTATTACGGCTTCCTCGGCAATCGCTATCGCGCCAAAAGCTCGCCTGCTGTCGTGACCTGCTCGGCATGCCAGTTCCAGAGCCGTCGGACAGCCGATCCGCAAAGGACTATCGCGACCGCTACGAGGACCTCACCGGGCATTGCCTGAGGCAATGCCCCGCCTGTCGTCAAGGCCAGATGATCATCATCGAAACATTCGACGGCGTCACCGGACGCCCGCCATACCAGGATACGTCGTGAAGCAGGGGCGTCGCTTTCGTTGTCATCAAATCGCGCCGGCCCGCTCGGAAGCCAAACTGAGCCGGTCCTGCAAAAGTGTGCGCCGTCACCACCGGCAAGCTGTCCCAGGCAGGCCGCGGCGCCGATCCTCACATGCCGGAACCGATATCCGTGCCGCTTTCGGCGCACCCACGCCTCAATCGCCGCGTCCGCACCACCAAGAGATGCCTGTGATGGGTGCGGCCACAATTGAAAACCCATAGCGGCCACCCGTGCCGGCGGCTTAGTCCAACACGTTTTTAGCTCACCGCCGCGATCGGCCTCAGTACGCTCTCGCCACCGGCCTTTCTGCGCGACGCCAAGCTAAAAACGCTCTGCATTATGTGGCGCGCCACATAACCGTTCAGCGGCGCGGTTTACGTCTTCCGCGCCAAGCGGATGGACTGGATCAAGCTGATCTTCTGGGACGGCACCGGAGTTTGGCTTTATGCCAAGCGCCTGGAGGACGGCGAGTTCCGCTGGCCGAAAGTGCATGACGGCGTCATGCGGCTGACGGCCGCGCAGCTGTCGGCGCTGCTCGAAGGTCTCGACTGGCGGCGGGTCCATGAAGCCCGCCGGACCCGCGTTCCGGTGCAAGCGGGCTGATCCGCGACCAAGTGAATCAGGCCGGATTCCGCTGTCGCCCGGCGTCGGCGAATATGGTCTGATCCGGTCATGGCGATGACTGCGGACCAGCTTCCCGACGATCCGGACGCGCTGAAGGCGATAGTCCTGGCGCGCGACGGCGAGAATGCACGGCCGATCCAGATCATCAAGGGATTGCAGCGTCACCGCTTCGGCCGCCGCGCCGAGACTCTTTCCGAGGATCAACTATTGTTGGGGCTTGAGGAAGCCGAGCAGATCGAGGCCGCCGGCGAGGAAGAGAAGGATCAGTCTGCTCCCGCCGAGCGCCAAGCAAAGGCTGCGAACGCCGAACGAACCGGGGCGCGCTGCCAGACCATCTCCCTCGCATGGAGATGGTCTTCGACATCGAGGACCATGCCTGCCCGTGCTGCCGCAACGGTCTGCACAGGATCGGCGAGGATGTGAGCGAGCGGCTCGACATCGTGCCCGCGCAGTTGCGTGTGATCGTCGTCCGGCGACCAAAATATGCATGCCGGGCATGTGAAGATGTGGTCGTGCAGGCTTCCGCGCCGGCCCGGCTGATCGAGGGCGGCCTGCCGACCGAGGCGACGGTCTCCCAGATTCTGGTCTCCAAATATGCTGACCACCTGCCGCTCTATCGTCAAGCGCAGATCTACGCCAGGCAGGGCATTAATCTCGATCGCTCCACGCTCGCCGACTGGGTCGGCCGCGCCGCCTGGCATCTGCGCCAGGTGCACGAGCGGCTGCTTGCAAGGTTGAAGACCTCGCCGAAGCCTTTGCCGACGAGACCACGGCACCCGTGCTCGATCCCAGCCGCGGCAGGACAAAGACCGGGCAACTCTGGGCCTATGCGCGTGACGACCGGCCATGGGACAGGAGCGACCGCCGGGCGTGGCGTATCTCTATGCACCGGACCGAAAGGCCGAGCGTCCGATCGCCCATCTCACGGGCTTTGATGCGGCGCGGCAATCAAAGTGAGAGCGCGTATTGCCTCGCCCAAGAGTGTTCCCAAAGAACCATGCCGTTGCCTCACTCGGATGTTCTCGATTGCCTCACCTTTTAGGGAGCAGTTCAGGCGAGGCAATGCGCCTCTCTCCCAGATTGTCGCGCTATACTTTGACGGAATCCTGCAGGTCGACGGATATGGCGGCTATCGGGTGCTCGCCGACAAGAGAGGCGTCACGCTCGCGTTCTGCTGGGCACATCTATGGACGCCCCCGACTTTGCAAGGACTTTTAAGTGGTTCTGGCGACACCTGCGGCTGCAGTCATCTATTCGGCCTCTTCGATGCGACGCACCCTGCGTCACCGGGCTTGATGGTACATCCGCGAACCAGCTCCCAATCACGTTGCGCGAACTCGAGTTCGATGCGCCCAACGGGTTTATCTGGTCCCGGTAAGCCCGGTCCTGCCATCACTCCCTTGTTTGTCCTCGCAACCGCTTCAGCCCGTCCCCAGACTGCTTCTTTAGTCAGGCTGTCCTCTGAGCGGGGGCGCCGTATGTGCCGCCAAATCGCAGCAATGCCCAAACGATGCGGGCGGTCTTGTTGGCGATCGCCACAACTGCGACGTTGGCCGGACGGCGGTCCCGCCGCCTGGCGAGCCAGGTCCAGGCACGGCCTCGCCAGTGCATCAGAGAACGGCTTTCGTGAATCAGGAGTTTGCGCAGGTAACCATTGCCTCGCTTGCTGATCGAGCCGAGTTGCTCTTTGCCGCCTGTGGAATGTTGCTTCGGAACTAAGCCCAGCCAGGCGGAGAAGTGGCGCCCGGACTTGAAGTCGGCCGGACCGCGCATTGACGATACCAGCGCGCTGGCGGTGATGATGCCCACTCCCGGAATGGTCATCAATCGACGACAGGCGCCGGAACTCTTTTGCGACGGATGCCAGATCGCTGTCGATCTTCACGAGCTTGGTCGTCACCTCCCTCAATTGCTCAATGAGATAACGCAGCGCATGCCGCGCAACGGACGGAATTCGAGCCTCCGTCTCGTCCTCGATCAGAACGGTCAGCAGGCCGATATTGTGCGCGCGGTTGAGCCAATCACGCCGAATTCGGCAAGGTGCCCACGAATTGCATGATTAGTTGCGTCCTCTGGCGGACCAGCATCTCCCTAACGCGGTGAATCACCATCTGTTGCATCTCCGCCTCGATGGGGACGAAACGCATTGTCGGTCGCGTAACCGCTTCGGAGATCGCCTCAGCATCGGCTGCATCGTTTTTGTTCGTCTTGACGTAGGGTCGCACGTGCGCGGGTATAAGGCGAACATCATGGCCTATGCTCCGCAACAGCCGCGCCCAGAAGTGTGCGCCGGGACAAGCTTCAACGCCAATCAGGCATGGCGGCAGTTCTCGAAAGAATCGTTCGACCTCCTCGCGTTTTAACTTGCGTAGGTGGCCAAGACTACAACGGCCCGAAGCTTCGAGATGATAGGAGTCAGCCATCTGAAAACGCGATGGGACCGTCCGGGACATTATATTGGCTAACGCAATGTCAAATGACGCATAGTTGTAGGAGGTGGATCGAACTGATCCGCTGGTCAATGCAGTCTGGTCGAACTCGAGCGAAATCAAGTGCAAATCAAAGATGTCGTTCTCGCGCCGGGAAATGGCGCGTTTTTCTATGACGATCAAGCCGCTATCAGGGGTGGCGCAACCCTGGATAGTCTCATCTATCTGGGCGAGCCGATAACGCCTGGGTTCACGTCAATTCGCGTTCCGGCATCTTCGCTCAGCATCGGGCTTAGTCTCACCGACGGCACCGTCGTATGGGGCGACATGATGGGTGTTCAGTACTCTGGGGCCGGCGGACGCGACCCTTTGTTCGAAACTGCTCAAATCTCGGATTTGACGTCGCGGGTTATGGTGCCGCGGCTTCTCGATGTCGATGCGTCTCTCTATCTTGATGCCTGCGCAAAGGTTTTCGAGCCCTTCGAACATCAACGGTTACCTATGGCTGTTGAGTATGGCGTGAGCCAAGCTCTTCTTCGTGCAGCGGCCCATCTTGAGCGCATGACAATGGCCGAAATCATATGCGCGGAGTTTGATCTGCCGCTACCGAAGTGCCGCGTCCCGATTTACTGCCAGAGCGGCGATGCTCGAGAAATCAACGTGGACAAAATGATCCTAAAGGCGGTGGATGTGCTTCCCCACGGCTTAATCAACTCACGGCAGAAATTCGGCGTCGACGGCCAGACCTTCATGGGGTTCGTGAAGTGGGTTGCTACGCGTACGCGCGAAATCGGCCGCCCGGGGTATCATCCGGTGCTGCATTTCGATGTGTATGGCTGGATCGGCCAGGAAATCGGCCTGGAGCCGCAACGCATCGCCGACTTTATCTGCAAGGTTGCAGATACCGTTCCGGATTTCACGCTCAACGTCGAGTGCCCGGCGGATTTTGGTTCTACGCAAGCTCAAATTGAGAACTACGCCAAGATCGTATCAATTTTGGACAACCGGGGTTCCAGCGCGCGCATTGTCGTGGATGAGAGATGCAATACGCTTGAGGATATTCGGCTATTTGCCGAAGCCAAGGCCACGCATCTCGTTCAAATCAAGACCCCCGATGTCGGCTCAATCGCCGACACAGCGCGTGCCGTTCTCCTTTGCAAGGCCAACAAGGTCGGAGCGTATGTCGGAGGAAGCTGTACCGAGACTGATCTCTCCGCCCAAGCCTCTGTCCACGTATCGGTGGCGACCCAGGCCGACATGATGCTCGCAAAGCCCGGAATGGGTGTCGATGAGGCATTCTCAATTGTTGGGAACGAACAGAACCGATTGCTCGCGATGCTGAACCGTCGTCGAGCTCAAGCCGAAAATGTCGGATGAAACGCACGGTGTCGCATGCAGAATTGCCTTGAGGGGATCACTGTCGTAGCCGTGGAGCAGGCCGTTGCTGCGCCTTACGCATCGTCTCGGCTTGCCGACGCCGGCGCCCGGGTGATCAAGATCGAGAGGCCCGAAGGGGATTTTGCCCGGAACTACGACAAGTTGGTGCGGGGACAGAGTGCTTACTTCGTCTGGCTCAACCGGGGCAAGGAGTCGGTTTGTCTGGACCTGAGGTTGGAGATGGACCGCGAGGTCCTCGACACGCTCATTGCCAATGCTGACGTCTTTATCCAAAATCTGAAGCCCGGCAGTATCGAAAAACTGGGTTTCGCGTCTGCGGATCTCCGTCGGCGTTTTCCGCGGCTGATCACCTGCGATATCTCGGGTTTCGGGGAGAAAGGGCCGTATTCCCATTTGAAGGCTTATGATCTCATCGTCCAGGCCGAAACAGGTTTGTGCGCGATCACCGGTACCCAACAGGGACCGGCTAGGGTAGGGGTGTCGGTTTGCGACATCTCGGCAGGTATGACGGCACACAGCGCCATTCTTCAGGCGCTGTATCACCGCGAGGTCACCGGCGAGGGGACAGGCATTCAGGTGTCCCTGTTCGATGCCGTCGCCGACTGGATGAACGTACCAGTTCTGCAACACGACTACAGCAGCTACCGGACGGTACGCGCCGGTGTGAAACACCCGTCACTGGCGCCATATGGCGCCTATCGTTGCGCCGACGGCAAAGATGTCATCTTCTCGGTCCAGAATGACCGGGAATGGGTGAACTTCTGCGGGAAGTTCCTGAGGCAGCCCGAGCTCACACGCGCACCTGGTTTTGCCGACAACATGGAGCGCCTCGGTCATCGTGCGCAACTTGATGAGATCATTGAACGGCGCTTTTCCGAACTGTCCTGCCACGAAGCAATGCAGGAGCTTGAGGCGGCTGGTTTGGCATATGGCCGACTGAACGAAGTGGCGGATATTTCAAAGCATCCCCACGTCCGCAGGGTCGAGGTTGGCACACCTGAAGGAACTGTAGAGACAATAGCGCCGGCGGCGATCTTCAACTCTGAGCGCCCCTCGCTGCGCCCAGTTCCGGCTCTTGGCGCGCATACGGAGACTGTCCGGGAAGAGGTTCTGGGGCGTTTGCGCGAAGGAGCCGCGTCAGCGTGAGCGCGCCTCTTATCGGTAAGGTGGGCGCGCTCGCGATTTACAAACAGCGTGACTGCTCCTTGCCCTCCCAGTGCAACGGCGGCCCAGCAAGCTCACTGCCACCGCACTGGCTAAAATCGACCGCAGAGGCGACTCCATGATCAGGGATACCGTTCCAGCCGTTGAAAGCGCGATGTCTTTACCCCGCTGGAGATCCCTGCTCTTCGTTCCCGCTCACGCTCCGCGCTTTGTGGAGACGGCCCATGAGCGCGGTGCAGATGGCCTCATACTCGACCTCGAGGACTCCGTTCCCCAGGATCAGAAGTGTGAGTCACGGCGGCAACTTCCTGAATCCGTGGCAAAGGTGGGCCGCAAGGGCAAATGGGTTTTGGTCCGCGTGAATCGTGGTTTGCGCGCCTTGGCGGCCGATCTCGATGCAGCCGTGATGGCGGGTGTTGACGCACTTGTTCTTCCGAAGACGGATTCGGCAGAGTGGGTTTTAGAGATCGCGAATGCGGTTTCAGAACTTGAACGAGAAAGAAATCTTCCGCTGGGACGCATCCGGTTCCTTGCCCAGATCGAGACCCCGGGCGCCTTGCAAAGGGTCGCGGCCATTGCGTCGGCGCATCCAAGGATGGTCGCAATGGCGCTGGGTCCTGAAGACTTCAGTGCCGCTGTCGGCAGCGCCCCGGAATTCGACCTTCTCTTGACGCCGAACCTTTCTGTTCTGTTTGCCGCCCGCGCGGCCGGCTTGCTGCCGCTGGGCTTCATAGGAAGCATCGGCGAGTTCTCGGACACGCATAAGCTTCGTGAAGTCGCGGTGCATGCGCGGCGCCTTGGCTTTGCCGGAGCTTTGGCGATCCATCCGACACAGGTGACCATATTCAATGAAGCTTTCTCGCCAAGCACACAGGAAATCGAGTGGGCCCAGGGTGTCCTCGCGGCGGAGGAAGATGCCGCCACGCGTGGCCTGTCTGCATTCTCGTTGAATGGCAAGATGATTGATCCGCCAGTAGTGCGGCGCGCCCACGAGATCCTGGCACTCGCCAGCAATAACTGACCTGCCTTTAATCAACTGCCGGACAGTGTCTTCGAGCCATAGTACGACAGTTTTGTGGCTTGCCTACCATCTCGTTTCGAGATAGATGTGAAGCACTGGGGATCATGCCCCGGTTGGATTTGTTGATTGTGGACATCAGGCAGTTAAGATACTTTGTCGGCGTCGTCGAAGCAGGTAGTTTCACGAGGGCAGCTG
>NZ_JAMYOZ010000066.1:0-9030 GCF_040320095.1 Mesorhizobium sp. M0800
TTGTGGCTGTTTGGACAGACCACGTTCTATCATCAGCTCGAAGCGCAGCACCTTCCTGCATCACCGTTGAAGAAGGGGCGCAAGCCGAATACCCCATCTACCAGCGCGCCCTCGCGGGGGCGGAGCTTTTTGAAGTTCAGTGCGCGCGGGGGGAAATCACCATGCGCAAACGCTTCATACTAACCGCGGTCGCGGCCGTTGCAGGCTGTCAGACGGGGCCGACAGCCATTGTTTTCAAGCCGGGTGTGGATCTTAGTTCCACTCTATCGGCCGTCGACCAATGCAAGATCGACTCTTTCAAGGAAATCCCTCAGTCGCTGGCAACGGACGTCCACCCTGGTTACAACAACCCAGGCACGCTCCAATGCAACACTTTCGGAACCATGGTTACTTGCAACCGCATCGGCGCGATCAATATCCCAGCCACAACGACAACCTACGACGTCAATGCGGCTCTTCGCGACCGCTACGTCACGCGCTGCCTAGAAGGTAAAGGTTTCGCCGTGAAAACCGACGGACGGGCCTGCATTACAGAATCTGAAACGAAGAAGGCTCTTGCGGATCGGGAAGCAGGGCAGTTTCCTCAATGCGCTGTCCAATTATAAGGAGGACTATCCGCGGCGGACGATTGACGAGGATAGCGAAACCGACGCGTGCGCGTAGGCCGTCTTCCGTGATCGCGGAATTACCTGAATCATCAAGCTCGCTACTATTCATGGCGGCGGACCTCAACCCGCCCGGCCGGCGCCCTGTTCAGGCACTACCCCAACGCCCCCCAAGCGGCGCCGGCCACCTCCCCCACGAGGCGAGCGTTTCAGTTCCGGCAGCTTGTGGGCCTCCAGCCTGACCGGGCCGCCCCTGACGCAGCTCGTGCAGAGCAGCGCCCTCTCGACCGTGCTGAACAGCGCGCCTTTGCCATATTCCTGCAACGAGCATGGGACCGATGTCCCGCCACGAATTCGTGCATGAACTGGAAAGTGCCGCGGATCGCATCGCGGACATGTCGCGGGCCGATTTGCAAGTAATGCTACGAAGGGCGCGCTGATGCTCAGGGACTGTCGGCGGGCTCAGTCTCGATCCGCGAACCGATGAGGTACGGAGCGACCTGGCGGTGCCCGGCGTGCGGTCAAGCAGTCGACTGGCGCGATCTGCGGCAAGTCATCTGGCACGAGCAGCTCAGGCACAAACCCTAGAAAAAATGGATGCCTAACCTTTGGAGCTACTTTCCATAGGCGAACTCCCGAGCCCCATTGACGGGGTGACACTGAAACTGAGGCTTCTTCTCGGCGCGAACGAACGTCACCACTACGGTTCCATCAACCCAGCATCTACCACCCCCGACCTCATGCGGCCGTGGCACCACCATGTACCAATGCAGGCCGTCGATCCTTCCGCTATCGGGGTGGTCGGCGGTCCTAAGCGTCCCGGAGAACGTTCCGTTGCAATTCAACGACGGGTCGCGAACAAAGGCCGTGCATACGGTATAGCCAACTGGCGCTTGGATTGTCCCCCAGTGCTGATTTCCTTCATCACGGTGCGGTCCCACAATGGCATCAATCCCCTCGACTACAGCAGTCCCGCCTCCTGGGTAGCCAAAATAAGTGGCGACTATGTCCAAAACGAATTTGCCTTCGTCGGTATTGATCACGCTCGTCCACCAGCGATCAATTTCTGACGGATTTTCGACCTTGTTGAGCCTTTCGGCCACGGCCAAGATGTCTTTTTTCGGAGCGGCGTTGAGAGGCAATGCCGTTATTGTTGCAGCCACGGTGAGACTAGCAAATACAAACGAGCGCATCGAAACCCCCTAATTCATGTTTGCAGTTTAAAAAAAGGCCCGCCAGCAGAAGCCAGCGGGCAACGGGTAGACTGTCCGGGTTCGGGTCAGCCCCCCAGTTTGGGATAAAAGTCTTCTGTGACCTGCGCATCGGCCGAACAGATGAAGCGTTCCGTCTCCCAGCCCTTTCGGAGAAGTTACGGGAATGATCGAAGCCCACCGATCCGTTGGCATCTGGCAATCGCCTACCGTCCAAGCGGCTGTCGGGAAGCCGACAGAAGTTCTTCCTCATCCACTAGTCCGGCCATGTAATTTGCAATCATCCGGGACGCGAGCGCTTGACGTACTTAAACTTTCAGCGCAGCGGCAATGCCCACTCGTCTGGCTTGAAGGCTGAAAAGACTTTGAGAAGGTCCGCGCGAGCGGAACCTAGAAACGCAAAAAGCCCGCCGCACCTTTGGGCACGATGGGCTTAAGCGTGAAGAGATCGAGTTCAGTCGTAGATTTTCACAATCTTGCGGGTACCTGGATCGACCAGGACGGTTCGCCCGTCGACGATCACGTAGCGGTACTGAACGTCCGGCACCTCGTAAAGCTCAACTGTGTCAGAGGCGCCGGCCTTCGGGAGATTGTCGGACGTTATTTCCTGCGCGACATCGCGCCGGAGGACCAGGATCTGCTTATCAGGCTCAACGTTCTGCCGGAGATCAGCACGGAGCTTGCCGATGCGTTCCTGGGCTCGCCGCAGGCTGCTCGCCTGCTGGTGCGGCTGCAGCATCGCCAGCTGCTGATCACGCGCGACGGTCCGGGCGGCGCCGCCTTCCAGCTGCATGACTGGTTGCGCGAATACCTTGCCGGCCTACTGGACCGGCGCGTGACGGAAGCGGACCGTTCCAGGCTGCGCGAGCAGGCAGCAAAGGTCCTGCACGAGGCAGACAAAACCGACGCGGCAATCGTGCTGGCGTTGCAGGCGGGCGCCTGGCCGCTGGCACGCCAGCTCATTCTGGAGTGCGCTAACGGCGTTCTCTCGCAAGGGCGCAGGGCCAGCTTCGTCGAATGGTGCAACAGGCTGCCCCCCGACCAGATGGACGGGTGGGTCCATTATTGGCTGGGCGTCGCCTTCGCATCGGACGATGCGAAGGCCGAACCGCACTTCTCCAAGGCATGGCAAGCATTCGAGAACACCGACATGCGCGGCCAATGCCTGACGGTGGCGCGGGCGGTCGTAGTCAAGACCGCCAGCTGGCGTACGCATGAGGGGCTGGCGGATTGGACGCGCCGAGCCTCACAGGTTCTTGCCAAGGGATTGCCGGAGTTGGATCCGGAGGAACTCATGATGGTCAGGCTCGGCATCCTGCGGGCCGTCGATTTCGCCGAACCTGGCGAATTCGACGCCCATGACGCGAAGCGCCTCGTGAATGATATCCAGCAGCGCCTGACACATCTGCCGATCGAGGATTCGGTCGAGTTGCGCCTGCTGGCAAGCGAAGCGCTCATCGACTACGCGACCTCGTCGGGGCAGCGCGACATTTTTGCCAATGCCGTGGACAGCGTTGCCGCCGATCTCGAACATCCGGATATCCCGCCGCTGGTGCTCGGCATGTGGCTGGTGTCCTTTGGCTCGGCCAGCGGCCGTTACTTCCCGTATTCGCGGCGCGGTTTTGTCTATGCCTCGGCCGAGGATGCGTTGCGACGCGCAACGGCGATAGGCGAGCAGCACGCCTTACGGGGCGTCGAGTTCAGCGCCCTCTATCAGCTTCAATTGCTGATGAAGCTTCACAACAGGTTCTCGGAATTCAATGCGCTCGTCTCCCGGCTGGGCGAGATCGCGGACAGCAGGTTCACAACCCAGGTCGCTGTAGTCGCCGACTGCCACGCGGCGATGCACACGCGCAACGGCGACTTCGTCAAGGCTTATCTCGACTGCGATGCCTTCATGGATGCGATCGAGCGGGCGAATGAGCCGATGATCGAACGCTGGCCGCATTACGTCACCAAATACCAGGTCCTGCTGGCCGATCGGCGTCCAGCGGAGGCCATTGCGCTACTCCAGGAGATCGTCGAAAGGCTGAGCGGCGGCCCTCGCCAGCGGGTCGAACTCAACATTCTGGCCGCTCAGGCCCTGGAGCAGAAGTGGAACGGCGGCGCGTCCTATGGCAGTCGTCTGGCTGAATTCATGGAGGCGTTGCGCCAGGTCAACCCCTCCGCAATCCTGCTCAACCTGCCTGACCTATTGGCCGATCTGGTCGCCGATGCGCTGGAGCGAAAGATCGACATCGATCTCTGCCGCCGCGTCGTTCGGGCGCGATATCTGGTCCCGCCCGCTGGCCGACCCGCCCAGTGGCCTTGGCCGCTCAGGATCCACTTGATGGGAGGCTTCCGCCTCGAAATTGATGGCGCCGAGGTCGCGCCCGGTGCCAAACCTACCCGCGCGCTCGACATATTGCGCATTATCTGCCTGTCGAGGGACCAGGTCTGTTCGGTGGAAACCCTGCAGGATTGGCTCTGGCCCGACCTCGACGGCGACCAGGCCAAAGCGGCCTTGGAGCAGGCGCTGCATCGTCTGCGCAAATTGCTCGGGCAAGGCGAACTCGTGACGCTGAGAGAAGGCCGTTTGCGGCTCGCGGCCGACAAGGTTTGGATCGATCTTCAGGATTGGGAAGACCGGCTGAAACGCGTCCTGTCGGGCCAAAGAGACAGCGCAATGGAGGAGCAGGAAATGCTGCTGGAAGGCTTTGTCGGCCCGCTTTTCTCGAATGGCCCGATGCCCGCCTGGTCGAACGCCGCGGCCGACCGGGTGCGGGACGGGTTTGTGGAGCTCGCCGTGCGGATCGCCAAACACTGGCAGAGCCAAGGCGACGCGGATCGGGCACGCCAGGCGTGCCGGCGTGCGCTCGATTTCTACCCGGAATCGGCCAAACTCCATGGCACGCTCATCCAGGAGAGCCTCTCCAGGAACGACCATGCCGGCGCCATCGAGGATTACCGGCGCTATGAACGCGCGCTCGCTTCGACCGGCGATGACGAGCCCTCGCCTTTGCTGCGTTCGCTCGTGCGCCCGTTTCTCTAGACCGGTTCATCGTTTCACGGAAACGCCGAACCGCTCTATCTCTTTATTTTTGCGCAATTCCGGACGGAAAACCGTTCCACACTTTTCCTGGAATTGCTCTGGCGCAGCTCGGAACTCCGTAAGCCGTCCGTAAGTCGCGGTCTGGGAACCTCGGCCCGTCGATCAAAACCGATCGCCGGAGGCCTGAAGCCCCCGATACCAACACTCACAGGAAGGAAAAGGTCATGCCGTATACTGCCAGAGCAACTTCGAGAGTGCGTGCCGGCACCATCCGCGCTGGAGCCACAAGACTTTCCGACCAGCTGAGGATCGGGCCTTGGTCGCTCCTCTCGCCCGAAGCTGTCATACAGCAAAAGTACAACTCCCTTGGAGGCGCCGGCTTCGCCGAGATCGACAGGAAGGACACTGGAAAAGCCTGGTATCTCAAGAACGGCTCATGCATTTGTTACAACGATGCCATGCACGACGCCTTTGAGATCCATGGCGAAATCTACAGGAAGTGGATTGCGCTTGGCGGTCTCGCGTGGGGCATTCCCTGCACCGACGAAACCGGAACTCCCGACGGCGTCGGCCGATACAATCACTTCAACAACAATACCGCTTCGATCTACTGGACACCGAACACCGGTGCTCAAGCGATTTGGGGGGCAATTCGCGGCAAATGGGCAGCAATGGGCTGGGAGCGCTCGCTTCTCGGCTATCCGGTCACCGACGAAACCGGAACTCCCGACGGCGTCGGGCGCTACAACCATTTTGCCAATGCCGGCTCGATCTACTGGACACCGAACACAGGAGCCAACGTGGTGTACGGTGACATCCGCAAGAAGTGGGAGAGCCTGGGCTGGGAACAGTCATATCTGGGCTATCCCACGACCGACGAGACCGAATTTGCCGAAGGAGGCCGCGCCAATCTGTTTGAAAACGGCGGCATATACTGGTGGCCCGACACCGGCGCGATCGACCTTCGAGACGTCGTCGTCCACTATACCGGCCTCCATTGCTTCGGCGAGACCGACTGGGATCAGGGGCCGGGTGGTGCGGACGAGCCCTATGTCATCGTCAGCGTGGCAACGCCGCAGATCGCCGACACCAAGCGCAGCCAGGTCTATGGCGACGTCGATGCCGGAGATACGAGACCCGACCTGATGGAGGTCTATCGAGGCAAGCCCTACGGCATCAATATCGGTACGGTGCTGATGGAAAATGATTTCGGCGATCCGAACAAGTACAAGGACGAAGTGCAGAAGGTCGTGATGGGCGTCCATACGGCGGGTACGCTGGCTTTGGGCCTCATTCCGGTGGCAGGACCTATCATTGCCGCGATAGCCGGCCCGGCCCTGGGATCCTTGATGCCATCGATCGGCGGCGCCATCAGCGATCTCTTCGATTGGGGCGATGACAGGATCGGCAGCGCGACAGTGACCATCTCCGCAAAGCAGATGGTGGTGCTCGCGGCACGTACGAACAATACCACCTTCAGCGGGATTGGGTTCAAAGTGGAAACGCCCCTGATTTCCGGCGAGGGGGCTTCCTACAAAGCCTATTTTGGCTTTGTGCCTGCCTAGGCCAATCGCCCCGGCAAAAAAGCTTGCCGGGACAATCAACTTACCAGCCCCGCCTTCCGTTGGCGGGGCTGCCGTTCGCGACTGAGAGATTTATTTCCGTAGCGGTCGTCGCAAGGCGCGGTTCGGATGCGGCAGCGGCCGATCAGCATAGCGGGCAAGCTGTCGTTGCCTAACCCCGCACAGCCCGTAGCGCCGCCATGAACGCGGCTCCTTCGGCCGGAACGATGGAGACCGCATTAAGTGCAGTCACCTCAACGACGCGACCGGCCAACGGGGCCGAGCGGGATCGGCGGAAACCGGATCAGGCGGTGCGCAACCCGCCGCCATGACAGCCGAGATCAATCAGGATGGAAAGAGAACGGTGACAAGAGCGGGCATGCATCACACCAGTCCGCGCTTGGCCATCATCGCTTCCGGGGAAGGCATCTTGCTGCGGAAGGCGGTGTAGAGTTCTTCCGGGTCCTTTGAGCCGCCGGCGGCGTAGATGTTTTTGCGCAGCCGCTCGGCCAGCGCCGGGTTGAAGGGATCGCCTGTTTCCTCGAAGGCGGCGAACGCGTCGGCGTCAAGCACTTCCGACCACATGTAGGAGTAATAGCCGGCAGAATAGCCATCGCCGGCGAAGATATGGCCGAAATGCGGGGTGCGGTGACGCATGGCGATGGTGTCGGGCATGTTGAGTTTTTCGAGCGTTTCGGCTTCGAAACGAAGCGGCTGGTCCGGCGCATCCGGGCGTGCGTGATAGGCCATGTCGACCAACGCCGAGGCGGTGAACTCGACCGTGGCGAAACCGGCGCCGAAGGTGCGCGCCGCCAGCATCTTGTCGACCAGCGCCTTTGGCATCGGCTTGCCGGTCTTGACATGCAGCGCATGCTTTTCCAGCACCGCCGGCACCGTCAGCCAGTGCTCGTAGAGCTGCGACGGCAGCTCGACGAAATCGCGGCTGACCGAGGTGCCCGCGACCGACGGCCAGGCGACGTCGGTCAGCATGCCGTGCAGGGCATGACCGAATTCGTGGAACAGGGTCTTGGCCTCATCGACCGACAGCAAGGCGGCCTCGGCGGCCGGCGGCTTGGCGAAATTCATGATGTTGTAGATGACCGGCTTCGAGCCAGGGCCAAGCCTATAACCGGATTTCAGCGCGCTCATCCAGGCGCCGGAGCGCTTCGAGGGCCGCGCGAAATAGTCGGCGAGGAACAGGCCGCGCTCGCTGCCGTCGGCATTCTTCACCACGAAAACACGTGCGTCCGGATGCCAGGTGGCAATGCTCTTCTTTTCTTCGAAAGAAATGCCGAACAATCGTGTTGCCACGTCGAAACAGGCGTCAATGATGCGGTCTAGCTGCAGGTACGGCTTCAGCTCGGCCTCGTCGAAGGCGAATTTCTCTGCGCGCAGCTTCTCCTGATAGAAGCGCCAGTCCCAGGCAGCGAATTTCTCGTTGCTGCCGGCCTCGGCCGCCAGCCGCTGCAATTCGGCCTGGTCGCTTGCGGCCTTTTCCACCGCCTTTTCCCAGACTGGATCGAGCAGCGCGTGCACCGCCTCCGGCGTCTTGGCCATGGTATCGTCGAGCTTCAATGCGGCGTAGGAAGGATAGCCGAGCAGCTTCGCCTTCTCGGCGCGCAGGCGCAGCATGTCGCGCACCACTTCCGTGTTGTCGGTGGCGCCGCCATTCTGACCACGCATGATGAAGGCGCGGAACGCCGTCTCGCGCAGATCGCGCCGTTCTGAGAAGGTCGAGAACGGCTCGTAGATCGAACGCGACAAAGTGACGGCGTAGCGGCCCTTCTGGCCGCGCATCTCGGCGGCTTCCGCCATCGAGCTTTTCAGGAATTCCGGCAGGCCGGCAAGGTCGGCCTCACCGAGGAACAGCACCCAGTCGCGCTCGTCGGCAAGCACGTTCTGGCCGAAATTGGTGCCGAGCGACGATAATTCCTCGTTGATCGAGGCCAGCCGCTTCTTGCCTTCGGCGTCGAGCCTGGCGCCGGAGCGGACGAAATTTTTCCAGGTCTTTTCCAGCACCCGCAGCGTTTCGGCATCGAGCTTCAAAGCCTCGCGGCGCTGATAGAGATCGTCGATGCGGGCAAACAGTCGCTCATTCATCGAAATCGCCGAGTAATGCCGCGACATCTTTGGCGAGATGTCGCGCTCCAGCGCCTGGATCGCTTCATTGGTGTGGGCGCCGGCGCGGCACCAGAAGATCGAGGAGACATGGTCGAGCGCCTCGCCGGCAAGCTCGAGCGAGGCAAGCGTGTTTTCGATCGTCGGTGTCCCGGTGTTGCCGGCAATCGCCTCGATCTCGGCCTCATGCGCCTTCAGGGCCGTGTCGAAGACCGGAGAAAAATCACCGTCGCCGATGCGCGTGAAATCGGGCAGGCCGAGCGGCCCTTGCCATGCGGTCAGCGGATGGGCGGCGAGGTCGACGGTGGACGGCATGGGCAAACTTTCGCTGAGTGGCGGGAGGCGGGCGTCACCGATGTAGGGCGCCGGCCGGTTGCGCGCAACAGCGCGGCTGGTTAACACTAGGCCGTAGACTCATTAGCGCGAAGCCATAGCCTGATCGAAGCGAGCTGGATCATGGCGAGGAAGTTGGCAGCCAGCTTGTCGTAGCGGGTGGCGACGCG
>NZ_JAMYOZ010000067.1:0-7021 GCF_040320095.1 Mesorhizobium sp. M0800
GGTATGCTGCTGCTGGAGTGCGGCGATCTGCCGCCTTTCACTCATGCGGTTCAGCAGGCTACCCAAATTCCTGTCTTCGACTTCACCTCGATGGTCGAGTTCTCCATCGGAGGGTTGGTGCGCAAACCCTTCACGGGCCTCATCTAAAGGCGCTTAGGTCGCGGGGGACCGTGGCTGAGGCCCGTTCCCGCGGTAAGATGATGCCCTCTTATCCCATAGCAGTTCCTTTGCTAACAGGAGGAATCCGTCAGCCCATGCAAGTAAGATGCCGGATCGGTCAATGCCCCGGTGCGGGGTTGATTCACTAACCCGAATATCTCAAAGTAAGGGTGCATCGGCCCCGAGAATCTGAGAAACTGCTTTTGCAACAAAGACTTGTCAGATTCAGGAACGGGATCCGATGCACACACACTATCTCCGAGCAGCTCGAATTTGAAGGCTTCGACGGCCGCGAAGATTCTATGGGGCGAGCGGCAAGGGCGTGGCATCCTTGGCGCTGTTGTCAAACCCACAAGGAGGCGCTTCATGTCACAATGTTTGAAGCGAGCAGGTCCCTCACCGCTCTTGACCAGAATAGCACAATCGTCGCCGTTATCGAGATGAGCCAGGTGAAGTGGTTGGTGGCCGGGCTTGTCCCGGGGCTCGAGCGCCAGCCTTTGAAGAAGCTCGATGCCGACGCCGAAGCAGTGTTGAAGCTGCTGCAACGCTGGCGCAGCGAAGCCGCCCGGGCCGGGCACACGATCAGGCGCATCGTCGCTGCCTATGGACCGGCCGCGACGGCTTCTGGCTGGCGCGCTGGCTCAGCACACGCGGCATCGAGACCTACGTCATCCATGCCTTGAGCGTCGCCGTGTCGCGCGAGCACCGCCGGGTCAAGACCGACCGGCTCGACACCAAGCAATTGCTGCGCACCACGCTCGGCTGGCTGCGCGGCGAGAAGCGCCACTGCTCAATGGCGGCGGTGCCGACCATGGAAGAGGATGACGCGCGGCAACCGAGCCGCGAGCGCGACAGGCTGGTGCGCGAACAGACCCGCCTCATCAACCGAACGAAGGCGATCCTTGTCCGCTTTGGCATCCGCTCTTTCAAGCCGACGCTGCGCAATGCCGCCGACAAGCTCGCGTACGTGCGCACGGCGGAACGCACGCCGCTGCCAGACAACACCCGCGCCTGATGGCCTGCCGGCGTCTCGAAGCGAACCTCGAGTGGCGCAGACTGATCCTCGGGACGGATTGCGGCAACGAAGCGCACCGGGGCATAGGCACCGTCATAGCCGCGCTCGCGGATCTCGCGCGTCAGGCGCACGGACGAGAGCTCGGGATAAGCTACGACCCGTCCGCGCAGATAGTCGACAAAGGGCGCGATCTTGTTTGGCCGCCCCACCTGTCGTGGCCCATAGGCGGGGAGTTCGAGCCCGCGCTCGATGTATTTGCGGACCGTCTTGGGATCGCGGCCCGTTCGTCGGGCGATCGCGGTCACAGACAGGCCTTGGCGGTGTAGATCCAATATCATCAGAAGTTCTCCAAGTTGGACCACCAGCGCCGGGCGTCGTGAACTGGATGCCGTTGTCGGTGAGCACAGTATGGATCTTGTAGGGGACAGCCGCGATCAGGCGCAGCAGGAAGTCTCTCGAGACGGCGGTGGTGGCCTTCTCATGCAACTCAACGAAGGCGAACTTCGAGGTTCGGTCGATGGCGACGAACATGTGCAACTTGCCCTGGTCGGTGCGCACCTCGGCGACGTCGACGTGAAAGTAGCCGATCGGATAGCTTTTGAATTTCTTCTTCGCCGGCTTGTCGCCCTCTACGTCCGACAAGCGACCGATGCCGTGGCGCTGCAGACAACGATGCAATGACGAACGCGTCAGGTGCGGGATCGTCGGCTGCAATGCATAGAGGCAATCGTCCAGCGGCAGCAGCGTGTACCGGCGGAAGGCGACAATGACGGCCTCTTCCTCGACAGACAGAACCGTCGACCTCGGCTCTCTCGGACCGGTCGGCAGATCGGCCACCGAGGTCCGCTCCCGCCATTTGGCGACGGTCTTCTGGTTGATCCCGTAGCGTTTGGCGAGGGCCCTCAGGCTCTCTTGACTATGTTGTATCGCTCGACGGATCGCCTCTGTCGTCGTGGCGCTCCCATGAAGAACCTGGCCCATAGTGCATCCCTTGATTCGGAGGATAAGGATGCCCCATCAAAGCCTGGTATCAAACATCTAGTATGCTGCAAGGAGCGATCACCGGCATCGTGCCAAAGAACACCCAATGACGACACCTATCATGTTAGGTAGTCCCAAAGGCAGAGGTTGTGGGTTACAACTGCGGAAAACCGCGAGATTTAAGCGGGATGGTATATGCAACACTTCGAATAGTGTAACACAGCTTTTTGCCAACAACAACCAGGATACAAACCATGAAGCTCAACAGTTACGATGAATGGTCGCAGCTCCGCGAAGTGATCGTTGGGTCTGCGGCAAATTACACTTCACATGAACGCGAACTCTCGTTCGATTACTTCTTTCTCGACAACCTCAAGGTTCGCAGCGAGTGGTATTACCCACGGATTTCGTCGGCGACTGCTCCGGACAATGAGTCTGGGCGCAAGCAACTGTCCATTAAGCAGCGATATGTGGAAGAGTTAAACGAGGACGTCGGCGGGATTGTCTCGACGCTGCAGTCACTTGGGGTGAAGGTCCATCGTCCTCTTGAACTAGACCCATCTACGACGGAAGTTGAAACTCTCGCCTGGAGGGCCGCTGTGATTCCGGCTCTCAATGTCCGCGACATGTCCCTCGTGCTCGGCGACGAGATGGTCGAAACAGCGCCGATGCTGCGCTCGCGCTATTTCGAAACGAAGCTGCTGACGCCGATTTTCGCCGACTATTTTCGCAAAGGAGCGCGGTGGTCGGCGATGCCGAGGCCTATCATGACCGATTCCTCGTTTGATCCCTCATATGCGCAACTAAACGATGGAGGGCTGATGGAATCAATCAAAAACCCAAGGTCTTCGCCCTACGACGTCGGCTTCGAAATAATGATTGATGGCGCGCAATGCCTCCGCCTTGGGCGAGATGTCCTCGTAAATGTGTCAACTGAGAACCATGCGATGGCCTACACTTGGCTGCAGCGCCATTTCGAAGGCCGCTTCAGGTTCCACCGTATCGATCGATTGACCGACAGTCACATCGACAGCATGATCTTGGCATTGCGGCCCGGCACACTGCTAATAAGGTCCGAACGGGTGGCGGACTATCTCCCGGCCCCATTGCAAAAGTGGGAACTGATAGTTGCTCCGGAACCTAAAGAGAATAGCTTCCCAAGTTACCAGAGCGATGACCTAGTCCTTACCAGCTTGTATATCGATATGAACGTGCTGTCTGTTAGTCCCGAAATGGTGATGGCGAATGTAGACAGTCCAGAAATCATTCGCCTCCTAGAGCGCCACAAGTTCACGGTCGTGCCGGTCCGCCATCGGCATCGCCGGATCTTTGGAGGTGGGTTCCACTGCGTTACACTTGACACTGTGCGGGATGGTGGTCCTGAAGACTATCTTTAGCCGGGTCCAATGAATGGTGCCATGTGACCTGATGTGGTTGTCTAATTGCAGTTGGGCATCAAGCGCGAAGTTTGTTGAGACGACGTTGCCGGGTCCATGGTTGTCTTCGCGGTCGGAATTGGTCGGCGCCCTCAACGAACCACCGAAGGATTAAAAGGTTGTGCACGATGGGGGCCAGGTGGACGAACACGCGCTTGCGAGAGTGGCGTCCGTTCGCCACCGTTTTGCGGGGAACCATCAGTTTCCACATCAAACGAGAATTTGGGTCGTGTCCCACCGGGTAGATTCTATGGGGCGAGCGGCGTGGGAGTGGGAGCACCGGTATAAACCGGCAAGGAGTAGATTGTGAAAGTCCATCACGATGAAGGAGTAGCGATCCACATTGGCCCCGAGTCATGCGCGGGTAGCCGTGAGGCTGTGCGCGAAGCGCTGAAAGAACGACCAGCATCCCTTCCCGGTAAGCGTACGCCTGTTTCGGCTAACGGCCCGTTCTTGTACGGCAATATTTCCGTTGCAAGTTGCGTTAAAGCGATCTTTGTTTAGCGGTGTGCCACGGCCGCCGCGTGCAGGGCCTGGACGAATGTTGTCAACCCTTGCGCATACTCTGGCCGTTTGAGCTGTTCGAGTTGGCTGGGCTCAAGCCAGGCGGAGTTGATGGCGATTACCACTTTGTCCTTCGGATAGACGAAGATCGCTTAACCAGCGTGGCCGTGGGCTGCGTAGACGTCCTTGTAGATCCACCAGAAATAGCCATAGCCCGGTCCCTATATCATACGATCCGTAAGGGACAAGCTGAGGCCGTTCAGGCGGCGTAATTCCAGGGCATGAGTGCCTCGATTTCGCTGCTCGGCCAGCCATTGGCGATGCGCTGGAGGGTCTGAGCGAGCCAGGCAAGGGGATCGATGTTATTCATCTTTGCCGTTTATGCCGACCGTCGAACTAGCCGAGTGCCTCTTTGACGATGGCGGTTGGAGTGTTGGAGTGCGCTTCTCCCGCCGTTTCGGCCGGAGACCAGCCGTTCGCACTCGGCATATTTCTCATGCTCAAAGGGCGTTCAGGAATTCCAGAAGCCGGTCGTTTAGTCGAAATCGTTCGGCCTTTGCGCGTTCATATGGCTTCAGCTTGGCAAGTGCGGATTCCTTCAGTTCAAGATGTGCGTGAAGATAGGTCAGCGTCGTTTCTATCGTCTCATGGCCCAGCCACAGGGCGATGACCGAACAATCGACGCCCGCCTGCAGCAGCTCCATCGCAGCGCTGTGCCTCAAAACATGGGGCGACACCCGCTTCGAGCGAAGGGTGACGCAGTGTTCGCGCGCTTTGGCGACATATTTGTTCAGCAGCGCCTGCAGGCCGTCGGCGCTAAGCATGCCGCCGTCGTGTTGGGAAAGAGAGCCGTTGCGCCCCGCTTCCTGGGCTCGTTGAGCCAGCCCCGAAGGGTTTGCTGTGCAACCTTGGTGAGCGGCGTACTTCGCTCCTTGCGGCCCTTGCCAACGCATCGCACGTGGGCACCGTGCCCAGCATCACCGAGTCCCGGTCGAGATCGATGATCTCCGAGACCCGCAACCCCGTTTGCGCGGCCAGCAAGAGCAGAGTGTGATCACGCCGTCCCAGCCATGTGCTGCGATCCGGGCAGGCCAGGATCGCTTCAATCTCGGGCCTGGTGAGAAACTGAAGCTGTCGCTTGTCGCATCGCTTGCTCGGGATTGCGAGCACGCGTTGAATCTGGGCGCGGGATTTGGACGGGCCTTTCATCGGCGCATTCCTGGAGGACCTCGAGACACAGCGATCCGCCTCAGTGAGGACCCGGAATCTCCGCCTCACGGCCATTCGGTCTTTCTTCAGATATGCGTCGTTCGAGGAGCCGGCCCAGGTGTCAACTGCGACGGATGCCTGCCAAGGCGTGTCTGCGCGAATGCAAACAGGAGCTTGCTTGTCTGCGGCGCCTGCGGGCGCCGCCTCACCGTGCGCTACACCGGCAATGGCGGGCTCTACCCTGTCTATCAATGCAACTGGAAGCACCGCGAGGGCTGACACGACGCTGCTGCTTGAGACTGTGCCCGCGGCGCCGCTCGACAGCGCCGTCAGCGCACGCGTGGTCGACGCGGTCACGCCGCTGACGGTTGAGCTCGCGCTGGCGGCGCTGACCAGCCTGGAAAAGCGCGACGCGGCTGTGGCCGGGCAATGGCGGCGGCGCATCGAGCGCGCCCGGTACGACGCCGATCTGGCCGAACGGCGCTACGCAGCCGTCGATCCGGCCAACCGCCTAATCGCCGCCACCTTGGAGACACGCTGGAACGATGCCGAGCAGTGGGTGCTCGATCTTGAGGCGGAGATGGCTAAGTTCGAGCGGCAACGCTGCGGGCCGTGACGGACGAGCAGAAGCAGCAAATCGTCGCGCTCGGGCGCGACTTTGCGCGGCTATGGACGGCTTCGACCACCAGCCCCGCGACCGCAAGCGGATGCTGCGCTTGCTGATCAAGGATATTACCCTTGCCACGGGACCGAAACCCAAGCAGCTGCAAGTGCACATTCGTTGGCAGGGCGGTGCAACCGAGACGCTGACCGTGCACCTGCCTTCAAACCGGGCTGATGCGGTTCGTTATCCGCCGGCCTTCGTCGATGAAGTTCACACGCTGGCGCAATACCATGACGACCGCGAGATCGCAGTGCTGCTTGCCCGCGACGGCAGGAAGAGCGCGACCGGCAAGCCCTTCACCGCCAGCATGATCAGCTGGATTCGGTTCAAACACGGCATTCCCGGCCCGTCGGCGCCGCCCGGGACGCTGACGGTCCATCAGGTGGCCCAACGCTATGGCGTCAGTCGGGGGGGTGGTCTATTATTGGATCGATCAGACGGTGATTCCCGCCGACAGAAAGCCCGGCAAGTCCTATGGTCTCACCATCACCGGGGTGGTCGATCAACGGCTCCGCGCATGGGTTGCAAATTCCGATCGTGTTCCCGGCATCCCCACAGCCGTTTGAACAAGGTGCATTATGAAGTCCACACCGGAATGCCCAGGGGCCGGAATTGCCCCGGTTTACCGGCCTTGGGGATTAGCTTGCGCCGCGCAGCCCGAGGCTTCCAGCGCCTTTGTTATCTCGCCATAGACACTATAGTAGCCCGGCCTGCGGCCAATGGTCCGCACCCGGTACAGTTCAGGCCGATCTGCTTATGACACCCAACCGGCGACGCCCGGTCGAGCTTCTCGGCACCCCCTTCCATCCGCTGCTCCTGCGGGCGGGGCGGCATTACAGCCGCCGGTCGAAAACCAGCAAGCTTGAGAGGTGGCTATTCCATATTCACCTCCCGCGCCGTCACGGCGCACCATCAATTCCTATATAATAGTCCATGGTTGCCCCTCGCTTGATAGTGATGGGGTGGACGCCCCCTCGACGGCATCGATGTGCCAGAATGGTGGTGTTTGACAGCCACCGTAAGAGAGGGAGCGTCCACAATGGAAGTTAACAC
>NZ_JAMYOZ010000068.1:0-5765 GCF_040320095.1 Mesorhizobium sp. M0800
GGGAAAAACACTAATCCAGCGCCGTGGGGCCTGTAGCTCAATGGTTAGAGCCGGCGGCTCATAACCGCTTGGTTGGGGGTTCGAGTCCCTCCGGGCCCACCATGACCATTGATTTTGTTTATAAAAAGTGGCCTCGGCCCAAAACGTTTTGGGCCCGTTATGGGCCCAACAAAAAGGGCGGCCGATAGGCCACCCTGCATGTGGTCGGTTTGAAACCGCTCATTTGATGACGCGCAGCGGTGTCCGTTGCTTCATGGCGTCGCGTTTGGCCTCCCGCTCGTTAATGGCGCGGGCGATATCGACAGCCATCCGTTTCTTATTGGCCTCTCGCACATACTCGTCTGTTACCGTCATTGAAGAATGCCCCATCGCCTCCATGATAGCGCGCGCTTGGATGTTGCATTCGGCGAGATACGTACCGAAGGTACGGCGCAGCCCGTGCAGGGTGTAGCCCTCCGGGATGCCGGCTTGCTTGTTCCAATGCGCCATCATGCCGGTGAGGCTCTTTTCGGAGAACGGACGCCCATAGCCGTTCTTCAATACCGTGCCACCCTTAGAGCGATCTAGTGGCACTAAAGCTTGCGCCAGCTTGTCCACAACAGGGATGAACATCTCGCGCCCGCCATGACGGTTACGATTTTTCTGCTGTCGGAAGTCGAAGGCTTCGATTGTTTCCAAGGAGCCATCGAACAATTCGATCTCCTCGAAGACCAAATCGTCCCACTCCAGTGAGGCGATATCGCCGCGTCGGTTGCCGAGCCAGAAACCGAGCGCATAGCAGGTGCGCGGCGCTGAGCCGATTGGATGGTGCGCCTCGAACTTTTCACGAATGGCGATCGGCCAGGCGGGATTGGCAGTCGATTTTGGAATGCGGACGCGGATCGACAGCGAGGGATCGTCCTGCGGTTTGATCCATTTCTCAACTTCGATCGCCACCCACAGGAGCTTCTTGATTGCCACCAGCAGTTGCTTGGCAACCGTCCGGTTGGTGGCAAAGACACTTTCGATAATCGCACGCAGATGGTCGGCATCGAGATGTTCCACCGGCGTGTTGCGCCAAGTCAGCGGATAGGCAGGATCGACCTGCATCTGAAGGAAGCGCTCAATAAGCCGAGCATTCTTCTGCTGCGTCGCTTCGTCGAAGTCCAGCCATTCCATCGTCGCTTCAAGTCGGCGCGCAGCATGACCAAATGTCTTTGGCAACGCCCGACCGGGCAAGTCAATGATGACGGCCTTTTGACCTTGGCCTTGCGTTGCCTGTTCATAGGCGGCTTCGAACTCAGGATCGCCTGGTCCGCCAGGAAGCCGAATTTCGGGCATTCCTTTGCCGCGATAGCGATAGACGAGCTTTCCGTTCTTGATGCGCGACGAAACGCCGGGGTAGCGGATATCTTTGAATGGCCTGGCCATTAAATCTCCCTTTGAGTTTTCCGCTGCCGTTGCTCAACAGGCGGGGAATCCTCCAGCATTGCCTGAAGCGAAAGGGTCTTGCTTTCTATAGCAACGCGCAGGAGTACCGGGTAATGGAAGCCCCGACCTTGCTCTATGCCTTCAAAAGTGCGTTTCGGTATTCCCAAGACCTTGGCTGCACTCTCGGCGGTGAATCCTCCCTTCGCCCGCCAGGCTTTCACTTCTCGCGCGAGCTTTTCATTGTCGTTCACGTCATCTCATCCGCTCAGGCGATGACTGTACTACGCCTGCAGCGTATACGCAGTGTGCGTAGTTGCTTATCTCCTTGTCGGCTCTCGTTTGCTCCGCTCCAATAGTTGTTGGAGACCATTGTCTTTGTCTGGCAGGGCGGAGAAAGCGATATCGAGCGCCACACGATCCCAGATCGCGCGACTGTTGACGTGCTTAGGCCTCGGCATGCGGCCGTCAGCAACCATGTCGTCGAATAGTGTCGATCCGACGCCGACATAGCGCGCTGCTTCCTCACGAGAGAGGCCGCGGGGCGGGTACGAAAGCGCGTCACTCTTCATAGACGCGGCCTCGAGAACGTCGGTACTGAAACAGCACAACGATATCAAATCCAGGCGGTTGACTGTTTCGACAAGCCTCGGTCCCGGTAAACGGGGCCATATTGCACTCGGCACAACAAATCCACATCCCGCACATCCGGTAATGAAGAGACCGTGTTGCCCAAGATAAGAGATGTTGCGTGGTGCGGAAGCTGCTTGGCCGGCTCGTTCGGGAAAGGCGAGTAGCGACGTGCAAATCGGACAGGGTAAGATGCGGCAGAATGTTTCGGTGCTGACGTCGGGGGTTCAAGTCGCTAGAGGCTGTTGAAGGTGCGTTCGGCGGCGATATCGACTATGCCATGCTGATCAAGCTCTATGGCACTTCGCCTGACAGCGCCAAGGGCCGCTATAGCCCCGCCGAATGCACTGGCGCGCGGAAAGAACGGATCGAAGGAAATCCTGACATCAAGCATGTCAGCACGTCATTTGCGGAACGCCAGAACCTGACCATGCGGATGCACATGCGCCGCTTCACTCGCCTGACCAATGGCTTTTCCAAGAAGGTGGAGGCTCACGCCAATGCGGTGGCGTTGCATTTCATGTACTACAATTTTGTTCGCATCCATGCCACGTTGCGCATGACGCCTGCGATGGCCACTGGCGTCACTGACAAGCTTTGGGAGATTGGTGACATCGTTGCGCTGATCGAAGCGAGAGAAGCCGAGAAACCGGCTATTCGCGGCCCTTACAAAAAGAGCCTTTCAAGCTAGCCGTCGCCTTCGGACGTTGGCTCATACTGCTTAGCGGAACGCATGGGAGGGAAGGATGCGTGTCACAAGCCTGTTTTTCCTATTAGCCGGTCTCACGATGCCAATTGCAGCCTTCGCTCAAGGCGAAGTATCGGTCGAACGAGGGTTGCAGGTATCAATCATCGGCGGGTGTCACGATTGCCATACCGAAGGCTACCGGGAAACAGAAGGCAAGATTGATCCTGAAAAGGCTTTAATGGGCAACTCGGTCGGTTGGCGCGGTCCTTGGGGCACGACCTATGCGACCAATCTTCGGATAGATGCTTCGGTAATGACCGAGCGTGGATTTGTAGGGATGCTGAAGCGCATTAGAACGTCTCCACCGATGCCTTGGTACAATCTTCGAGCGATGGAGGAGAGCGATATGCAATCGCTCTATCAATACATTAGGTCGCTCGGCAAACACGGGAAGCCGGCCCCCAGTCGCATTCGCCCTGATAAGGAACCGACGACGCCATACGTTCAACTTGTGCCACCCCAAATGCCGAAGAACTGACAAATATGCCCAGAGCTGAGCGAAGAACGGCGCCCCGGCAAAAAGCGCAGCGTCAGATTTCAAACTGACCCACTACCCGGAATTCTCTTCACTAGACATCCGGCTCCCGTTTGAGGACTATTGGTCCAATCGGGCTGCGATACGTCCATGAATTTAGGGAAATGGCTGCAGAGCCTCGGTCTTGTTCAATATGAAGCTTCGTTCCGTGAGAACGGGATAGACAGCGAAGTGCTGCCTGACCTTACGGACGCCGACCTGGAAAAGATCGGCGTGCTTCTCGGGCATCGCAAGCGGTTGTTGAAGGCAATCGAACGCCTTGGTGCGCGGCAATTGGAACCCGAGCCCATAGAGCCGACGACGCCGCATGTCGACACAGCTGAGCGACGTCAGATTACAGTTATGTTCTGCGATCTCGTCGGCTCGACGCAAATGTCGACACGGCTGGATCCGGAGGAGATGCGCAACGTACTGCGCGCTTACCAAGAAGCCTGCTCCGTCATCATCGCCCGGTACGGGGGGGTTGTTGCGAAGTTCATGGGTGACGGCGTGTTGGCCTATTTCGGCTATCCGCTTGCCCATGAAGACGACGCGGAGCGTTCCGTGCGTGCCGCTCTGGAGATCGTAGCTGCGGTTGCCACGATTGAAACGGCGGCAGCAGGCACACTCCAGGCGCGCGTCGGAATTGCGACTGGCCTGGTGGTGGTGGGGGACGTGATCGGCCATGGTGCATCGCGCGAGCATGCGGTGGTCGGCGATACGCCGAATCTCGCGGCCCGGCTTCAGGGTCTGGCGAACGCAGGCCGCATCGTCATCGCGTCTTCGACGCGCCTACTACTTGGCGAGGTATTCGAGCTCAAGGCCCTGGGCGTCCACGTCATCAAAGGCTTTGATGCTCCGGTTTCGGCCTGGGAGGTCCTCCGCGAGACGGAGAACGTCAATCGGTTCGAGGCGTCCCGGTCGAACGCGCCCCTGGTGGGACGTGATCAGGAAGTGGCGTTGCTTGCCGACCGCTGGAGCGACGCGTGCGGGGGGGAAGGCCAAGTAGTGTTGCTGACCGGCGAGGCAGGCATCGGCAAGTCACGCCTGTTGGAGGCACTGCGCGAACGGATCGTGGGTCAACCTTATGGCCTTGTGCGTTACCAGTGTTCTCCGCACCATCGCAACGTCTCGATGTATCCGGTCGTCCGACAGATATCATCTTCGCTGGGTCTTAGGTCCGGCGAGCCGCCGACAGCGCAAATCGAAAGGCTCGAAGCTTTAATCGCCCGCTCGGGCCTCGGTGGCCGGGGCGTCGCATCCTATCTCGCCTCGCTTCTGTCGATCTCGACCGAGGGACACTTTCAGGACCTCGGAGTAGTGCCGAGCGAGGCAAAGGAGCAGACGATTGCCGCGTTGATTGAGCTGTTCGCCGGGCTGACGCGAGAGGCGCCCGTGTTTGCCGTGCTGGAGGACGCGCACTGGATAGACCCCACCTCGCTGGATTTCTTCAGCGCCATCGTCGAGCGAGTACCGGGATTGCGGGCGCTGTTGATAGTGACCTCTCGCCCGGAGTTTACAAATCCCTGGGTCGGTCAAGGCCATGTGACAGGGCTGGCGCTCAACCGATTCGGACGGCGTCACGCTGCAGCCATGATCGATCGCATCACCGGCGGCAAGGAGATTCCTGCAGAAGTGCAAAGCGCGATAATCTCTAAGACTGACGGCGTTCCCTTATTCGTTGAGGAGCTGACCAAGGCGGTCCTTGAATCGGGGCAACTGCGCGAGCAAAGCCAGTGTTTTGTGCTGGCCGCGCCGTTGACGGCACTGGCGATTCCATCGACGCTGCAGGACTCCCTAATGGCGCGGTTGGATAGGCTCGGGTCGATCCGGGAAATCGCACAGATTGGCGCGGCGATCGGCCGGGAGTTTTCGTACCGTCTGCTGGAAGCGATCTCGCCGATTACCGGAACCGCGCTTAAGGAGGCGTTACACAAACTGGTCGAGTCGGAGCTGGTATTCTCTCGCGCCGCCATAGGTGACACGATCTATGTTTTCAAACACGCGCTCGTGCAGGATGCAGCCCACAACTCGCTGCTTCGCTCCCGCAGACAGCGCATCCATGCGGACATCGCCCGGTCAATTGTCGAGCGCTTTGCTGATAGCAGCGAATCCGCGCCGGCGGTGATCGCCCATCACTACACTGAGGCGGGACTCTCGGAGCCGGCGGCGCACTATTGGCTGACTGCTGCGGAATTGGCCCTGTCGCGGTCAGCTCTTGCCGAGGCCACTCAGCACACCGGGGCCGGATTGACGGCAGCCCGGCAAATCGAAGACGAGCAGGTGCGTCGACCACTTGAACTGGCTCTATTGGTCGCCCGCGCCAACTCGCTGCTGCCGTTCCAGGAAACAGTTGCGGCGTTGACTAGAGCGGTTCCTGATTTGACGGAATCGAAGGGGATTCCGGATCAGTCGGTTTTGTGATTCAAGATGCTGGCTGGAGTGGAGGCCAGCATCGGATGACGC
>NZ_JAMYOZ010000069.1:0-5319 GCF_040320095.1 Mesorhizobium sp. M0800
AGATGGCGGTCAACAGCTTCGGGTCCCAGTTCACAAGGCGCTTGTCCTTGTAGATCAGCCCTTCCTTGTAGAGCGTCACGAACACTTCGAGCACGGCCTTGGACAGGCCCTCGTCCATGGTGAAGCGCTCCCGGCTCCAGTCGGCCGAGGCCCCGAGCCGCTTCAGCTGGTTGAGGATGGCGCCGCCGGATTCTGCCTTCCATTCCCACACCTTGTCGATGAACTCATCGCGCGTCAGGTCGCGGCGGTGGATCTGATTTTGCATCAGCTGGCGCTCGACCACCATCGCGTGGCGATGCCGGCATGGTCCATGCCTGGTTGCCAAAGAACGTTCTTGCCGCGCATGCGCTCGAAGCGCACCAGAATGTCCTGCAGCGTGTTGTTGAGCGCGTGGCCCATATGCAGCGAGCCGGTGACATTCGGCGGCGGGATGACGATAGTGAAGGCTTCAGCCCCCTCCTCGGCCCCGGCACCGGCCCGAAACGTCTTTTCAAGCGTATTATGTTTTTTGTGCATAGACCAACGAGTTGAACGGCGGCCCCATAAATCGCCGATGTGATAGGTCGGGCAAAGGCGTCCACCAGCTCGTACTTGTCAGGACGATGCCACCCTTGATCTTGCACCCGCCTCCGATACCAGCGATGCGCTGCGTCATATGCTCATGCCTGTCAGGATGGGATGGGCGCTGCTAGCACCGTGGCAGTTTGACAACCCGGCCATCGGGGCGGTAGCACCGTCCAAGACCAAGAGTCGCAGGGCAGACCGCACCCCATCGGGCTGCGCGACCCAGACCAGCTGACGCCCAACTGGCACACTCATCGCGCATCAGCACCGTGGATGCGACATCTACTTTGTTTACTTTGTTGCGAGCGCGATATCGGAACTTGGTTGTGACGCAGCTGTGCGTAAGCGCACCGCTGTCAGCAAGTGAGTGAGCGAAAGAACTACGTGGTGGAGGTGAGAAGTCATGCGGCGTCAAGATTCCCCGCCCTTTGCGGCAAACACACTGATCCCTCTTCAGAATCCGGTCTTTCGTTCGATCTGGACAGCCACGCAGATATCCAGCCTTGGCTGGCTGGTGCAGAGCGTGGCTATAAGCTGGCTTATGGCAACGATTTCAGCCTCCGATCTGATGGTTGCGCTCGTGCAGGCTGCATCGACACTGCCCGCCTTCTTCTTGTCGATCCTTGCTGGAGCGATTGCAGACAGCTTCAGCCGCCGCGGCGTGATGCTTGCCGGACATTGCCTGATCGCATTGGCATCCACGGCGCTGGCTCTCTCTGTTGGACTGGGCTTTGTCAGTCCATGGCTGATCTTGGGACTGAGTTTCTTGGCGGGATGCGGCTTTGCCTTGAATGATCCAGCCTGGCACGCCTCGGTCGGCGACATCCTGGAAAAGCGCGACATACCCGCTGCAGTGACGCTGATGTCGGTGGGGTACAACGTGGTTCGGAGCATAGGACCGGCGCTGGGCGGTGTAATTTTGGCTTTGCTGGGCCCCCTTACGGCTTTCGCCTTCGCTGCGCTGACCGACCTGGTCCCATTGAGCGCTGTCCTGCGCTCCAAGTGGCAAGTTCGTTCTTCGCCTCTTCCGCGCGAGCGGATGACGACGGCCATTCATGATGGCATGCGCTTCACGGCAATCTCCTCGGAGATCAGAGTGGCGATCGTGCGTGCAACCCTGTTCGGGCTGTCAAGCATCTCGATCCTTGCTCTGCTCCCCCTCCTGGTTCGCGACCAACTGGCGGGGGGGCCAATTGTTTACGGCGTCCTGTTGGCCGGCTTCGGCACAGGCGCCTTCATCGCGGGCATTGGCAATAGCTACTTGAGACGCATCACGTCCCAAAATCGATTGATCACGCTCGCGTCCGTTGCTTGCGCAACGTGTTGCCTTTTACTGGCTCTCACATCATCGGTGGCTGTAGCAGCGATCGCGCTTGCAATCGCTGGCGCCGGCTGGGTTGTCACCTGGACCGGAACCGACGTGTGTGTGCAGTTGGCAAGCCCAAGGTGGGTCGTTGGTCGCACCCTGTCGATCTATTACGCCCTGACCTACGGCGGCATGGCAGCGGGCAGCTGGATCTGGGGTGCTGTCGCGCAGTACTATTCCCTGACGTGGGCTTTGGAAGGTGCTGCAGCGGCGCTGTTGCTGGTTGCAGCTGTGGGAAAGCTATTGCCGGTACGGCTATGGGAGGAATCGGATCAAGGGGCCTTCGACTTCAGGCCACCAGAACTGGCCCTCGATTTGAAGCCCAGGAGCGGCCCGATCGTGATCAAGGTGGAGTACTCGATCCCCGAGGAGAATATCGAGGAATTTCTGAGCTGCATGCGCGAAAGGCGGCGCGTTCAGAGCCGTGCCGGTGCGCGGGACTGGACCCTCCAGCGCGATCTTCAGAACTCGACTCTTTGGACCGAGACATTCCGCACGCCGACATGGACGGACTATCTTCGTCTAAACCATCGGCTAACGGTGACTGACAGGGAGGTAGGCGAGCGCCTTGCCGCTCTGCGGGTCGGTGATTCTCCTCCTCGTCTCTCACTTTCGATCGAGCGGTCGACAAGCCCCGCCCCCGGCAGCCAAGTCCAGCCTGTGCCCTTTGTATCGCGCCCGTAAGGAAACCAGTAACTTTTCTGGGCTCGGACACGGGAATGGCCGAGACCTACTCCTTCTCTCGTCGGGTCAGCCCGGATTGCCATACCTTGCGGCCGGTTAGGCGAGCATGAGGATTTGTGTGGCACGTATGTCCACCACGGGCCCATGTCCAGCCCCACCGCCTCTGCCATCAGATCGGCTTGGGGACGGGTTCAGGTCGCCTGTCCCCGTGCATCGCGGCGAGCAGCGGGGAGCAAGGGGGGCGGAGGGGTCTCGCCGGGCACGGAGTGAAGCGGGCAGACGGAGGAATCCGCCACCTGCGGCGCGACAATGAAGCTGCGAGCGTTGCCTCAATCAAGATGAGAATGCTGGCGGGTTGGAACGCAGGGAGGGCGTAGCCCGACTGGAGTTTCAACCCGCCAGCGCCGCCGCCTTTTCGGGCTTCAGCGCGCGCGTGGATTTTCTGCATTTAGCTGCAGCGAAGGTCCCGGTGGTGCGGTGGAAGCGCACCCGGGGCATCTTGGACTTATTATCCAGGACTGCTGCATTGCCACAGCAATGGTCACAACCTGCTAGGGTCCGGACCCATAAAGGGTTCCACTGACGGTGGTTTTATGATTCACGGTCTCCAAAGGGAGGCCACCGATGAATCGCGATTATTTCTGGCTGACCGAGGAGCAGTTTTCGCGGCTGCAGGCGCTGCTGCCAACCGACACGCGCGGCAAGCGCTGGCGGTCCTCCGGCTGAGGTCCTGATCGACTCTTCGGCCGTGAAGGCGCATCGCTGCGCTTCTGCCGGCAAAGGGGGGAGCAAAATCAGGCGATTGGCCGGTCGCGCGGTGGGCGAACCACGAAGATCCACGCCCTGACCGATGGCCTGTGCCGCCCGATCGCTTTCCTCTTGACCGGTGGCCAGGTCGCCGATTGCAGCGCCGGAGATTTGCTTCTGGAGCAGATGCCCGAGAGCCCGATCCTGCACGCCGACAAGGGCTATGACACCAATGCCATTCGCCACAAGGTCGAGGCTAAAGGGGCGATGCCGAACATTCCGTCGAAAGCCAACCGGCGCTGGAAGAACTGCTTCTCCCCTTCCTCTACCGTGATCGCAACGCCATGTTTGGACGGCTCAAGGATTTCCGCCGCATTGCCACCAGCTACGATCGATCGGCCACTAACTTCCTCGCTGCCGTCTGCCTCGCCGCTACGGTCGGTTACTGGCTGTGACAGTTGTCCTCGACAAACAGAAGCGAACTTGCGCCCTGAAGCAGGGTGATCGCTTCAGAAACGGTGCGAAGGAGTATGTCACTCGCCGGCTCGATGTCGTGGATGAGGCCGGCGGCCTCACCAATCATGATCGCGGCTATCGTGGGATCGCCGCTTGCCCACGCTTCGCGGTAGGCAGCGGACTGCGCGTCAATGTCGGCGAGGAGATGGGCCTCATTGCCGTGCCAGGCTTCCGTAAAAGCATTCTTCCGAACGCGCAGTGAAAACCGCGATGGCCAATCCAGGCGGCGCGCTAGGTCCATCACCGAGGTTCGAACCGTGTCGTCTCCGGTCGCGGCAAGGGCAGCCTGGTGCAGATTTGGATGAACGAGAGCCTCCAACGAGGCCCAGAAACGTGATCCCATCACGACGCCATCAGCGCCAAGCATCAGCGCCGCTGCGAGCCCACGACCATCGGCGATGCCACCGGCCGCGCAGATGAGCGTGTCCGGCGCCCGTCGCAGTACCAAGTTCGCGACCTCCGGAACAAATGTGAATGTCGCTCGCTTCTCACCGTGACCGCCGGCTTCCGCGCCTTGGGCGACGACGATGTCGGCTCCGGCATCAAGAGCGCGGCGCGCGTCGTCGAAGCTCTGGACCTGGCAGATCAAGGGGACCCCGGCGGCCCGTATCGCCGGCGAAAAAGGCGCCGGGTCGCCAAAGGATAGGAAAATCGCACTTGGTCGCCGCTCCAGGGCCTTATCCAGTAGGCGCGGGTTCCTGGCGAGTGACCAAGTTACGAAGCCGCAGCCGACAGGTCGGTTGCCAGATCGCTCGAACTCTCGCGTCAGCCAATCAGCGTCGCCATAGCCGCCGCCGATAAGCCCAAGCCCTCCGGCTGTATGACCGCACCTGCGGGTTCCCCGCCCGATGCGAATGCCAACGGGCGCGCTGATGATCGGATGCTGCAGTTTAAGCCGATCAGTGAGACGGGTTACGATGCGCATCATGAGTCCAACAGATTGCCTTGAGTATCGCAGGTTCGGTTGATCCTATCGAGCCCCGCTCAGCGCCCCGCGATTAACGGCAACCAGAGCCGCCAGTCGACCAACGGTTATGAGTCCGGACCTTAGTACTACAGTTGCGGATGCCGATGCCGTTTGTAGTGACAGATGGTGGCCGCAGCCTGATGTCGTCGTCGCCATAGCGACCAGGCGATGATGAAGGGCTTTTGTGTCGGTGGGAAGATGAGGATCCGGGCGAGGAGATAGCGGATCTCGGGGACGCTCGGGACGAGCGCAGCCATCCGGATCAGGCGGCGATTGGCTCCTTTGGACTCGTTTCGTTCGGTTTGCTCCATGCGCTGCGGCGAAGATCAGCCGATAGCTTCGAGAGGAATGCCAGGGCGGCCATGCACAGGCTCATGTGGCGATGCCATCCGTGCCAGGACCGAGCCTCGCAATGATCAAGTCCGAGATCATCCTTGGCGCGCTCAAAGCACTCCTCGATCGCCCAGCGCAGGCC
>NZ_JAMYOZ010000070.1:0-4229 GCF_040320095.1 Mesorhizobium sp. M0800
GCTTCCTCCAGACCACCGGGACCAATCACCTTCTACAACGGCCTGGCCTACTTCCGTGCCTGTGCCGATGGATGGGCTCTGCGAGATGTGTATATGCCCTAGCACTTCCGTGGGGGCGAGGAACCCGAGCTGGAATGATGCCGCGATCCTCCGGCAGGACGGAGCGGGGCGCGAAGGAACTCGACAGAGGGATCTTGCTACCAGGAATCCCTTCTCATGCGCCAGACTAGGCCGGGCCATTCGCCAAATTGCGCGCCGGCGCGGAAGATCGACAAGAAATTTCGCCGACATATCTCCATCCTGTCTGCCGCGGGCGCAGCCAGCGGCAGCGAAGCCTCGGCCGACGAATTGGCACTGGTCTGGCGGTGTGCAAATATCCTGGCCGGGCAACAGTGGAGGACCGAGATCATGGCCGATGCCGGAATGCTGCGCTTCCATGTTCCGGAACCGGAAGTGCGGCCGGGCGGGACGCCGGATTTCTCTAATGTGAGCATTCCAAAAGCTGGCTCGGTGCCGCGCCCGAAGATCGACGTCGACCCTCGCGACATCCGCGATCTGGCCTTCTCGATCATTCGCGTGCTCAACCGCGCCGGCGAGGCGGTCGGGCCGTGGGCAGGACTGCTTTCGGACGACGAGTTGCTGGAGGGGCTGCGCCATATGATGACGCTGCGCAGCTTCGATGCGCGCATGCAGATGGCGCAGCGCCAGGGCAAGACCTCTTTCTACATGCAGCATCTCGGCGAAGAGGCAGTGAGCTGCGCCTTCCGCAAGGCGCTGTCGCGGGGCGACATGAATTTTCCGACCTATCGGCAGGCCGGCCTGCTCATCGCCGACGGCTACCCGATGGTCACGATGATGAACCAGATCTATTCGAACGAGGCCGATCCGCTGAAAGGGCGGCAATTGCCGATCATGTATTCGTCGAAGGAGCACGGCTTCTTCTCTATCTCCGGCAATCTGGCGACGCAGTACATCCAGGCGGTCGGCTGGGCGATGGCCTCGGCAATCAGCAACGATTCAAAGATCGCCGCCGCCTGGATCGGCGACGGTTCGACCGCCGAGTCCGACTTCCATTCGGCGCTAGTGTTCGCCTCGACCTACAAGGCGCCGGTCGTGCTCAACGTCGTCAACAACCAGTGGGCGATCTCGACCTTCCAGGGCATCGCCCGCGGCGGTTCCGGCACTTTTGCCGCCCGTGGGCTCGGCTTCGGTATTCCGTCCCTGCGCGTCGACGGCAACGACTATCTCGCCGTCCATGCGGTGGCCAAATGGGCGGCGGAACGGGCGCGCAGCAATCTCGGGCCGACGCTGGTCGAATACGTCACCTACCGCGTCGGCGCCCATTCGAGCTCCGACGACCCGTCGGCCTACCGGCCGAAGGCCGAGTCCGATGCCTGGCCGCTCGGCGACCCGATCGTCAGGCTGAAGAACCATCTCATCCAGCGCGGCGTCTGGTCGGACGAACGCCACGCCCAGGCCGAGGCGGAAATCCTCGACACGGTGATTTCGGCGCAGCGGGAGGCCGAGCGCCACGGCACGCTGCATGCCGGCGGCAAGCCCTCGGCGCGCGACATGTTCGAGGGCGTCTATGCCGAGATGCCGCCGCATCTCAGGCGCCAGCGCCAACAGGCAGGGGTCTGACCATGCCGCGGCGGACCATGATCGAGGCGATCCGCGACGCCATGGACGTGTCGATGGCGCGCGACGAGCGCGTCATCGTGTTCGGCGAGGATGTCGGCTTCTTCGGCGGCGTCTTCCGCTGCACCCAGGGCCTGCAGGCGAAATACGGCAAGAGCCGCTGCTTCGATGCGCCAATCAGCGAATCCGGCATTGTCGGCGCGGCCATCGGCATGGCCGCCTACGGGCTGAAGCCTTGCGTCGAGGTGCAGTTTGCCGACTATGTTTATCCGGCCTATGACCAGATCGTCTCGGAAGCCGCGCGGCTGCGCTACCGGTCGAACGGCGACTTCACCTGCCCGATCGTCGTGAGAATGCCGACCGGCGGCGGCATTTTCGGCGGCCAGACCCACAGCCAGAGCCCGGAGGCGCTGTTCACCCACGTCTCCGGCCTGAAAGTCGTGGTGCCCTCGAACCCGCATGACGCCAAGGGCCTTTTGATCTCGGCGATAGAGGATCCGGACCCGGTGATCTTTCTGGAGCCGAAGCGGCTCTACAACGGCCCCTTCGACGGTCATCACGAGCGGCCGGTAACGCCATGGTCGAAACATGAGCTCGGCGAAGTCGCCGACGGCCATTACACGGCGCCGCTCGGCAAGGCGGTGATCCGACGGCCGGGTGCTGCAGTCACCGTGCTTGCCTATGGCACGATGGTCTACGTTGCCCAGGCGGCAGCCGAGGAGACCGGCATCGATGCCGAGATCATCGATCTGAGGACGCTGCTGCCGCTCGATCTCGAGACGATCGTCGCCTCGGTCAACAAGACGGGGCGCTGCGTCATCGTGCATGAGGCGACGCTGACATCGGGGTTCGGCGCCGAACTTTCGGCGCTGGTTCAGGAGAGCTGCTTCTACCATCTGGAAGCGCCGGTGGCGCGGGTCACCGGCTGGGACACGCCCTATCCGCATGCGCAGGAGTGGGACTATTTTCCCGGTCCTGCCCGGCTAGGCCGCGCGCTCGTCGAAACGGTGGAAGCCTGAAGGGGGAACGATGGGCGAATATGTTATCAAGCTGCCCGATGTCGGCGAAGGCGTCGCCGAGGCCGAGCTCGTCGAATGGCAGGTCAAGGTCGGCGATCTCGTGCGCGAGGATGCCGTGCTGGCCGCTGTCATGACCGACAAGGCGACAGTCGAAATTCCTTCGCCCGTCGATGGCGAAATCGTCTGGTTGGGCGCCGAGATCGGCGACACGGTGGCGATCGGCTCGCCGATTGTCAGGTTGAAGGTGGCGGGCGAGGGTAATGTCAGGGATGCTGCGTCGCAGGCCACTGAGGCGGGCGCCAAGAATACCCCCACCCCTAACCCCTCCCCACAAGGCGGAGGGGGACGTGCCGCAACCTCCAAGGCCGAACCCGAGACCGCTCCACGATCATCTGGAAAAACACCAACGCATAAGGGACTAAGTGCGGCGGGTGGCGAATCCCCCTCCCCCTTGTGGGGAGGGGTTAGGGGTGGGGGTACTGCGCCGGCTTTCGGAGGTACAGCGCCGGTCGGCGCGCCGCGTCCCGAAGGCGAAAAGCCGCTGGCGTCGCCCGCCATCCGGCTGAGGGCCAAGGAGGCGGGCATCGATCTCAGGCAGGTCCCGGGAACCGGCCCAGCCGGCCGCATCCGGCACGAGGATATCGAGGCTTTCCTGGCGCGCGGACCCCGGCTCGCCAAGGTTTCCGGCCTTGCCCGCAACGAGGCGGTCGAGGACATCAAGATAGTCGGGCTCAGGCGAAAGATCGCCGAGAAGATGACGCTGGCCAAGTCGCGCATCCCGCATATCACCTATGTCGAGGAGATCGACGTCACCGCGCTCGAGGATTTGCGCGCCGCGCTCAACAAGGAGAACCGGCCGGGCGGGGACAGGCCGAAGCTGACGCTGCTGCCGTTCTTGATGCGGGCGATGGTCAAGGCAATCGCCGACCAGCCCAATGTCAACGCACTGTTCGACGACGAAGCCGGCATCGTCCACCAGCATGGCGGCGTCCATATCGGCATCGCCGCGCAGACGGCTTCCGGGCTGATGGTGCCGGTGGTCAAGCACGCCGAGGCGCGCGACATCTGGGACTGTGCAGCCGAGGTTGTCAGGCTGGCCGAGGCAGCAAAATCCGGCACGGCGACGCGCGACGAACTCTCGGGATCGACCATCACCGTCACTTCGCTGGGCGCCATGGGCGGCGTGGCGACGACGCCGGTGATCAATCATCCGGAAGTGGCGATCGTCGGCGTCAACAAGATGATGGTGCGGCCGGTATGGGACGGTACCCAGTTCATCCCGCGCAAGATGATGAACCTGTCCTCCAGCTTCGACCACCGCGTCGTCGACGGTTGGGACGCGGCGGTGTTTGTCCAGCGGATCAAGGCGCTGCTGGAAACGCCGGCGCTGATTTTTGTGGACTGATGAGATGAGAACGGTCGCAAAGGCCCCCTCGCCCGGCAGCATGGGGCGCCGGGACGCTGGCTCCCCCTTCTCCCCTTGTGGGAGAAGGTGTCGCCGAAGGCGACGGATGAGGGGTGCTCCAGCTTGGCGCCGGCGGCATTCCGTCCAACACCCCTTGTGTCTCTCGA
>NZ_JAMYOZ010000071.1:0-2747 GCF_040320095.1 Mesorhizobium sp. M0800
TGGCGCCACATCGGCCACCTCGTTGAAACGATCGAGGCAACCGAATGCAACAACTACTTCGCAAACGCCGGCTACGCTTCCATCAAAACGTGAAAGGCTCTAAGGCGCACCGTCAGAATTGGGTTGGCGCACTGCATTGGCGACCCCACCCGGCCCTTCGGGCCACCCTCCCCTCAAGGGGGAGGGGGACGCCGGCGCTTACCCTTGGCCGGCGCGCATCGTGCTTTCGGTTCAGCCGTTATCCCGCGCCTTCAGCTCCAGCCGCCGCGCGTGCAGCACTGGCTCGGTGTAGCCGTTGGGCTGGATGCGGCCTTTGAAGACCAGGTCGCAGGCGGCGAGGAAGGCGATGGACTTGTCAAAATCCGGCGCCATCGGCCGGTAGAGCGGATCGCCTTGGTTCTGGCGGTCGACGATCGCCGCCATGCGTTTCATCGTCTCCATGACCTGCTCGGGCGTGCAGACGCCGTGATGCAGCCAGTTGGCGATGTGCTGCGAGGAGATGCGCAGCGTGGCGCGGTCCTCCATCAGACCGACGTCGTTTATATCTGGCACTTTCGAACAGCCGACGCCCTGGTCGATCCAGCGCACGACATAGCCCAGAATGCCTTGCGCGTTATTGTCGAGTTCCTTCTGGATGTCCGCCTGAGACCAGTTCGGCCGGACAGCGACGGGCACGGACAGGATGTCGTCGAGTTTTGCCTTGGGCCGGCTCTTCAGCGCCGCTTGCACGGCATGGACGTCGACCTTGTGATAATGGGTGGCGTGCAGTGTTGCCGCCGTCGGCGACGGCACCCAGGCGGTGTTGGCGCCGGCCTTGGGATGCGCGATTTTCTCGGCCAGCATCGCCGCCATCAGGTCGGGCATCGCCCACATGCCCTTGCCTATCTGGGCGTGGCCGGCCAACCCGCATTCCAGCCCGATGTCGACGTTCCAGGCTTCGTAGGCGGCGATCCAGGCGGCCTGCTTCATGTCGCCCTTGCGGATCATCGGGCCGGCTTCCATCGAGGTGTGGATCTCATCGCCGGTGCGATCGAGGAAGCCGGTGTTGATGAAGACGACGCGTTCTTTCGCGGCGCGGATCGCCTCCTTGAGGTTGACGGTGGTGCGCCGCTCCTCGTCCATGATGCCCATCTTGATGGTGTTTTTGGGCACGCCGAGCAGCGCCTCGACGCGGTCGAAAATCTCGACGGCGAAGGCGACTTCGGCGGGCCCGTGCATCTTGGGCTTTACGATGTACATCGAGCCGGCGCGAGAATTGGCGCGGCGCCCGTTCGGGCCGATATCGTGCAGCGCGATCAGCGCCGTCAGCGCCGCATCCATTATGCCTTCCGGCACCTCGTTGCCGTCGCGGTCCGATATCGCCGGGTTGGTCATGAGGTGGCCGACATTCCTGACCAGCATCAGCGAGCGGCCGGGCAAGGTCAGCGTGCCGCCATCGGGCGCGGTATAGGTGCGGTCGGGGTTGAGCCTCCGGACAAAGCTCTTGCCGGCCTTGGTGATCTCCTCCGCCAAGTCGCCCTTCATCAGGCCGAGCCAGTTGCGGTAGACCAGCACCTTATCCTCGGCATCGACGGCCGCCACCGAATCCTCGCAGTCCTGGATGGTGGTCAGCGCCGATTCCAGCACGACATCGGCAATGCCGGCCGGATCGGTGCGGCCGATCTGGTTGTTGCGGTCGATGACGATTTCAATGTGCAGGCCGTTCTTGATCAGCAGGACGGCTTCGGGGTCGGCGGCATCGCCGCGATAGCCGGCAAACTGTCTGAGGTCGGCAAGCGTGGTGGCGCCGGCACCCTCACCCAGCCGCAACATGCCATTGGCGACCGAAAGCCCGTTGACGCCGGCCCATTTGCCTGTCGTGAGCGGCACCGCCTCGTCGAAGAAGCTTTTCACCCAGGCGACGACCTTGGCGCCGCGCGCCGGATTGAATTTGTTGCCTCGCTCGGCGCCGTCCGTCTCCGGGATGGCGTCGGTTCCATAGAGCGCATCGTACAGCGAGCCCCAGCGCGCATTGGCGGCGTTCAGCGCATAACGCGCGTTCATCACCGGCACCACCAGCTGCGGCCCGGCGACCGAAGCGATTTCCGGGTCGACATTTTCGGTCGTCACGCTGAAGGCCGGCCCCTCGGGCAGCAGATAGCTGATCTCGCGGAGGAAGCTCGTGTAGGCCTCCATGTCGACGGGCGCGCCGTTGTCGCGATACCAGCGGTCGAGCTTGTCCTGCATGGCATCGCGCTTTTCGAGCAGCGCCCGGTTTTTTGGCGAGAGATCATGGACGATCGCCGAAAAACCGCTCCAGAATGCCTCCGCTTCAATGCCGGTGCCCGGCAGCGCCTCGTTCACGACAAAATCATGAAGCTCGCGGGCAATCCGCAATCGGGCGATCTCGACGCGATCGGTCATCAGGGCTTCTCCAAGGCGAACGGCTAGGCCGGGCCTTTGGCATGTCACGGTGGCAGGGTCAATTCAGCTTAGGGTGAAGGTAGGGCGTTTTCGCTGCCGATCTCCCCCTTGAGGGGGAGATGGCCGGCAGGCCAGAGGGGGTCGCCTCGCGTGGAGTGCAACCTCTTCTTTGCACCAAATCGCGTCGCGCTTCATGCGAGGCGACCCCCTCTGTCGCCTTCGGCGACATCTCCCCCTCGAGGGCTAGGGCGTATACACATCTTGCTTCGACGGATTGACTCGGTTGTGACGTGTCGGATTCCGCCGGCGTGTGCTGTATGATTCTTCTGTGACGTTCTGATTTG
>NZ_JAMYOZ010000072.1:0-2644 GCF_040320095.1 Mesorhizobium sp. M0800
TGTGAAGGATTGCGGATGCCGGCCTTCTGCGAGAGGCGCCGTGCGCCGGGGCCGGCGTCCGGAAGCCTCCAAGGAAGGAACCCGCGGGATGCAGATCGCGGTCTCGGGTCTATGGGGATTTGACGGTTTCGCTTGGGCCGCTGTGGCCTCTGCGATGCGCCTGGCGGTTGGGATCGATGACGTCGACGGGCGAGCACGGCTTGCCTGGCCCGTGCATGCGGCGGTTTGGCGGTTGAAGAGCGGGCGATTTCGCCATGTTCGGCGGTATTTCCCGACCCATGAAGCTCAGGCGCACGCAGCCGTCCATCCGCCGACGGTGAGGTTCTTCGGCGGGCTGGAGCAGCGGTGGGCGGTTCGCGGTCATGGCGTCTTGGTGCTGTTGGCGAAGCCGGAGGATGGCGGCGCGCGGGCGTCGTTGCCGCGCCCGAAGGTTTCGATGACGATCATGTGGCCGCCGCAGCACGGACATGGCGGCCGCCAATCGGTCGGCGCAGCCGCTTCGGCAGTGTCGCCCGTTTCGCTGCGTTCGGCATCGGGCTGGCGGGCGGCGAGCAGTTGGCGAGCGCGCGCGATGTTGGCCTTGCGGCCGGCGCTGGCAAGCAGACCATAGTGGCGGATGCGGTGGAAGCCTTTTGGCAGGACGTGGAGCAGAAAGCGGCGGAGGAACTCGCTCGGTTCGAGCGTCATGGTCCGGTAGCGCTCGCTGCCGCTGCGGCGGTAGTTCTTGAAGCGGAACGTCACGCCCGCCTCGTCGAGCGCGATCAGCCGGCTGTTAGAGATCGCGACGCGGTGGGTATAGCGGGATAGATATGCCAGCACCGCCTCGGGTCCCGCGAAGGGCGGCTTGGCATAGACGAACCAGTTCTTCCTTCTGAGCGGCGCCAGGAAGGCAGCAAAGGCGCGACGATCGCCGAGGCCGGCATGATCGCCGAAGAACTTCAGCCGACCGGCGGCATGGGCCTCAGGGAGCTTCGCCAGGAAGAGCCGCCGGAACAGTTTTGAGAGCACACGCACCGGCAGGAGGAAGCCGGGCCGGCAGGAGACCCACCGTTCTCCATCCAGAGAGATACCGCCGCCGGGCACGATCATGTGGACGTGCGGGTGGTGGGTCATCGCCGAGCCCCAGCTATGGAGCACGGCGGTGATGCCGATGCGGGCGCCAAGATGCCTGGGATCGGTGGCAATCGTGAGCATGGCCTCGGAGGCGGCGCGGAACAACAGGTCGTAGATCACGGCCTTGTTCTGATAGGCGATGTCAGCGATCTCGGCCGGCAGCGTGAAGACGACATGGAAGTAGCCGACCGGCAGCAGATCGGCTTCGCGCGCGGCGAGCCAGTCCCTTGCCGCCGCGCCTTGGCATTTGGGACAGTGGCGGTTGCGGCACGAGTTGTAGGCGATTTGGCTGTGGCCGCAGTCCTCGCACGCCTTGACGTGACCGCCGAGGGCTGCGGTGCGGCAGGCCTCGATCGCCGACATCACCTTCATCTGGCCGAGGCTGAGATGGCCGGCATGGGCCGCACGCCATGCGGCGCCATGGCGATGGAAGACGTCTGCGACCTCCAGCGACGGGCGGCGCACCGCCGCCGGGTCAGGCGTCCGGTCTCGTCTCGTCCTCTGCGAACAGCCTGATCCGGTCGAGCGGGCTCATCACGGCGCGGATGGTTTTGGTGGCGACGCGGGCGTAGAGCGCGGTCGTGTCAAGTTTGGCATGCCCGAGCAGAACTTGAATCACGCGAATGTCGACGTCCTGCTCCAGCAGATGGGTGGCGAAGCTGTGGCGCAGCGTGTGCGGCGTCACCCGCTTCCTGATCTCGGCCGCTTCAGCGGCGGCATGGACGGCGCGGTTCATCTGCCGCGTGGAGAGCGGCGTGACCGGATTGCGACCCGGAAACAGCCAGCCCCGCGGCAGCATCACGCCGCGGCGTTTGCCCTCCCGCCACCAGGCCCGCAAGAGTTCGAGCAGTTGCGGCGACAGCATGGCGTGGCGATCCTTGCGGCCCTTGCCCTGTTCGACGCGGATCAGCATGCGGGTGCTATCGATGTCGGTCACCTTGAGCGCCACGATCTCGGAGACCCGCAGCCCCGCTCCATAGGCGGTGCCGAGGGCGGCCTTGTATTTGGGACCGGGTGCCGCTTCGAGCAGCCGTGCGACCTCCTCGACGCTCAGCACCAGCGGCAGCTTACGCGGCCGATGGATGACGGTGAGGCGGCGGGAAAGATCCGGCCGGTCGAGCGTCACCGTGAAGAAGAAGCGCAGCGCCGAGACCGCGCTGTTGATGCCTGGCGGCTGCATGCCGGTCTGCATCTGGTGCAGCTGGAAACGGCGAAGATCCTCAGCCGTCGCCGTATCGGGTGAGCGGCCGATGAAGGCCGCGAACAACTTCACGCAACGGATATAGTCACGGCGCGTATCCTCCGTGAAGCCGCGCACGCTCATGTCTTCGATCATGCGCTCGCGAAGCGCGCTGCCGGATGGATGCGACAGATCGGGGGTCATCGGATGCTCCTCTCAAGCTGAAGGTTGACCCTTCATGCTCGGAGGCGGATGGCCGCCTGTCACCTCTGATCAAATACAGCCTCACCGGCGCTGCCGACGAAGCGTCAGCCTCGAAACCCGCGCCCTCCCGCGCGAGCGGGTTAGTTC
>NZ_JAMYOZ010000073.1:0-2536 GCF_040320095.1 Mesorhizobium sp. M0800
GACCGCGATCTGCATCCCGCGGGTTCCTTCCTTGGAGGCTTCCGGACGCCGGCCCCGGCGCACGGCGCCTCTCGCAGAAGGCCGGCATCCGCAATCCTTCACACCTGTGGACATTGGCCACCGCCGCGAGCAAGGGCAGGAGTCGGACCCGAAGTGGATGTTCCGCGCGGGCCATGAAGAAGTTGTGACCCGTGGCGGGCGTCGATGCTGAACATCATCAATTCGGTTCCCTGTGTTGCATGCGCGAACAGCCGGGCTCATAGTCGTATTGGGCGATAGGCGCGATCAGTGGCGACAAACCTCGTCATGGACCGGAAGCTCGTAGCGATCCTGGCTGCGGATGTGGTCGGCTACTCGGCGCTGATGGAGCGCGACGAGAACGGCACATATGCGCGGCTCAAGGCTCATCACATCGAACTCTTCGAGCCAAAAATCAAGAAGCACCATGGTCGCGTGTTCAAACTCATGGGCGACGGGCTCCTAGCCGAGTTTGCAAGCGTCGTCGACGCGGTCGAGTGTGCAGTCGTGGTCCAGCTAGAGATGGCGACGCGCAATTCAGGCGTGATGCAGGAAGAGCGCATCGACCTGCGAATCGGTGTCAATCTCGGCGACGTCATCATTGACGGGAAGGATCGCCACGGCGACGGGGTCAACATCGCCCACCGCCTGCAAAGTCTCGCTGAGCCGGGCGGCATTGTCATCTCGGGCACCGTCTACGATCACGTCCGGAACAAGCTTGATGCCGGGCTTGAATTCCTGGGTGAGCAGCGGGTGAAGAATATTGTCGAGCCGGTTCGAGTCTATGCAGTCGGCAGCACGCCAGCCGTTGCAAAGACGGCGCCGATGGCAGCCATAGCCAAGCCCTCAGTTGCCGTTCTGCCATTCACGAACATAGGTGGCGATCCCGAGCAGGAATACTTCAGCGACGGCATCACTGAGGACATTATCACCGACCTCTCGAAGGTTTCGGCGCTGTTCGTAGCTGCCCGGAATACAGCATTCACCTTGAAGGGCAAGGCCGTGGACATCGTTCAGGCGGCCCGCAAGCTAAACGTCGAATTCCTAGTTGAGGGGGCCGTCCGGAGGGTAGGAAATCGAATTCGGATCACCGCACAGCTAATCGATGGAAAAACGGGCGGACACGTGTGGGCCGAGCGCTATGATCGAGATTTTGGGGATATTTTCGCGCTTCAGGACGATATCGCGCGGAATGTCGTCACTGCTCTCAGGGTGCGGCTCCTTCCGGAAGAACTGAGAACGATTACGACGCGCTCGACCACGAATCCCGATGCTTATCAGCTCTATCTGCTCGGACGGCACTACGCACAGCAACATAGCACGAGGAGCTCGGAGATCGCTCTGCGCTTTGGCCAGCGTGCGTTGAAGATTGACCCTAATTATGCTCGAGCCTGGGCGCTGGTCGCGCTTTGCCAAGCGTCTTTGAACCACGCGGGAAGTTTAGAAGAATCGGGTCTGTTCGCCGCTGAGACCGCGCTCTCCCTTGATCCCACTTTGGCAGAGGCCCACGCTGTAAAGGGTGGGGTCTTATGCCGGCTTGGCCGTTCCGATGAGGCTATTGCGGCGCATGAGGAATCGGTACGCCTGGAGCCGGATTCCTTTGATACTCGGCAGTATTTTGGCTTTACCCTTTTCTTCCTCGGCCGCGACGAGGGAGCAATCCAGAATTTCGAGCGTGTAGCTCAACTTGTGGAATCGGATTATGTCAGCCTGAGCTTCGCAGCCCAATCTTATGAAAAGCTCGGTCGTCACCAGGAGGCCAATGCGGCTGCACGCCGAGCCCTGGAGCGTATCGAAAAGCAGATCGCGCTGCGGCCCGACCACGCGCATGCGGTCGGGCATGGTGCCGCACTCCTAGCTTACCTGGGCGAGAAAGAACGCGCCAAGGAATGGGCTTCGCGGGTGCTTATCATGGAGTCAGAAGATCCGAAGAGCCATTACAATGTCGCCTGCGCGTTGGCCCGATTGAAGGACCCAGCCCAGGCACTCGATCTGCTAGAATCCTGCATACCCAAAATGTCCCCTGAATTCATCAACTGGGTGCAGCAGGATACCGACCTCATTGCTCTGCACAGCCACCCGCGCTTCAAAGCTTTGATTGAACGCGGAAAAGCAAGACAATTGGCAGGCCAAGCCGGCAAGCCTTGCTGAGTTCGGACGGCCGAATTGGAGCTGCCGAGAGGATCGCCGCCGACATGAAGTCAAATCTATGCTCCTCCGTTGCAATTTTCCGCTTCGGCGAAGAACAGATGCCATCTCCACGGGAGGCGGAAGACCGAACCAAGACCCTTCCGGATATTCGTTCGGAAGGGCAACAATGTCCCGAATGGTCGGTCAGGTGACAACAATGGCTGTGCGGAAATGAATGTCTGCTCTGCCAGATCGGGAAATCAGAAGCCGCCAGTCCGCAAACGTGCCCCGAAACGGTCATTCCGGACAGGTTGTGGGAAGCGGTCCGCGTGGTGCTGGGTGGCGCAAGAAGGATGGTTCAGCCGAAGAAGCCAGCATCCTCTTCCCG
>NZ_JAMYOZ010000074.1:0-1845 GCF_040320095.1 Mesorhizobium sp. M0800
GCCAATACGGATAAGGTGTTCCACGGACGGCTCCCTTGTTTGAGATCTCAACGAACTCATTCTGGCACATCCGATGCCGTCGGGCGCCGTCCACCCCATCATGGCAAAAGGGTACGTTCCCCATCTGCCCTGCATAGAACGGTTCCAGAAACGGAGAGACTAACGGCTGGCCCATTCTTGCCGCATGAACGGGGGATGAATAGCCGGTTCGCAAAAAATTCAGACAGGCGGGTGCATTCTCCTCCCATAGGTTCGACGAAAACGGGTGGAAACCCTCAACAAGGAGAGAAGACAATGTTCAACACCATCAAGACGGCGGCTCTTTCGGCTCTTGTCGGCCTTGGCACGCTTGCTGCCATCCCCGCTCATGCTGACAGCATCTATCTCGGCTTCGGCAACAACCAGGATCCGCGCGTCGGCGTCTATACCGGCGACGAAGATGATGGTTACTATCGCGAACACCGCCGTCATGGCGGCTGGCGCCGGTCCTGTTCGCCGGAGCGTGCTATTGACAAGGCCGAACGCATGGGCCTGCACCGCGCCCGCATCATCGACATCAACCGCCGCACGGTCAAGGTCGCCGGCCGCCAGTATGGCGACCGCGTCGTGATCGTATTCGCCAACGAGCGCGGTTGTCCGATCATCTATCGCTAAGCCCGTCGGAGCTTTGCGGCCGGCGATTTTTCAGCCGGTAGAGTAGCGGAGTCCCTTTCCGCCAGAACGGAAGGGCGCGGCTCGAAAAACCCCGGAGGATCGATCCTCCGGGGTTTTTCATGCGATCGACGACTACTTCAATTCGAAAGTCACCGTCACCTGTGCGGTATAGGAATTTTCGCCGGCTTGCACCGGGACCGACGCGCCGGCGGCATCGAATGCCTTGGCGTTGATCGGCATCGGCGGTGGTGCGAAATTCTGGTCGGTGATTTCGAGGACCCGGCCGATGCCGACGCCGGCCGCTTCGGCCAGCGTCTTGGCCTTGGCCGTGGCATTCGCGACGGCCTTCTTGCGCGCCTCGGTGACGGCTGCCGCCGGATCGTCGTTGGAGAAGGAGATGCCGCCGCCCTGGTTGACGCCGAGCGACACCGCCTTATCAAGAATGTCGCCGGTCTTGTCGATGTCGCGGATGCGCACCGAAAGCGTGTTGGTCACCTGGTAGGCGACAAGCTCGGCCTCCTGGCTGCCGTCGGGCTTATTGGTGTAGTTATAGCGCGGATTGATCTGGATGCCCGCGGTCTGCAGGTCGCGCTCCTTGATGCCGGACGATTTCATGGCAGCGATCACTGCGGCCATGGCGTCGTTATTGGCATCGAGCGCTGCACGTGCCGTCTTGGCTTCGCGCATGACGCTGAGCGTCAGCAGAGCCAGATCGGGTGCTATCGCCGCCTCGCCTTCACCGGTGACGACGATACGCGGCGGCGGTGGCGAATCGGCGGCGGCCGCGATCGCCGGAAACGCGATTGCGGCGGCAATCGCCAGGGGCAAAATACGTCTGGTCATGAAATCTCCTCGATCTGGGATCCCAAGACAGCCGAGTGTTGGCCGGCGTCCAATGGGCGACGTGCAATAGGTTATCAATATGGGCTGATTTGGGCGATCTCTGCCAGCCCCCTTGGAACGCCTGCTCGGAAAGCCCTCGGAAAGCCTTGTGCGGTTCAGGGAAAAACACTAATCCAGCGCCGTGGGGCCTGTAGCTCAATGGTTAGAGCCGGCGGCTCATAACCGCTTGGTTGGGGGTTCGAGTCCCTCCGGGCCCACCATTGGCTTTTGTGGCCGTTGATTTAATTGGATTTTTTGGCCATTTTTGTCCCACCTCTTTCAACCCCCTCAGAAAGTGGGACAATTTTG
>NZ_JAMYOZ010000075.1:0-1718 GCF_040320095.1 Mesorhizobium sp. M0800
CCGTGAAGAGTGAGGAGGAGCAGGCGAGTGCGGCCGTATTCCGGGCTCGTGATCTGCTGGTGCGGCAGCGCACCCAGACGATCAACGCCTTGCGCGGCCATCTTGCAGAATATGGACTGGTCGTTGCCCAGGGCCCTTCACATACTGCCAAGCTGATGGAAAAGGTAGAGGATCCTGAGGGCGATCTGCCAGAAGCAGCCCGCCTGGCCCTCACCGTGCTGGTCGATACGCTGAGATCGCTGGAGGAAAGGATCAACCAGCTCGATGCCGAGATTGCACGGCGTGCCCGAGAGGATGAAGACGTGCGGCGGTTGGCAACAATCCCCGGCGTTGGTCCGATAACGGCAACGGCTCTGGTTGCACTGGCGCCTTGCGCCGCAATCTTCCGAAAGGGGCGCGACTTCGCCGCTTGGCTGGGCCTGACGCCGCTGCAACGCTCAACCGGCGGTAAACAGAAGCTCGGTGCAACATCGAAGATGGGCGAGCGTACATTGCGGCGCCTGCTTATCATCGGAGCGAGCGCTGTCGTGCGTCATGCTCGTCGGCGAGGCATTTGGGAAGGATCGTGGCTTGGGCGCATGCTCGCCCGCAAGCCGCCAATGCTTGTGGTCGTCGCTCTTGCCAACAAGATGGCCCGCATCGTCTGGGCGCTCATGGCAAGAGGTGGGACCTACAGGGCTCCGGCCGTGGCAGCATAGCAGCTCGGTCTGAGGTCGTCGCAGGTGTAGGAAGGTCACACGGAGAGGTATGGCGCGACAGTCGATGAGAGACGGATCGGAAAAACCAGTTCAGCACAGAGCGCTTCGAGCGCGCGGTAGTGATATGGATCCGATCGGCGAACTCCCATACGGGCCGGCGGCAAATGGAAGGCCGCATCAGAGGCCGGACAGATGTCAGCACCCGACTACGCGCCGCTATACTGCCTTTTCGAAGATTCTTCTTGCGCTCACGGGGGCGTCCACAGATGGTGCTGAAGATAGCGCGCTGTCCAGGGCGCCGGATAGTTCGAGATCAGCGTGGGCTTGTCCATAGAGCGCCGCGGCAGCGAGAGGTAGGCGAAGGCGAGCAGGTCGAATTGTGAAGCCACATCGGCGAGAGCGCTGCGGAAATCGACCTCATCGACGCTGTCCCAAAGCCGTTCGAGAAATCTTTCGAAGACAGGTTGCATGTCTGTCCTTGTCAGCACCTTCCTTGGGTCTTCGGCACCTTGCTTGCAGGTGGAAGCAAGTCAAGGTGCTCGACATCATAAGCGTTTCATATGGAGCATCTTGTTCTTCTCAATATCCATTTACTGGCTCGATGTAGTGGACCTGCAACGTCTCAGAAATACGCCCTGCCAGCGGGGAGGTGCACCGGCAGGGCTCGCCGCCCAAAGCCCGCAGTCCAATGGGAGGATCGGGCAGCAGCGGCAAAACAAGCTATTTGGCGCGCGCAAAGACTATACTGCGCCTTCCGCCTTCAAAGCGCGGATCCGAAGCCGACGCCGCGGCCACCGAGCCAAATACCTTCTCTGTCGCCGGGTTGGTCACCGTCAGGGTTCCACTACCGCCTCGCCAACTGCCGTTGATGAAAAGCTGATAGGTCGTGACATTGGACATCGCATGCTCCGCTTTAGTGAATTTGCCAACCTACGAGAACGGCCGATAACCGAACCGTGCCTCGCTCCTCTGCGATTTCATCGCGATAGTCGCATGCGGTCAAATATGGAATGTCGCCCA
>NZ_JAMYOZ010000076.1:0-1490 GCF_040320095.1 Mesorhizobium sp. M0800
GCTAGGGCGTATACACATCTTGCTTCGACGGATTGACTCGGTTGTGACGTGTCGGATTCCGCCGGCGTGTGCTGTATGATTCTTCTGTGACGTTCTGATTTGGAGGAGCGTCGCCGATGCAGACATGCCAGGACTGGTCCTTGGGTTCATTTGGAGATCGTCGTCTCGATAAAGGGGGGCGAGGCTGCTCCAAGGCATGGTGCTGCGCGAAACGGTTTGCCTGCGCCGGCTTGCCGGTGGCGACCATTCCGAAGAGATCCGCTATGGGCGCTTTCTCGGCAATGACGCGGTGACAGCGGACCGGATCATCGCAGGCTGGAGCGATCAGACCCGGCTTGCGGTCGAGGGCCGGCATGTCCTGGCGGTGCAGGACACCAGCGAGATCAAGTTCCCGACGACAGAGGGCAACCGGCGCGGCCTGGGCAAGGTCAAAAAGGGCAATTGCTGGGGCCTGCTGCTGCATCCAATGCTGGCTCTTGATGCCGAGCGCGGTTCTTGCCTGGGTCTTGTGGGCGGGCAGGTGTGGACGCGCGGGGACGAGGAGCTGCCGCCGCATGCCGAGCGGCCGTTGAGCGAAAAGGAATCGCGCCACTGGATCGAGACGGCCGAAGCGGCCAAGCCGGTGCTGGCCCGGGCCGGCATGGTCACCTTCATCGCCGACCGTGAGAGCGACTTGTATATGATGTGGGCTGGTGTGCCGGACGGCCATTGCCATGTTCTGTCGCGTCTCATGAATGACCGGGCCCTCACCACTGGCGGCACGCTGCGCCGCGCCGTGGCGAAAGTGGTGTTCTGCGATACGCAGGTGATCGAGCTGCGCGAGCGCCAGGACCGCCCGGCGCGCCGGGCTGAGCTGTGCCTGCGCTTTGGCGAAGCCACGATCAAGCGGCCGGCGAACCTGCGCGCAAAGGGGCTGCCAGAGGGGGTGACGCTGCGCTGGGTCGAAGTCGTCGAGACGGCTGCGCCCGACGGCGTGGAGCCGCTTCATTGGCTGCTTCTGACCACACATGCGGTGAGCAGCCCTGCCCAGGCCTGGCAGATCGTCGCCTGGTACAAGCAGCGCTGGACCATCGAGCAGTTCTTCCGGACGATGAAGGCCCAGGGCTTGAAGATCGAAGACAGCCAGCTGCAATCGGCCGCACGCCTGGAGAAACTCATTGCCATCGCCGCCAAGGCCGCGGTCATCGTCATGCAGCTCGTGCAGTCCCGCAGCGGCCAGGACGCTCAACCGGCAAGCCTCGTCTTCACGCCAAACGAGATCGACACACTTGCCGCGCTCGAGAAGCGCTTCAAAGGCAAGACCAAGCTGCAAGCCAATCCCCACCCCAGGAGCTCGCTCGCCTGGGCGGCATGGATCATCGCCAAGCTCGGCGGCTGGAACGGCTATGCTTCCTCCAGACCACCGGGACCAATCACCTTCTACAACGGCCTGGCCTACTTCCGTGCCTGTGCCGATGGATGGGCTCTGCGAGATGTGTATATGCCCTAGC
>NZ_JAMYOZ010000077.1:0-1447 GCF_040320095.1 Mesorhizobium sp. M0800
GGTAGATGGGGTATTCGGCTTGCGCCCCTTCTTCAACGGTGATGCAGGAAGGTGCTGCGCTTCGAGCTGATGATAGAACGTGGTCTGTCCAAACAGCCACAAGCATCAGGAAAGGAAGCGCAGCATGAAGCACTTTATCGGCCTCGATGTCGCGGTGAAAGAGACCGCGGTTTGCATTGTCGATGAAACCGGCAGGATCTGCCGCGAGGTGAAGGTCGTCAGCCACTGCGACGATCTCCTCGCCGTTCTGAAGGATCCTGCCTTGAACATTGAACGGGTCGGTCTCGAGGCCGGGCCCATGTCGCAATGGCTTTTCGAGGGGCTGGCGTGCGCCGGGTTGCCGGTCATCTGCATCGAGACGCGTCATGTGAAAGCGTTCCTGAAGGCGCGGCCGAACAAGACCGATCGCAATGACGCGCGCGGCATCGCGCAGATGATGCGAGTCAACCTGTACCGCCCGGTGCATGTGAAGACACTCACGAGCCAGAAGCGGCGGGCACTCTTGACGGCCCGCAAGCTGTTGCAGGGAAAGGCGATCGCCATCGAGAACGACATCCGCGGTCTTCTGCGCAACTTCGGCCTCAAGGTCGGGGTTGTGGGAACAGTGAAGTTCGAGGAGCGGATTTGTGAGCTCGTCGAAGGCATGCCCGATCTCGAAGAGATCATGGGGCCGCTGCTGGCCGCCCGGCGGAAGCTGCGTGCCGAATTTGCTCGCTTGCACAAAAAAGTGCTCACGATCGCCAAGAGTGATGCGACCTGCCGGCGATTGATGACGGTTCCCGGTGTCGGCCCCGTGGTGGCGCTCGGCTATGCCGCGACAATCGACATTCCGCAGCGGTTCAGAAGCTCCAAGGCGGTGGGACCTATCCTGGGACTGACGCCGAAGCTCAACGAGTCCGGGGAAAGCAAGCGCGATGGATGCATATCCCTGTGCGGGGACGGCATGATGCGGACGTTGCTCTATGAGGCTGCCCAAACGCTGATGACTCGCGTGACGAAATGGTCGTGGCTCAAGGCCTGGGCGATGAACGTCGCCAAGCGGCGCGGGATGCGCAAAGCAATTGTCGCGCTCGCACGTCGCCTGGCAGTCGTCATGCATCGCATGTGGCTGGACGGCACCGAGTTCCGCTGGACGAGGGAAACCATGGCGTCAGCCACCTGATCCAGAAGGCCGGAAAGGAGAGAGACAGAGTTCCGCTCGCTGGCGGACGGACGTCCTTCGCAGGACGATGGATGAGGCGAGTTCGCTGAGATACTCGTACTGATTGCAACACGCGATCAAGACGCTTGGTAGATTGTGCCGCCTCATTCTCCTGACCCCATACTGGGAGGGCGAAACGCCGATCCCGAAGAGAAGCAAGGCCCTGCGAAAGACGTCAAAACGCCGGAGACACGCAAAAGCTCGATAGTGATTGACCTCAACACGCCGAATAGAGAAGTGTCTCAG
>NZ_JAMYOZ010000078.1:0-1176 GCF_040320095.1 Mesorhizobium sp. M0800
GTTGCTCGGACTCGGCTGGAGCGATCTGCTCGGCCGGAGCGGATTCTGTTTGCTGCTGCTGATTGCGCCGCTTCTTGCGGGGTTGCTCGGACTCGGCTGGAGCCGCCTGCTCGGCCGGAGCGGATTCCGTTTGCTGCTGCTGGTCGCGCTTCTTCTTTCTGGGCTGCTCTGCCTGCTGGCTTTGCGCGCAGGCCTCCGCCGACTCGCCCTCGGCGCAACTCGATTGCACTGGGATGAGCGGCGCTGCGGTACGTTGCACGGGGCTGAATGCGGCATTGCCTTGCAGCGGGAACGCGCCTAGCGGCGCGGACGCCATCAACAGGCCAAGCGCCGTGCCTGCCAGAATCCGTGGTTGGCGTTTCATCATAAACACTCCTTGTGGCGTCCCATCCCTGCCCAAACTTTCAGCAACCATGTTTGGTTCCTGTTTGTAGGTTCTAGCTGTGGCACAGGGCGATTGACCGGCGTTTTGAAGGCGACTTCATGTCATTCGTATGGTCCTGGCGTATGTTCCGGCGTATGGTCCCGGCGTATCGTTCGGACGAGGGTGCACGGTTGCCGTGCTTGACCTTGAAGCGTCCGAGGGCCACATGCCGACGATGGAAAAGCCGTTCTGGAAGACCAAGACGCTCGAGGCGATGACCCCGGCCGAGTGGGAATCACTCTGCGACGGCTGCGGCAAATGCTGCCTGTCCAAACTCGAAGACGAGGACACCGGAGAGATCTACTGGACCAGCGTCGGCTGCCGGCTGTTCGACGCTGGAAGCTGCCGCTGCTCCGACTATGCCAACCGGCTGGCGCGTGTTCCGGATTGCGTCGGGCTGACGCCGCAGAATGTGCGCACCATCAGCTGGCTGCCCAAGACCTGCGCTTACCGGCTGGTGGCCGAGGGCCGCGATCTCTATTGGTGGCACAGGCTGGTGTCGGGAAGCGACGAGACCGTGCACGAGGCCGGCATCTCGATGCGCGGCCGGGTCAGTGCCAGCGAGACCGATCTTGCCGAGCCGGACGACTATTTCGACCATATGCTCGCGGACGAGCCTTAGGATTCCTGCGGTAACGAAGACCGGGAACCATATGTGGACGGCGCCCTGCCTGCAACGGTTGTTTTGCGTCGTTTTCGATCGCTTGCGTCCATATGTCCGGCCTTTGAGCACGGTCCTTGCGGCCGCTGGC
>NZ_JAMYOZ010000079.1:0-1157 GCF_040320095.1 Mesorhizobium sp. M0800
AACACCCCTTGTGTCTCTCGAATCATGCAGGATTGGGCTGGCGGGCGACCCGGGTCATGACCGGATCACCCGCTGCGACGGAAGCCCGTACACCCCTTGGTCTGAGCCCGTGGATGAGCAAGGCGCTCCGTCGCAGCTTCCATAGCCCGAACGGTTGCAAGGGTTCGACCCCGCACCAGCAAGGAAGGGATCAGAAGATGACACAAATTGTGCTCCATGTCGGCATCGATGTGGCCAAGGACCGACTGGACATCGCCGTTCTGGAAACAGGGGAGTTGTTCGCAGTCGACAATACCGAGACCGGTTATGCGGCATTGATTGAACGGCTGTCAGGCTGTGAGATTGGCGCCATCGGTCTTGAGGCGAGCGGCGGCTATGAGCGTGCTGTGCTCAAGGCGTTGTGGCAGGCTGGCCTGCCGGTGCGTCGCATCAATCCGCACAGGTTGCGCCAGTTCGCGCGTGCGGCCGGCATCAACGCCAAGAACGATCGCATCGATGCGCGTCTGATCGCCCGCTTCCTGGCGACGCTGCCGGTGCATCAGCTGGAGTTTGACCCACGCCTGGAACTGGTGATCGAATTAGTCACGGCACGCCGCCAGCTCCATTCCGAGCTCAGCCGTGTCAACAACCAGCGCGAGCACGTGCGCGATGCTGCTCTCAAGCGCCTGGCCAAGCGGCGTGCGACCCGGCTCAGTGCCGATATCCTGCTGCTTGACACGCGCATTGCCCAAGCAATTGCGGCCGATCCCGCCCTGGCGCACCGCGACCGGCTGCTGCGGTCCACGCCCAGCGTCGGCCCGGTTCTGAGCGCCACACTGATCGCGCTTCTGCCCGAACTGGGTCGCCTGTCCAACCGGCAGATCGCCGCCTTGGTCGGGCTTGCTCCCTATGACCACGACAGCGGCAAGCTCAAAGGCAAGCGATGTATTTGGGGTGGCCGAGAGCCTGTCCGCAATGTCCTTTATATGGCCGCACTCAGCGCAGGAGTGCACAACCCAATCTTCGCTGCTTTCCGCCAGCGGCTGCGGGCCAAGGGCAAGGAAGCAAAGGTCGCCATCGTCGCCGTCATGCGTAAACTCATCACAGCCCTCAACGCCATGGTCCGAGACAACAAATCGTGGAATCCGGCATCGATATGAAGCACGGTTGCTCATCCG
>NZ_JAMYOZ010000080.1:0-1132 GCF_040320095.1 Mesorhizobium sp. M0800
TCGACGCACTGCTTGTCTTGACTGAATCGAACATGAATTGGCTCACCGGTTACGAAGGTTATTCCGACTACGTTCCGCAACTCGCTCTTGTGTGCCAAGATGAAGAGGATCCGTGGCTCATACTTCGTGAAATGGACACTTTGTGTTGCCCTATCAGCTCATACCTCCCAGACTCACGCGTCCTAAGCTATCCAGAGAAATTTATCACTTCAGGCCAGCTCACGCCTTGGGAGCCTATTGGTGCTCTTGTTCGTGAGAGGGTCAAATCGAAGCGCATTGGGGTCGAGCTGTCAGGCAAGATGCTTGGACTCAAGGGAAATGCTGTATTAAGCAAGAGTTTGGGCGTCACGGAGTTAGTCGATGCCGATGGGATGGTTGCCGCGTTGAAGGTGATAAAATCACCTGCTGAGCTGACCTACATGAAACAGGCAGCAAAGATCGTGGATAGGGCTATGCAGGTCGGCAGGCTTGCAATCTCTGTCGGCGCGCGTGAATGCGACGTAGCCGCTGCGGTAAGTCATGCACTGTACACGGGCACTCCGGAATTTCCGGGCTGGACCTCCCGTAGTCCTATCTCCATGAACGTAGGATCTCCTGCGAACGCAGTCCATCTCACGTGGACTGATGGGGTGTACAAATCGGGCTGCCAGACGAATTTTGAGCTAGGCGCCTTCCGTCACCGGTATGCGTGCGCATTGGCGCGAACGGTATTTCTAGGAGAACCATCGGCTAGATCGCGACACGTCCATCATGCGTGCGTGGACGGGTTCCTCGCTGCGTTTGAAGCAATACGCCCTGGCGTTAAGTGCAGCGATGTGGAACGAGCTTTTCGACGCGAATTTGCACCTCGCGGCGTACGAAAAGAATCTAGAATTGGATACTCAATAGGGATCGATTGGGTGGAAGGCGGACCGAACTTTCAGGAGGGAGACGAATCCGTACTCCAGGCCAATATGACCTTCCATCTCCTCATTGGTATTTTTGAAAAGACGGATGGATATATCTTCAGTGAGACCGTTCGCGTGACGGAAAATGGCGCGGAGTCGCTGAGCAACATGTCGCGCGATCTGCTCGTAAACAGCTGAATTTCTTAAGCAGGGTGCCGGCGCAGCGTCACACGATGCGCCGGCAT
>NZ_JAMYOZ010000081.1:0-1088 GCF_040320095.1 Mesorhizobium sp. M0800
ACTAGGCCGTAGACTCATTAGCGCGAAGCCATAGCCTGATCGAAGCGAGCTGGATCATGGCGAGGAAGTTGGCAGCCAGCTTGTCGTAGCGGGTGGCGACGCGACGGAAGTGCTTCAGCTTGGAGAAGAACCGCTCGATCAGGTTGCGCTCGCGATAGAGCCGCTTGCTGAAGCAGGGTTTCCACTTCCGGTTGCGCTTGGCCGGGATGTTCGGCGTGGCACCCTGCTGCTGGATCAGCTCCCGGATGCGGTCGGCATCATAGGCCTTGTCCGCCAGCACGATGGCGCGCGGACCGAGGTGGTCGAGGAGTGTATCGACGATCTGCCCGTCATGGGCTTGCCCTGCTGTCAGGCCGAGCCGGATCGGCAGCCCGCACGCATCGACGACCACGTGGATCTTGGTCGTGAGCCCGCCTCGGGAGCGGCCGAGACATTGATCTGCATCCCCTTTTTTCCTGTCGCAGCCTGCTGGTGCGCCCGGATAGAAGTGCTGTCGATCATCTGGATTTCACCGTCATGCGCGGCACTGACAGCGTCCATGAGCCGATGCCACACGCCTGCTTTTCGCCATCGCACGAAGCGGTTGTAACAGGTCGTGCGCGGTCCATAACGCTCCGGCAGGTCGCGCCACGGTGCGCCTGATCGTAGCACCCAGAAGATGCCGTTCAGCACGCGGCGGTCGTCCACGCGCGGCACGCCTCGCGGCTTGTTGGGCAGGAGCGGTTGGATCACGCGCCATTCGAAGTCGGTCAGATCATATCGGCTCATACAGCCGCTGAATCACATCAGCGACGATATTGAAAGGCCGGCTTCAGGGTGCCTGCTGTTCTGAGAAGGGAAGCGCTATGTCGTGCTCCAGCAGTGTAACCTTATAATGGTTGAGATATGACCACAGAGCGTTGCGAAGATCATTCAGTTCGTCGTAACCCGGCGAACCTCGCCCGACTTCCTTGCAGGCCAGATCCGCTCGCTGACACAGAATATAAAGGCTGTCACCCTGAACGAGAACGCCGGGGAAGGCCCGACCAGGATGCCGCATGACAGCGGCATTGGTCTTGTCCGATAGTATCTCGACGTTCTCGCTACGC
>NZ_JAMYOZ010000082.1:0-1054 GCF_040320095.1 Mesorhizobium sp. M0800
CTAGATGTTTGATCCCGGGCTTTGATGGGGCATCCTTATCCTCCGAATCAAAGGATGCGCTATGGGCCAAATTCTGCATGGGAGCGCCACAACGACAGAGGCGGTCCGTCGAGCGATACAGCATAGTCAAGAGAGCCTGAGGACGCTGGCCAAGCGCTACGGGATCAACCAGAAGACGGTCGCGAAGTGGAAGACGCGAACTTCAGTCGCCGATCTGCCGACTGGTCCGAAGGAACCAAGATCGACAGTGCTCTCGATCGAGGAGGAGGCGGTCATCGTCGCCTTCCGGCGCTACACGCTGCTGCCGCTCGATGACTGCCTCTATGCATTGCAGCCGACAATCCCGCATCTGACGCGATCTTCATTGCATCGCTGCCTTCAACGCCATGGCATCGGCCGCCTGACGGATGTCGAGGGTGACAAGCCGGCGAAGAGGAAGTTCAAGAGCTACCCGATCGGCTACTTCCACATCGACATTGCCGAGGTGCGGACCGAGCAGGGCAAGCTGCACATGTTCGTTGCTATCGACCGCACCTCGAAGTTCGCCTTCGTCGAGTTGCACGAGAAGGCCCCCACCGCCGTATCGAGAGACTTTCTACTGCGCCTGATCGCGGCCGTCCCCTACAAGATCCATACCGTCCTCACCGACAATGGCATCCAGTTTACCACGCCCGGTGCAGGAGGGTCGGCCGTTCCACTCATCAAGGAGGCCATCGCCAACGGCGAGCGCTTCTGGGCGCATGCCTTTGAATATGCCTGCGCCACAAACGACATCGAACACCGGACCACCAAGGCCAGGCACCCTTGGACCAACGGCCAGGTCGAAAGAATGAACCGGACCATCAAGGATGCCACCGTCAAGCGCTTCTACTACGAGAGCCACGACCAACTCCGCAGCCATCTCGCCGACTTCGTTGCCGCCTACAACTTCGCTCGCAGGCTCAAGACCCTCAAGGGCCTCACGCCCTACGAGTTCATCTGCAAGGCGTGGGTCTCACAACCGGAACGCTTCAGGCTAAATCCGCTCCAGCAAATGCCGGGACCAAACATCTAG
>NZ_JAMYOZ010000083.1:0-922 GCF_040320095.1 Mesorhizobium sp. M0800
GTTTCTGAGCTTGGCGCATCCAGTGTTTGATTTTGGCAAAGGCCTGCTCGATCGGATTGAGGTCTGGGGAGTAGGGCGGTAGGTACCAAAGCCTGGCGCCGGCCGCCTTGATCATCTGCCTGATGGCCGCCGACTTATGACTTCCCAGATTATCCATGACGACGATGTCGCCGGGTTTCAGCACGGTGATGAGCTGCTGCTCGACATAGGCGCGGAAGCATTGGCCGTTGATTGGCCCGTCGAAGACGCAAGGTGCCGCGAGCCTATCGCAGCGCAGCGCGCCGAGGAAGGTCAGCGTGCGCCAGTGGCCGTGCGGGGCCAAGCCGCGCAGCCGCTCGCCCTTCGGCCCCCAACCGCGCAGCGGAGCCATGTTGGTCTTGATCCAGGTCTCGTCGATGAAGACCAGATGCTGCGGATCGAGGCCGGCCTGCCAAGAGCGCCATCGCTGACGCCTGCGGGCAATATCAGCGCGCGCCTGCTCAAGGGCGAACAGCGTTTTTTTTGAAGCTCAGGCCCTCGCGCCTCAAGAACATCCAGACCGCGTTGTGCGAGACCTTGACCCCGCGTGCGGCCAACTCATCCTTCAGACCATGCAGTGTCAGATGCGGCGTCTCACGCACACGCGCCTCGATGAAGGCACGGTGCGGCTCCAGCACCCTCTTGCGATGTCCGCCCATCTTGCCAGGCGCAACCGAGCCAGTCGCCCGATGGCGCTGCAACAACTTCACCGCCGCCGAAACCGAAATGCCGAACCGTTTCGCGGCCGACCGGCGGCTCTCGCCACCCAAAACCGCCGCTACAACACGTTCGCGAAGATCATCCGAAAGAGGTCGCGTCATCCGATGCTGGCCTCCACTCCAGCCAGCATCTTGAATCACAAAACCGACTGATCCGGAATCCCCTTCGATTCCGTCAAATCAGG
>NZ_JAMYOZ010000084.1:0-857 GCF_040320095.1 Mesorhizobium sp. M0800
GCTGGCAAAGGAACTGCTTGAGACGCTCGGCGAGGAATACCGCGCGGTGTGCGCGCGATACGCGGCAATCGACAAGAAGCTGTTGGCCCATCACCGCAAGGACGAGACTGGACAGCGGCTGGCTGCGATGCCCGGCGCCGGGCCGGTCGTGGCGAGCCTGCTCGGCGTCAAGGTCACTGATGCGACAGCGTTCGGCTCGGGACGCGACTTCGCGGCGTGGCTGGGGCTGACGCCGAAGAACCATTCGACCGCCGGCAAGAACCGGCTGGGGGTGATCACGCGGGCCGGCGACGAGATGCTGCGGCAGGCGCTGGTGGTGGGCGCGACGGCCCACATCCAGCAGGTGCGTCGCGGCCGCGCCAAGGCCTCGCCGTGGCTGGCGGCGTTGATTGCGCGCAAGCCGCCGAAGCTGGCGGCTGTGGCGCTCGCCAACAAGACCGCCCGCATTGCCTGGAAGATGATGATCACCGGCGAGCCGTACCGTTGCGGCCTGGCGGGCAACCTGACGCCTCCTCGCCGCCCTCAAGGCCGCTTCGCGCCGCCTACGGCGGTGGCCTGCGGCCAGCCCTGACCGCGGCTCAGCACGGCGCTGACATGCCCGGATAGGCCGCAACGGAGGAACACCGAACACAAGCTCTTGCAACGGAAGGAAGATGGCGTGATCGATCGATCCGTGACGCGCGAAACTCCGAGGGATCCATTGGCCAACGAAACCGCTGGCATGATTGGAACGGGCGTCGCGAACCCCACCTTGGCCAGCGGCCGCAAGGACCGTGCTCAAAGGCCGGACATATGGACGCAAGCGATCGAAAACGACGCAAAACAACCGTTGCAGGCAGGGCGCCGTCCACATATGG
>NZ_JAMYOZ010000085.1:0-844 GCF_040320095.1 Mesorhizobium sp. M0800
AGCTAGGGTCAGGACTCATTGATCCAGAAGATGAAGGCTGCAGCGAAGGCGATCGCCGACAGGAAGGTGTGAGCACATCGGTCGTATCTGGTGTGGATGCGTCGCCAGTCTTTGAGGCGTGCGAACATGTTCTCGATCCTGTGGCGTTGTCGGTATAGGACAGGATCGTAGCTGTGCTGAACACGATGCTTGGCATGGGGTGGGATGCATGGCGTGATACCGCGCTCGACGAGCGCCTGGCGGAAGGCCGCTGAACTGTAGGCCCGATCGGCGAGCAGGGATTTGGCGGCGGGCAAATCCTCGATCACTGCCGCAGCAGTCTTGTGATCATTGGCCTGCCCTTCGCTCAGATGCAGCAGCCGCGGACGTCCCTTGCCGTCACAGACCACTTGCAGCTTGGTGGTCAGTCCGCCTCGGCTGCGTCCGATACATCGGGATAGAGCCCCTTTTTAAGGAGGCTGGCGGCAGTGCGATGCGCTTTGAGATGGGTGGCATCGATCATCAGATTGTCCGTTTCGCCGCCCTGCGCGGCCAGTTCCGCCAGGATGCGGTTGAACACACCCAGCCGACTCCAGCGGATGAAGCGGTTGTAGATAGTCTTGTGCGGACCGTAGTCGGAAGGGACATCTCGCCAGCGAAGACCATTGCGGATCACGAACAGGATGCCGCTCAGCACCCGGCGGTCATCTACACGCGGCACACCATGCGACAAAGGAAAATAGGGCTCGATCCGGCGCATCTGCTCCGGCGTCAACATCAGCAAATCACTCAAGGCGGCACCTCCTGCCACCTTGAATCACCCAACAGAGATCAACTCAACAAATTAATGGGTCCTGACCCTAGC
>NZ_JAMYOZ010000086.1:0-836 GCF_040320095.1 Mesorhizobium sp. M0800
TTGGTGTTGCCGGTGCAGTCGAACGTGTAGTCGGCGCCGCCGATCTGGTCGGCGCCGCGCTTGGTCATGTTGACGAGATGGGCCACGACATCGCCGTCGATCTCCTTCGGATTGACGAAATGCGTCATGCCGAATTTCTCGCCCCAGGCTCGTCTGTCGTTGTTCAGGTCGACGCCGATGATCATGTCGGCGCCGGCAAGGCGCAGGCCCTGGATGACGTTGAGGCCGATGCCGCCGAGGCCGAAGACGACCGCGGTCGCGCCTTGCTCGACCTTGGCCGTGTTGATCACCGCACCGATGCCGGTGGTGACGCCGCAGCCGATGTAGCAGATCTTGTCGAACGGGGCGTCGGCATTGACCTTGGCCACCGCGATCTCGGGCAGCACGGTGAAGTTGGAAAAGGTCGAGCAGCCCATATAGTGGAACAGCTTGTCCTTGCCGATCGAGAAGCGCGAGGTGCCGTCGGGCATCAAGCCCTGTCCCTGCGTGGCGCGGATGGCGGTGCACAGATTGGTCTTGCGCGACAGGCAGGACGGGCACTGCCGGCATTCCGGCGTGTAGAGCGGGATGACATGGTCGCCCTTCCTGACCGAGGAGACGCCCTTGCCGACGTCGACGACGATGCCGGCGCCCTCATGGCCGAGGATCGCCGGAAACAGGCCTTCCGGGTCGGCGCCCGACAGCGTGAACTCGTCGGTGTGGCAGATGCCGGTTGCCTTGATCTCGACCAGCACCTCGCCATCACGCGGACCTTCGAGGTCGACCTCCATGATCTGCAGCGGCTTTCCGGCGGCGACGGCGACAGCGGCGCGCGTTTTCATCAGGCAATCCTCCCA
>NZ_JAMYOZ010000087.1:0-832 GCF_040320095.1 Mesorhizobium sp. M0800
ACGGCGACAATCTATGGCGAGGTCGACGATATCAGGTCGCAAGCCGCGCTGGCGATGGCTTATGAGATCGGCGCGCGGGTGTTCGACACGGCTGCCGCCTACGGCGCCGGCAATGCCGAACTGATCCTCGGGCGGGCGTTGAGGGGTAAGGACGAAGCCGTCATCGTCACCAAGGTCGGCTATTTCGGCGATCCCGAAACGCGTAAGATCGCACCCGAGGATGCCTCTGCCGCGGCAATCCGGACATCGATCGACAATTCGCGGCAGCGCCTGCAGCGGGATTGTATCGACGTCGTGCTGCTACATATCAACGAGTATCCGATCGAGCGCGCCGGCGAGGTGTTCGATACGCTCGGCCTGTTGCGTCAGGAGGGCAAGATCGGCGGCTTCGGCTGGAGCACCGATCACCGCGAACGGCTTGCCGCCTACGCGCCGCGCGAGGGGTTCGTCGCCGTAGAGAACGACTTCAATGTGTTTACCCCGGCGAACGAGCTGATGGCCGTTGCGGCGCGCGAGAACCTCGTCTCGTTCAGCCGGCTGCCGCTGGCAATGGGGCTGCTCACCGGCAAATACACGCCGGCCATGCGGCTGCCCACCAACGATGTGCGCGGCGGGAATGCCGAATGGATGGTGTTTTTCAGGGATGGCGCCGCCAACCCGCACTATCTGTCAAGGCTCTCGGCAATCCGCGACCTGCTCACCTCGGGCGGACGCACGCTTGCACAAGGCGCGCTCGGCTGGATACTCGCCAAGTCGGCAATCGCCCTGCCGGTTCCCGGCTTCGCGCGGCCCGAGCAGGTCGAGGACAATCTCGGTGCGCTGGAGAAAGGGC
>NZ_JAMYOZ010000088.1:0-763 GCF_040320095.1 Mesorhizobium sp. M0800
AGAACTCGACCATCGAGGTGAAGTCGAAGACAGGAATTTGGGTAGCCTGCTGAACCGCATGAGTGAAAGGCGGCAGATCGCCGCACTCCAGCAGCAGCATACCAATGTCGGGTCGCTCCTCTTGTAGAGCTACCGCGGTATTAACCACGTCGGCCTGGCAGCCCCCGACGTCCAAGTCGCCCGAGGGTGTAACCCAAGCGTCCCCGAACACGGGAGTGTCCTCGAGTCCAGCGATGACAACCCTACGGCCAATATCGGCTCGCAACCCGCTCGCAACTAGCATGTCCTGCGTCAGTGCAGACTTGCTTGCCACAATTATGCCAAGCGCCTGGCTGGCAGGAAGCATCTTTTCGAGAAAAGGAGCGAGGAGAAGGCTCGACAGGAACACCGGCACATCTACCGCATCACGCACCGCTTGCTGGAATCGAATCGAGTACCCGCAGTTGCAGGTAATCAATTGAGCACCCTCACGGACGAGCTCGAGAGCTGCCTCCACCACAGCCGGCGTCATCTTATCGCCGTCGGACGCAAAGATGGACGTGTCGTTAAGGCCGGGCACTATCTTATAGCGCACAGGGACGCTCCAAGTTGTCGCATTGGCAACGCACCCGGGTAAATAAGGGCGCACGCCCGGGTTAGGCATGCGTTCAGTTAGCAAAATTCCAAGGGGTGCACCGTGGAACGCCAAACGCTGCTTCACCCAAGCGGGCCACCGCATACCTTTGGTAGGATAAGTATCGAGCATTGGGGTTTCACCTCTTTA
>NZ_JAMYOZ010000089.1:0-695 GCF_040320095.1 Mesorhizobium sp. M0800
CCAAGCATTGCAGAGTGTCGTGCAGGAGGTTCTTGAAGCCGAGATGACGGAGGCGATCGGGGCCGAGAAAGGCGAGCGGACGGCGGAGCGGACGAGTTACCGGTCCGGCTATTACGAGCGCAAGCTGGTGACGCGGGTCGGGGTGCTGGAGCTTCGCGTTCCGCAGGATCGGGCTGGCCGGTTCTCGACGGAGTTGTTTGAGCGCTACCAGCGTTCGGAGAAGGCATTGGTGTCGGCGCTGGTCGAGATGTACGTGCAGGGCGTCTCGACCCGCAAGGTGAAGGCGGTGACGGAGGAATTGTGCGGCCACTCCTTCTCGGCCTCGACGGTGAGCGAGGCGACGATGCGGCTGGATGAGGCGCTCAAGGCGTTCTTCACGCGGCGGCTCGAGGAAAGCTATCCGTATCTCATCTTGGACGCGCGCTATGAACGGGCTCGCGAGGCGGGCGTGATCGCCAGCCAGGCGGTGCTGGTGGCGATCGGCGTGGATTGGGAGGGCCGGCGCCAGGTTCTGGGCGTGGAGCTGGCCAACCGGGAGAGCCATTCGAGCTGGCGCGAGTTCGTGACGGGGCTCAAGAATCGCGGGCTCGCCGGCGTCGAGTTCGTCGTCTCCGACGACCATCCGGGGCTCAGGGCGGCAATCCGCGAAGTGCTGCCCGAAGCGGTCTGGCAGCGCTGCTACGTGCACTTCCTCA
>NZ_JAMYOZ010000090.1:0-596 GCF_040320095.1 Mesorhizobium sp. M0800
CCGGCACCGTCGCGTCGCCGGCAATGCGGGCCAGCAGTGGCTCGATGCGGGCAAGGCCTTGTGCGGCCACCAGGCCGAATTCGGCTGCGTAGCCGCGGATCGTGTTGGAAAGCTGCGTGCGCCGCCGCACCAGCTGCTCGCGCACCCCAAACAGCATCTGCGCCGCTTGCTGCTCGCCGCTCTTGATCCCAACAAAGCGTGTCCTGGGCCGGCTCATCGCCTCGCAGATCGCCTCGGCGTCAGCCGCGTCATGCTTGCCGCGCCGCACATATGGCTTCACGTGCTGCGCCGCGATCAGCACCACCTCATGGCCCAGCCCCGACAGCGTGCGCGCCCAGTAATGCGAGCCGCCGCACGCCTCCAGCCCGATCCTCACCGGCGCAAGCTTGGCGAAGAACGGGACTACCGCCCGCCGTTGCAATTTACGCACCAGCACCGAACGCTCCGCAGCGTCGACACCATGCAGCTGAAAAACACTCTTGGACGTATCCATGCCAATACGGATAAGGTGTTCCACGGACGGCTCCCTTGTTTGAGATCTCAACGAACTCATTCTGGCACATCCGATGCCGTCGGGCGCCGTCCACCCCATCATG
>NZ_JAMYOZ010000091.1:0-581 GCF_040320095.1 Mesorhizobium sp. M0800
CGCCTCTGTCGTTGTGGCGCTCCCATGCAGAATTTGGCCCATAGCGCATCCTTTGATTCGGAGGATAAGGATGCCCCATCAAAGCCCGGGATCAAACATCTAGCGCTCCGGCGTCACCTCCAGCCCGGCGAGAAAGTCCTCATTGTCCTTGAGGCTCACCGCCGCATTGACGGTGAGGATATTGACCGCCGGCAGCCGGTGGCGCTTGCCGGCCTCGAAATCATTGAAGTCATGCGCCGGCGTGATCTTGACCGCACCGCTGCCTTTTTCGGGATCGGAATACTCGTCCGCCACCACCGGGATCCTGCGGCCGACGATCGGCAGGATGAGGTTCTTGCCGACGAGATGCCGGAAACGCTCGTCGTCGGGGTGGACTGCGACAGCCGTATCGCCCAGCATCGTCTCCGGCCGGGTCGTCGCAACGGTGATGAAGGTCTTCGGATTTTCCGGATCGAAGGTCATGCCTTCGACCGGATAGCGGAAGTGCCAGAGGTTGCCGTTGACTTCCTGCTGCTCGACCTCGAGATCCGAGATGGCGGTCAACAGCTTCGGGTCCCAGTTCACAAGGCGCTTGTCCTTGT
>NZ_JAMYOZ010000092.1:0-512 GCF_040320095.1 Mesorhizobium sp. M0800
TGATGGGGTGGACGCCCCCTCGACGGCATCGATGTGCCAGAATGGTGGTGTTTGACAGCCACCGTAAGAGAGGGAGCGTCCACAATGGAAGTTAACACGATCGGATTGGACCTAGCGAAGAATGTGTTTCAGGCGCATGGAGCCGATGCGGCGGGCGCCATTGTTTTCCGCAAGCAACTGCGACGCGACAAGGTGCTTGCGTTTCTCGCTGGGCAGCCGGCCTGCTTGGTCGCCATGGAGGCCTGTTCTGGGGCGCATCACTGGGCGCGCGAGATCGGCAAGCTCGGGCACACCGTTCGTCTGATCCCGCCATCCTATGTGAAGCCTTTCGTGAAGCGGCAGAAGAACGACGCCGCCGATGCCGAGGCGATCTGCGAGGCCGCGCAGCGGCCGACCATGCGCTTTGTCACCGTGAAGAGTGAGGAGGAGCAGGCGAGTGCGGCCGTATTCCGGGCTCGTGATCTGCTGGTGCGGCAGCGCACCCAGACGATCAACGCCTTGCGCGGCCATCT